>SKQU01000110.1 GCA_007118855.1 Spirochaetaceae bacterium
AGCGGCGTGGCTTCCAGGCGCTCGCCGACGAGCTTCGCAGCGAGTCCGAGCGGCTCTGGGAAGAGCAGGGCAGGCGGCTTCTCACCTTCATGCGCGAGACGACCGGGATGCTCGCCTGCGCCGAGGACCTTGGGGCGATCCCCGACTGTGTGCCCGGTGTGCTGGCAGACCTCGGGATCCTCGGGCTGCGCATCCCGCGCTGGGCGAAGCGGTGGAAGGAGGCGGGCCGGCCGCACATCCGGCCGGCCGACTATCCCCTACTCACCGTCTGTGCACCTTCGGTACACGATACCTCGACGATGCGCGGATGGTGGCGCGAAGACGACGACCGGCACGGCTTCTGGGCCAGTCTGGGTCTGCCCGGAGAACCCCCTGAAGAGTACGACCCGCCTACCGCTCGCCTGGTCACACGGGGCCTGCTGCGCACCGGCTCGGCTCTGTGCGTCTTTCAGATCCAGGACCTGCTCGCGCTCGTCGACGGTCTCGTTCCCGAGGATCCGCTTCGCGAACGGGTCAACACGCCCGGCACGGTGAGCGGGGAGAACTGGAGCTACCGCACGACGCCGCTCCCGGATCTTTGCGCCCACGACGAGCTGCGCGATGTGCTGCGCGGGCTGTTTGAGGAGCGCCGACGCCGTACCATGGGGGCGCCGTGATAGACGACCCGCTCCTGCGGGAGCTTCACATCACACGCGAGGCGCGCGAGAAGTACCGGATCCGCGGATCACTCTATGCGCTGAGCGGCAACGTGATCTTCGCGGACCTGCAGGCAACGCGTCGGCTCGCTCACGAGATGAACCGCGACCGGGATCTGGTTCACCGCCCCGACCGGGTAGTCCGGGCCGGCGACATCAACGCGATGGGGCTGATCGACGAGATCCTCCACTTCGTCGTGGGGCTCTACCGGGAGCAGCACGGTCGCGAGGTCGTCGGTGAGGCGCTCCGCGCGCTCGAACAGCGGTTCGGCGCCTCCCGGGTGGACGCCGCGATCCGCGCCTTCGCCGAGCGCTTCCCGCCCACGCCGGTCTACTCCGGCGAGTCGGATGTCGCCGACTTCCTCGACGCCGAGTACGGGGGGCGCACCGGTCGCGAGGTGCTCCTCGAAGAGATGCTGATGCTGCGGCTGGAGAACACGAATCCCGCCTTCGCTCCTTTCGCCGAGCTCTTCGACGACGGGCCGCTCGCGGAGGAGACCGGGTATCCCGAGCTGATTGAAGCGCTCGCCGATCACTTCCACGACCAGCCGACGTTCGGTCCCGACGATCAGCCTCTGGTGGAGATGCTCGGAACCCCGGCCCGGCTCTTCCCGCACAGCCTCGAGCGCCAGCTCGGGTATATGCGCGAGCGATGGGGCGGGCTGCTTGGCGACTATCTGTTCCGGCTCCTGCGCGGGCTCGACGTGCTTCAGGAGGAGTCCCGGGTCGGATTCGCCGGGCCCGGGCCCACCCGGATCTACCGGTACGAGGGCGAAGACCCCGAACGGTTCTCCCCCGACCGCGACTGGATGCCGCGTGTGGTGATCATCGCGAAGAGCACGCTCGTCTGGCTCGACCAGCTGTCGCGCAGCTACCGGCGTGAGATCACCCGGCTCGACCAGATCCCCAACGAAGAGCTCGACCGGCTCGCCGGCTGGGGCTTCACCGGGCTCTGGCTGATAGGGTTGTGGGAGCGCAGCGCCGCCTCGCGCCGGATCAAGCAGATCATGGGGAATCCGGAGGCTGAAGCGTCGGCGTACGCCCTCTACGAGTACGAGATCGCGTCCGCGCTCGGCGGGTGGGAGGCGCTCGCAGGGCTGCGCGAACGATGCGGGGCGCGCGGGATACGGCTTGCGAGCGACATGGTGCCCAACCACACGGGGATCGACGGCCGGTGGGTGATCGAGCATCCGGACTGGTTCGTCCAGGTGCCCGATCCGCCCTTCCCTGCCTACCAGTTCTCCGGGGAAAATCTCTCCGGGGTACCCGACGTCGGAGTCTATCTGGAAGACCACTACTATTCGCATTCAGACGCAGCCGTCGTCTTCCGTCGCCTCGATTTCGCGACCGGGCAGACGCGACACATCTACCACGGGAACGACGGCACATCCATGCCGTGGAACGATACCGCGCAGCTCGACTTCCTCAAGCCCGAGGTGCGCGAGGCGGTCATCAACACGATCCTGCACGTCGCGCGCAACTTCTCCATCATCAGATTCGACGCGGCGATGACGCTCGCGAAACAGCACATCCAGCGGCTCTGGTACCCGGAGCCGGGTTCCGGCGGCGACATCCCTTCGCGGGCCGAGCACGGCATGAGCGCAGAGGAGTTCAACGCCGCGATGCCGCGGGAGTTCTGGCGCGAGGTCGTCGACCGGGTCGCGTCCGAAGCGCCCGACACGCTGCTCCTCGCCGAGGCGTTCTGGATGATGGAGGGCTACTTCGTTCGGACGCTCGGCATGCACCGCGTCTACAACTCGGCCTTCATGAACATGCTCAAGGCCGAAGAGAACGCGAAGTACCGGCGCACGATCAGGAACACGATCGAGTTCGACAAGGAAGTCCTGCGGCGGTTCGTTAATTTCATGAACAACCCGGACGAGGAAACGGCCGTCGCGCAGTTCGGCACGGGCGACAAGTACATAGGCGTCTGCACGCTGATGGTCACGATGCCCGGTCTCCCGATGTTCGGGCACGGCCAGGTAGAGGGATTCACCGAGAAGTACGGGATGGAGTACCGGCGCGCGTACCTCGACGAGCAGCCGGACCGCGAGCTCGTCGCTCGTCACGAGTCGGAGATCTTCCCGCTGATGAGGCGTCGGCATCTCTTCTCAGGCGTCGATCACTTCCTGCTCTACGATCTCGTCGCCGACGGCGGGGACGTGAACGAGAATGTGTTCGCCTACACCAACGCAGCCGGCGGCGAATCGACGCTCGTGCTCTACAACAATGCCTGGGAGCGGGCCTGGGGCTGGATCAGGCTCTCGGCCGAGTACGTGGAGAAGTCGCCGGACGGCGGCAAACGGCACCGCCGCAGCGATCTCGGCGAGGCGCTCGGTCTGCACGCGGAGCACGGACGGTACTGCCTGTTCCGCGACCACCGCAGCGGCCGGTGGTTCATCCGCGAGAGCCGCGAGCTCGCCGAGCGGGGACTCTACGTCGAGCTCGCCGGGTACCAGAGCCAGGTATTCCTCGACTTCCGCGAGGTGCGCGACAACCAGTACGGGCACTACGCGCAGCTGTGCGACGAGCTCGGGGGTCGCGGGGTCGAGGACGTGGAAGAGGCGATCCGCGACGTCGCGCTCAGACCGCTTCTGGACCTGTGGGCCGGAATCGCGAACAGCCGCACCTTCTACGAGGTCGATGCGGCGATCCTCGGACAGGGCACGATGAGCGACGAGTCCGTCGAACAGATCGCCCGCAGGTATCGGTCGTTCCTGCAGGTGGGAACCGACTATCAGGAGCCCTGCTCCGGTAGCGCAGTCG
>SKQU01000262.1 GCA_007118855.1 Spirochaetaceae bacterium
AGGGAGCTCGAGCGCGCGGGCTTCATGGTCAGCGTCTCCTACCGCCCCTTTGCCGCGGCGGTGCTCTCGGTCTACTCGACCGACCCGCAGTCCTTCGACTGGCACATCTACACCGAGGGATGGGGCCGCTCGGCGCCCACGCGCTACGACTTCTCGAATGTGAACCAGATGAACGCGCCCTGGCTCGGCAATATGCCCGGCTGGAAGGAAGTGGGATTCTGGCAGTACGAGCAGGAGGAGCTCGACCGCCTGGGACAGCAACTCTTCCGCGGCGAGTTCCGCGACCGGGCCGAGCGCGACGAGATCTACCGGCGCATGACCCGTCTGGGTCTTGACGAGTCGGTGCGGATCTGGCTCGTGACCGCGACCAACAGCTTCCCCGCCCAGACGGCGGTGACCGGCGTCACCCAGGACATCACCGCCGGGCCCCGGTCGCCGTGGACGCTCCGCGAGGCGCATGTCCCCGGGACAGGCGATCTGCGCATCGGCCACCTCTGGGTCTGGACCGAGCGCACCACCTGGAATCCCGTGGGCGGGTTCGGCGACGTCTACAGCACAGACATCTGGCGCGGCGTCACCGACCCGGCGCTGTGGAACCATCCGTTCACCGGTCTGCCCGAACCCGTGCGAGTCTCCTACGACGTGGAGACGGCCGGGCCCGACGGCAGCATCACGCTCCCGGCCGGTTCGGTCATCTGGAACGCGCAGACCGACCGTTGGGAGTCCGCCGCCGGCGCGCAGGCGACGAGCCGGATCGTCTACGATTACTCGAAGTTCTTCCAGTCGACCTGGCACCACGGGATCAGGATGTCGATGGCCGACGTCGTCTACGCGCTCGCGCAGGGCTACGAGCTCGCCTATGACCGCGACAAGACGCGGATAGAGACCGCGCTCGGCATTACCTCGCGACCCTATCTTGAGACATTCAAGGGCTTCCGGATCCTCGACGACAACCGCATCGAGGTCTACGTCAACTTCTGGCACTTTGAGGAAGCGTACATCGCATCCTACGCGGTGCCGTCCGGACTCAACATGCCGTGGGAGATCCTTGCCGCGATGGACGACCTCGTATTCGTCCAGCGCCGCGGCGCGTACAGCGACACCGCCGCGGGACGCTTCAACGTTCCGTGGATCAGCCTCGTCATGGAGCGCGACACCCTGCTCGTGCGCAGGACACTGCAGCAGTTCGAGCAGTCGCGCTTCCTCCCGCCGAACGTCTTCCAGGTGGGTGACCGGACGCTCATGACAGCGGACCAGGCGGTCGCGCGGTACCGCGCCGCCCTGGAGTGGCACGGCCGGTACAACAATCTGGTCATCAGTAACGGTCCCTTCTTCCTCGCGGCGTACGACCCGCCGGCGCAGTACGCCGAATTGCGGGCGTTTCGCGATCCGAGCTACCCCTTCAGGCCCGGCGACTGGCTCTACGGTGAAGCGCCCACGATCGCGATCCGCCCGCCGCGGACACCGGACATCGAACCGGGCCGAGAGGCGCGGTACACGGTCACGGTGGACGGCCCGGGCGCGCTCGATCTGCGCTACGTCCTGATCGACCCGGCCGACGCGAGCGTGGTCGCCTCCGGCACCGCCGACCGCACGTCGGCGAATACCTTCACGGTGACCATTCCGGCGAGCGTGACCGACACGCTCTGGCCCGGGCTCTACCGGCTGCACCTTGCGGCGACGAGCGACCGGGTCGCCCGGGTGGTCGAGTACACCGCCGACCTCGACGTGCTGCCGTAGCGGAGGCGCCCGTGCTGCTTCGACGGCTTCTGATCCGCGGCCTGACGATGCTCGGCGTGCTGGTCGCGGTGCAGATCCTCGTAGTCGTCACGCTCGGAGCGACCGGCTACTCGGACCGGATGCTCGAGGCCGTGATCGGCGAACAGCTTCGCGGGATCCGCGGCGGCCTCGCCGAGACGATCCGCGACCCGGACCGGCTCGAGGAGGCGCTCGCCGCCCAGCGCGCGGAGCTCGAGGAGGCGTACGGCCTCAACCAGCCGTGGTTCTCCCGCATCCCGGCGATGGTGGCGCGCGTGTTCACGCTCGACCTCGGCGAGGCGCATACGCTGCGCAGCTTCAGGGGAAGCAACCGGGTCGCTGATATCGTTCTCGAACGCATCCCGAACACCGTCATCCTGCTCACCACCGCCATGGCGATCACGGCGGTCGTGGGCATCGCGGTGGGAACGCGCCTGGCAACCCGCGTCGGTTCCCGGATAGACCGGATCATCTCCTACGGGTCGGCGGTGTCCTACGCGCTTCCGGCCTGGTGGGTGGGCATCCTGCTCATTCTCGTATTCGCCTTCCGCTTCCCGGTTTTTCCCTCCGGGGGGATGTACAGCGCACCCCCGCCGGAAGGAGGATTCGCGCGCTTCCTCGACCTCTCGCACCACGCGGTGCTGCCGGTCATCACGCTCGTGCTCGCGAGTCTTGGACCGTATATCTACGTGGTGCGCACGATGACGATCACGATCGCGCAGGGCGACCACGTCCTCGCCGCGAGGGCCAGGGGCATGCCGGACCGGATCATCTCGCGCCGCCACGTCCTGCGCGTCGCCGCGCCGCCCATCGTGACCGGCCTTATCCTGGGGCTCGCCGGCACGCTCGGCGGCTCCATTCTCGTTGAGACGGTCTTCGGCTGGCAGGGGATGGGCAGGCTCTACTACGAGGCGATCGCCGGCACGCCGGACGAGATGGTGATCGTCGCGCTGACCTTCATGTTCACCCTGCTCTACGTCGTGGCGCGGATGATCCTCGAGGTGCTCTACGTCCTGCTCGACCCGCGCGTGGACGCCGCGGAGGCCGCACGATGAGCAACCGCAGGCGCCCCCTGTGCGACGTACTGCGCGAGCTCACCGCGAGCGGGCCGGGACGGGTCGGGTTGGCCCTCCTCGTGCTGCTCACGATCACGGCGCTCGTGGTGATCGTGAGCTACCCGCGCGATTTCGGGTCGGCCTACTGGGCGAACCCGGCCTACTGGGCGGACAACCCGCGCGCGGTTCCTCCGGCGTGGGCGCGGGTCTTCTTTCGCGAGGGCGCAGTACGGCATCGGGTCATGACGCTCGCCGAGCCCACGGAGACCGACGCGACCGGCAGGGCAGTCGTCCAGCGCTGGGAGTTCCCCTTCGATCACGACGCACAGACGAGTCCCACCTCGCTTGCGATCACGATGCGCGAGTTCAGCTTTGAGGCGCGTCCGCCCATCGTCAGCGGCACCCTCGTCCGACCGGACGGCGGGGAGATCAGGCTCTTCCGCGAGGTTGTCTCCGGTGCGCGCCCGGGCGAATCGGCGCCGTACGTCCGCCATTCCGAAGAGCCGTACCGCGTGGTTGCGCGCGCCGACGGACCCGCCGGCGAGTCGCTTGCGACGCTGTACAACAGCCGATTCGACGCGGACCTCTCATCAGATCGCATCCGCGACGACTTCGTGCGCCTCGCATTCGGCCGCGTCGCCGACGGG
>SKQU01000415.1 GCA_007118855.1 Spirochaetaceae bacterium
CCGGTGGGTCTCGTGTACGGTGCGAGGAACACGCCGTCGGTGGCGAAGGCGCGGGCGACCTGTGTCGAGTCCGCGATGATGGAGTCGGGATTGAGCAACCCTGCCGAGAACGCGTCGGCCAGGAACACAACGAAGTCCCTGAAGCCTTCCTCGAAGGGGCCGAATCTCCACTCGCCGCTGCCGGTGTCGAAGTAGACGAGGTGGTCCGGGTCGTACCCGGAGCCGAACCAGCTTGGCATCAGTCTCAGCATCGTGGCGAACTCGCCGCCCAGTGGGTACGAGTCCGGCCGCAGTTCCTTCAGCCGCTGCATTGATTCCCGTAGATCCTGCCACGTTGCAGCGGAGAGGCCGTGCTCCGTGAAGAGGTCCTGCCGGTGGGCGAGGACCCCCACAAAGGGCCGGGCTGCCGAGTCGTACGTACCCATTGAGAGCAGCTCGCCGTTCGCGGTCAGCCGGGAGAGGGCCCCTGCGCGGGCCGCCGGGCTCTCGCGAAGAAGGCGAGCATAGTAGGGCGTCAGATCGCCGAACTCGAGCATATTCACGAAGAGACGATGCGTCGTCTTCTCATCCAGGTCGACCCGCGCCTCGGCGATGATATCCGGCAGCCTGCCGGCGCGAATCATCTGGCCGAACTCGACGTCGCCCGGGCTCGAAGGAATCGACACGAACTCGAGCGTTATGCCGGTGCGCTCAACGAGCCATTGCAGGCTCGCATTCCCCGGCGCCGGCGCGTCCATGCCCTGGGCCAGGCCCACCCGGAGCGTCAGCGGCTCGTCGAGCGGGAACGAGACGTCACGGTTCACCGCCTCACGCCAGTCCGGACGGGTGAATGCGAGATCCTCTCGCTGCTCGCACGCGAACAGCAGTGTCGTGGCTGCGACAATCGCCGTCAGCAGACCGACGCGGTACCTGGGAGTCGTCACTGGTTTCATTGCCCAAAGGTACCAAGGCGCCAATCGGGATGACAATGCGAGGCGGACCGGGTAGTCTGGACGAATGCCGAATGCAACCCGGCTCCTCTGGGAGCCCGCGATCTACGAGCACAAGGCCGCGCTCATTGGCCGAAGCCCCGGTGAGGTTGCCGTGTCCGCCGACCTGCTGCTCGAGGCGCTCGAGGCCGAGCACCGTATCTACGGTGCCGATTTCATGACCGTGGGCCTTGACGTCTACAACGTGGAGGCCGAAGCGTGCGGAGCCGAGCTTGCCGCCGGCGGCCGGGACGCCTGCCCGGAGATCCCCGTGCCGCTCTGGTCCATGGAGGCGCTGCCGGCTGAGCTCCAGGCGGGCGAGCTCGCGCCGCCGGACCCGGAGACCTCAGGACGCTTCCCGCTGCTGCTCGAGGCGGCAGAGCGGTTCCGGGACCGGCTCGCCGATTCCGCCGGGCCCGCGGCGAGCCGCGGCTCGCCGGGCGCATCGCCGTCGGTTCGTGTCGCCGCGAGCGGTCCGGTCTCGATCGCCGCGAAGCTCGTGGGAACCGAGCCGCTTCTCATGGGGCTCTTTGGCGCAGAGCCGCCGGCGCTCGCGCTTCTCGAGTTCACCACGGCGATCTGTCTCGCCTGGACCGCCGCGATCCGGCGCGTGAAGCTCGACGCGATCGTCTTTGACAGCTCGGCCTCACCTCCCATGACAGGCCCTGACCTGTATCGCGAGGCGATCGAGCCGCTGCACGCGCGCATCATGAGCCGGCTTGCCGAGACGGGGCAGACGGTGCGACCGCTTGTGCTTGGGGGGGACACCACGCCAATAGCCGCAAGGCTTGCGGCGACCGGAGCGACCCAACTCGTCTGTGACTATACCGCCGACGCGGCGGGCTTTGCCGCCGCGCTCGTCGGTTGCGTGCCTGCCGCCTCCAACGGCATTTCCGTCCGCCGAAACGTCAGACCCGCGCTCCTCTGCGGTGCCGACCTCACCGCCGCAGTCGCGGACTTCTGTGACGATCTCTCGCGGCTCCCCCGTCCGGTCGCCGGCACCGGCATTCTGCCCTACGATCAGGACCCGGCCGAGTACCTCGCGTTCAGGCGGCTCGTGGAGGAGCGCCTCGAGGGGTCCCTGTGACCCGCCGCGAACGGCTGATGGCGACGCTTCTATTGTGCGACGCCGCCCGCGCCTCTATAATCGTAGCGTGTCAGTAAAGAAAAAACGTCTGAAGTTGATCGCGTGCGAGGTGTTCGCCCGCGAGCTTTCCTACAGTGCCGCAGTGTCGCCGCACGTGGTGGACATCGAGTTCACGGAGAAGGCCGCGCACGATCGCAGCGCCTTCCTGCGTGACCTGATCCAGTCGAAGATCGACGCGGTTGAGGACGGCGAGGTGACCTACGATGCGATCCTCCTCGGGTTCGGGCTGTGCGGCAATTCGACCGCAGGGATCCGCACGCGGCGGCTGCCGCTCGTCGTTCCGCGCGCCCACGACTGCTGCACGCTCTTCCTGGGGTCGAAGGAAGCGTTCAAGGAGCACTTCTCGGAGAATCCGAGTACGCCGTTCAGCTCCGCCGGGTACCTCGAGCGGGGAGACGGTGACGACTACCTGCGCGAGTCGACGATGTCCGACACGCTCGGGCTCAACCGCAGCTACGAAGAGTACGTCGAGATGTACGGAGAGGAGAACGCGGAGTTCATCATGGCGACGCTCAATCCGCCGGAGCTCGAGGAGAAGAACAACCGCGTCGTATTCATTGACGTGCCGCAGCTTTCGCACCTCGGGTACGCCGAGCAGTGTCGTGCGCTCGCGGAGGCCGAGGGAAAGGAGTTCGTGCTCATCCGCGGCGACATCCGCCTCTTCCTCAAGCTCACCGCCGGCGAGTGGGACGACGAGGACTTCCTCGTGCTCGAGCCGGGCGAGCCCATAGAACCGTGCTACGACTGGGACCGGATCATCCGCGCCGGCGAGGGACGCGGCTGAGGTGACCGCTGATGAGCGTCCGGCGCAACTCGGGATCCCCGTTGAGATAGACCTTACCGTCTACGTTGCGGAGGAATGACATGATTGGTGATCGTATGGTCTACGATGCACACGCGCATATCCACGGGCTGCTCTCCTCGGTCCCCGGAGGCCTCGGCGGGGATCCACCACCGGACACACCTTTCGCCACGTTTGACGAGGTGGGGCTTGACGGATGCATCGTCTGCGTCGTGGGTGACCCGGCGACCTTTGGCGTGGGGACGAACGACACCGACGCGGTCCGCCGGCAGCTCGCGCAGGTTCGGTCTGCAGCGGCCGAGGCTTCGGTGGAGGTCGTCGACTCTGCCGACGGGTTTGACGCCGCGCGCAGCACAGGTCGTCCCGCTCTCATGCTGGGAGTGGAGGGGGCGGACTGTATTGGCACCGACCTCGATGCCCTTGCGGATCTGCGTCAGCTTGGCGTGCGCCTGCTCGGGCTCATGCACTACGCGCAGAATGCCGCAGGCACGATCTCCATGGACCTCCGGGGAGTCACGCCCGGCGTGGACGGCGAACGGGGTCTCACCTCCTTTGGCAGACAGCTCGTCGGGCTTGCGAACGAGCTTGGGATCATCGTGGACGTGACCCACGCGCACGACGAGACGGTACGTGACGTGCTCGACTGCTCGACACGGCCGGTTATCTGCTCGCACACCGGGGTCCGGTCGTACCAGGAGTTCGCTCGCTATATCTCAGACGAGCTTGCCGGCGCGATTGTCCGCGGTGGCGGCCTGATCGGGATGTGGCCCTGCAGGATAGGCCCGTACGGGCCGCGCACCGTCGCGGACTTCGCAGAAATGGTCGCGCACTGCGCGCAGCGGTATGGCGTCGGCGCTCTCACATTGGGCACTGACTTCAACGGCGCGCCCGCCTATGCGGACGGCTATAGGGGACCAGTCGACAACGCGTTGCTGATAGAGGAGCTGTCACGCGTCGGGTTCCACCCGGATGAGCTCGACGCGGTGTTCGGTGCGAATCTGCTGAGGTTTCTTGGTGCCTACTGTTCCTGATGCGGGCCGGACCGCGGATCGAGTCGGCGCACCGAGCTCTTGCGGTACTGCACGCGCCACTGTGAGGAGTCCTTCACGTAGACACGCTGCGTTCGCGTGCGCATCTGCCTGCGGTACTGCACCGGTGTGAGCCCCATCAGTTCGTGGAACTTCCGGCTGAAGTAGTTACTGTCCGAGAAGCCGGTGTCGAAGGCGATCTTCGTGACGCTGTCGTCGGTATACTGAAGCAACCGGCAGCTCTGTCGGACGCGGTACGCGATCAGGTACTCGATAGGGGTGAGACCGCTGGACCGCTTGAAAGCCCGGGTCAGGCTGCTCTCCGACATTCCTGCGACATTGGTGAGGTCTGAGAGCGTGATTCGCTGTGCATAGCGCTCCGCGACGAGACGATACGCCCGGCCGAGTTGCCGGTCCGTATGGTCGGACTCGTGGTGCTGTTCAACGCAGTGCCGGATGAGCTCTCCAACGAGGCGCAGCAGGCACGCGACAACGAGGTACGACGTGCCGGCCCGATGAAGTCGCAGCTCGTCCTCCATCTCCCTGGTGATCGCGTCCACCCGCACGAGCTGCTCCGGGCTCAGATTGACGCTGCGGGGAAAGGTATGCGCATTCGCCTCACTCGGTCGTTCGAGAAAACCTCCGCACGGCGAGGCATCCTGATCGACCCAGGCGTCGAGCAGACTCTCCACGAAGAGAATGTTGGTCAGTTCAAGGTTGTCGACCTGCGTATACGCATGGCTGCTTCCCGGATGCACGACGAACACATCGCCCACGACGAGCAGTTGCTCCCGCTCGAACATCCGGTGGACTGCCTCGCCACCGGTCACGATGACGATCTCGGCGAACTCGTGCGCGTGCAACGGCATATCGTCGGTGTGGGTGACGCGGAACACGTCTACGGGCACGCCGGTATGCTCGAAGATATCCCGGGTCGCAAAATAGAACGGGTTCGTCTGTGCCATGGCGTACAGCCAGATTGTAACGCGTGAACGGCGGCGGCGCAAAGGAGGGGCGGCGCCAGGGGCTCCGTGCGGGATTTGTGCGGCTTTCTGACCGGATTAGCAAGGCAGGCTTCCGGGCTGCCGCATAGGATCGTGCCATGAGTGCAACACCGGTGGTGGGTGAGCTTCGCTGCGAGCACGAGGTTGACCCGATCGGGATCGACTCTCCGAGCCCCCGGTTCAGTTGGCGCGTGACCGGATCACGTCGAGGGCTCGCTCAGACCGCGTACCGCCTCGTCGTCGTGGAGCCGGGCGACTCGAGACAGGTCGTCTGGGATTCCGGTCGCGTTGAGTCTGACGATGTCTCGCACGTCGCCTACGCGGGCCCACCGCTTCAGAGCTGTCGTGACTACCGTTGGACGGTCACCTGTTGGGACGAGCGCGGAGAGCGAATGGGCGCCCCCAACGATGCGTGTTTCGTTACCGGTCTTCTGCCGCCGCAGAGGCTCAGCGCGAGCTGGATCTCCATGCGTGACCCTGTCTCGTACGAGTCCACCTTCGACCTTCCGCGCGGGGTGCACCACACCGAGTACCACGCGATGTACTTCCGCACGGATTTCACCTGCGAGCAGCCTCCGGTCAGGGCCTACGCATTCATGAGCGCCACCGGGCTCTACGAGCTGTGGCTGAACGGGCGACGGGTTGGAGCGAACCTGCTCGACCCGGCGCCGACCGACTATCGCCACGAAGCGCTGGTGAGCGCCTACGATATCACCTCGATCGTCGGGGCGTCGAACGCCGTGGGCGTCATCCTCGGCAACGGTCGGTGCCTGGGACTTCACGGGTTCGCGAAGCCGGCGGTCTTCTGCGAGATTCAGCTGGTTGGGAGGGATGGCACACGACAGGCCGTTCGCAGCGGACAGGGGTGGTTCGTGGGACACGGACCGCTTCAGAACAACGGCATCTACTTCGGGGAGCGTTACGATGCGCGGCTCGAGAGTCCCTGCTGGCCGACGCCGGACGGGCCGCAACCGCCGGCACCGGTCGAAGACGCGCTCGTGGTCGACGGACCGGCTCTGCGCTCGCAACGTGTTGATCCCATTCGCATAGAGCGGGAGCTGCACGCCGTACGGGTGAGCAGTCCGGTTCCCGGGATCTTCGTCTACGATTTCGGCCAGAACCTTGCGGGCTTCGTTCGCCTGCGAGTCCGGGGTCCTGCGGGAACGACCGTCACGATTCGTCATGCCGAGCTGTTGAACGAAGACGGAACCATCAACACCTCCACGAACCGGTACGCCTGCGCGACCGACGTCTACATCCTCAGCGGCCGCGGTCAGGAGACATACCAGCCGCGCTTCACCTACCACGGGTTCCGCTACGTCGAGGTTGCCGGGTATCCCGGTGTCCCGTCCGACGATTCGGTTGTCGCGCTGTTTGTGCATAGCAGCGTTGAGCGCGTCGGATCGTTCTGCTGCTCGGACGAGCTGATCAACGCGATCCATCGCAACACCGTCTGGAGTCAGCTCAGTAACCTGATGGGCATCCCGACCGACTGCCCTCAGCGCGAAGAGCGGATGGGCTGGCTTGGTGACGTTCAGGTCATCTCGGAGACGGCGATCCTGAACTTCGACATGCTCCGGTTCTACCGCAAGTACCTGGAAGATATTCGTGTGAGTCAGCACGCCGACGGCGGGTTGTCGAACGTCGTGCCGGAGTACTGGAGGCTCCATCCTGCGGACCCCGCCTGGGGAACCGCCTACGTCACCTTGCTGTGGAACCTCTACTGGTACTACGGCGATACGGCGATACTCACCGAACACTACGAGGCGGTGAAGCGGTACGTCGACTATCTGGACTCGGTGGCGACCGACGGAGTCGTCGGGCAGTTCTCGCGGTTTCTCTTTGGCGACTGGTGCCCTCCCGGCTGCAATCTCCCCAAACGCACACCGATAGAGCTCACCAGCACCTGGTACTACTACCACGACACCCTGTTGCTGAGCCGCATCGCCACGGTGCTCAACCGCACCAGCGATCGCGACCACTACACCGGGCGCGCCGAAGAGATACGTGCGGCGTTCAACACACGATTCCTGACCGACCGGGGATACGAGACAATCGCGATGGGGCCCTTTGATCTCATCCCGGGGCAGACCTCGAACGTGTTGCCGCTGGCGCTCAACATGGTTCCGCCGCAACGGCGCGAGGCGATCACGAGTCTGCTGATCGAGAGTATCGCGAAGCACGATGACTGCCACCTGGATACCGGGATCCTGGGTACGCGGTACCTCTTCGATGTCCTGTCCGCCGCAGGCGCCGCCGATCTCGCGTGTCGGATCATCCGCCAGCGTTCGTACCCCGGATGGGGGTACATGATCGACCAAGGCGCGACGACGCTCTGGGAACGCTGGGAGAAGAAGGAGGGCACCGGGATGAACTCGCACAACCATACGATGCTCGGCAGCGTCGATTCCTGGTTCTACCGGGTTCTGGCCGGACTCACGCCCGCTGAGCCTGGATGGAAGACGGTTCGCTACCAGCCGCACCCGGTTGGAGGAGTGCGGCATGCGAGCGCGTCGGTTGAGACCATTCGTGGTCGCGCTGCGATCGCCTGGGTAGACAGCGACGGTTCGTTCACCTGCACTGTGACCGTTCCTGCGGGGGCCACGGGGCAGGTCGTGCTGCCCATTGGACCAGGTCCGACGGAGGTGCGGCAGGACGGTGACACCGTGCACAGGACCAATGACAACGGTGACGAAAGGACTTACACTGCGACGGTGCGTTCCGGGGCGTACTCGTTTGAGGTGAGGGGAGAGGATGATGGATAAGCCACAGGTTCTGGCTGGGCACCGTTCGGCCCGCCGGATGAGAGATGTCAGGATCTATCTGCTGATGCTTCCGAGCCTTGTGCTGATCTCGCTCTTCTTCTACTATCCCGCGGTCTCCGGATTCATCTACTCGTTCACCCGGGTTACGACCCGCGGCGCGGTGTGGGCCGGGCTTGCGAACTACCAGCGGCTGCTGGCGGATACGAGGCTTATTGCCTCTTTCGGCAACCTGGCGCAGATCGTCGTCTTCAACGTCATTGTTGTCGCCACGATGCCGCTCATGGCGGCGGTCCTGATGTTCCGTATGCGCAACCCGCGTGCGCAGTACGCATTCCGGCTCATGTACGTCTTTCCTATGGTCGTGCCCATGGTCGTCATGATCATCATATGGCGATGGATCTACTCGCTCGACGGCGGGCTCAACATCCTCCTCTCGCTCGTGGGGCTCGAGTCCATTACGCGGGCCTGGCTCGGCGACCGACAGCTCGTGCTCTACGCGATCATGTTCGTGAACTTCCCCTGGATGGGCGGCCTGAACTTTCTCATCTATCTGTCCGGGCTTCAGAGCATCTCCGAAGAGCTTTTCGACGCGGCAATCGTCGATGGGGTAGGTCCGGTCTCCCGCTTCTTTCTCATCGAGTTGCCGCTGATCCGTGATCAGATCAGGCTGCTTGTGCTGCTGACGGTCATCTTCTGGCTTCAGCGTTTCGAGCTGCCCCTGATCCTGACCGACGGGGGTCCTGGATGGGCCAGCATGGTTCCAGGGCTGAGGATGTATCACTCTATCTCCCGCGACTTCAATATCGGCTACGGATCTGCGATTGGTACGGTGCTCTTCATCCTGGTGTTCGGCATGACGATGCTGCAGATGCGCCTTGGCCGTCGGCGCGCCGCTGCGGATAATCGATAGGAGCGACTATGAGAGGAAACCGAATCAGAGGTCACGGACTTGCCGGCTACATCGTGCTCTCCGTGTTCGCCGTACCCACGCTCTTCCCCATCTACGTCATGCTCAATATGGCCGGAAAGGACCTCTTTCAGTACACGCTCCGCCCGCTGCTTCCAACCTTCCCGTATCACTTCGAGAACTACCTCTACGCGTGGCAGTTCCTCGCGAGATCCTTCTTCAACAACCTCGTGATCATCGGGGTTTCCACCACGATCGTCCTCCTGCTCGCGTCGATGACCGCCTATGCGCTTGCGCGGCACAGTTTCCCCGGGAAGCGCTTCGTGTTCTATGCGATTCTGTGTGTGCTTGCGATTCCGGCCACCGTCATCATGGTGCCGCAGTTCATGCTGGTCGTCCAGCTCGGCGTGGTGAACACGCTCTTCGCCGTGATGCTCCCCTACGCCGCGCACCAGAGTCTGGTGATCATCGTGCTCTACACGAGCTTCAGTCAGCTGAACGAGTCGATGTTCGAGGCAGCGCGGATAGACGGCGCGGGTCACCTGCGCATCTTCACGACGATCGTCATTCCGCTGTCCAAACCGATTCTCGCCGCTATGGCCATATTCGAGGTCTGGTGGCTGTGGAACGATTACGCCTGGCCGTCGCTGGTCCTCAGCAGCGCCCGGCTTCGGACCGTCGCGTTGCAGCTGGTCACCTTCGTGGACGGCATGGCGATTCCGCAGCCCGGTCAGGAGATGGCGGCGAATGTCATCGCGGCATTACCGATTGTGCTCCTCTTCCTCTTCTCCATGAAGACCTTCATATCCGGCATCACCTCAGGCGCGGTCAAACTCTGAGAAGGCGGAATCGTCCAGTTTGTTGACTGTTTCCTCATGGTTGACAACCCGGGCCTCCCGCATGATGGTAGCGCAAGGAGGACTCCATGAATCACACCCACGTTTCCGGGCGGGCTCTACTGACCGCCCTGGTGATCTGCCTGTTCGTTTCCGGATTCGCTTTTGCCACCGGAGCGAGAGAAGAGGCCGGTATGCGCGGCGAGCTCTCGATAGCCGTGTGGGGTCAGATCGAAGCTGATCCGAACCATCCCGTCTATTCGGTGCACGAGCTGTTGCAGGAATGGAACGGCATGCATCCGGATCTGAGGTTGACCTACGAGTATAACGGTGGACAGACGGTGACCGACCGATTCACGTGGATTCGTACCCGCATGCTCTCCCGGACCCTTCCCGACGTGGTGATGATCTACTTCCCGAGCGACGACTTCTACGACCGGGACCTTCTCTACGACCTGGCGCCGGAGCTCGACAAGCCGAATCCGTACAGCACGAATGCCGCATGGCGTGACGATTTCCCGCAGGAGGCACAGGTTGTCGCTGATCACATGCAGCCGGACGGGTCGCTCTACGTTGCAGGGTTCACCCAGTCGGGGAACGTTGGTGTTACCTCCTTCATCTACAACCAGGACATCTTTGACGAGGTAGGGGTTTCGGTTCCGCGGACGTGGACGGAGTTTCTCGACATACAGGCGAAGATAAAGGCCGCGGGATACATACCGTTCCATCAACCGACCGCGGGTCCGCTCGGGTGGCTCGTTGACTGGCCGTTGTGGGTCCTCAAGTGGCAGCTCCTGGAGGATGTCGCCGCGGAAGCCGACATCAATCCGCCGCACGATCAGATCAGCCAGTACGAGCTTGTACGTGCGTACAAGCGCGGCATCTTCACGCCCAACGATCCTCGCTACCAGGAGGCGTGGCGCCTGCTGAAGGAGTGGTCGCAGTACTGGCAGGAGGGTTTCCTTGCGCCTCCGCAGGGTGATCCCTTCGTCGAAGGCAGGGCGGCGATTCAGCACATGATGACGCTCTGGATACCCCAGATCGCGGCGAATCCCAACGTGACCTTCGACTGGGGCACCTTCTACCAGCCGCAACTCACCCGCGAGTCGACACGGTACGCCACCGGCGCAACCCCGCGCCGGGTGGGTAATTCGGGAGCGGGCGCGTCCGGCAGCGTCTTTTTCATGATACCGCAGACGACGGTTCAGCGGGGCCGACTGGCGCCGTCCCTCGATCTGCTTCACTTTCTGACGGCGCCACCGCAGCTCGAATACTGGTGCGACAACCAGACGATCCCGTGTTTCGACCCCGGCACGAGCGTTGAGGATGTCTACCCCGACCCGGTGATGCAGCGCCAGATGGCGGGCTTCTTCACACCCTCGGCGTTCCAGAACGGCGTGCTGAACCTGAGCTTCGGCCACGCCTCGCAGGACACCGGCACCCAGGTTCGCAAGCTCGTGCAGGAGTACCTTGGCGATGCCATCACGCTCGAGGCGGCGATGACTGAGCTCGATTCGATCCTGCGTGTCGCGTACGACGAGTTGATCGCGTCGAATCCCGATTGGGTGATAGACTGGTAAGCGGGAGCCGCTGACGCACCATCTTCTCGAGGGGGCGACTGTGGCGGGGCCGGTTGCGCGACCGGCCCCCCTTCACAGCGACTGAAGAAACTCTCCGTAGATGCGGCCCGTTGCAGCCGGGTCCGAAAAGTGTTGCAGGATCGTCTGCTCGTGGAGTACCGCATTGGGCATCACCTGGACCATCGCTTCGGCGAGCCCGAACGGGTGCAGGGGGTCGTCTCTCCAGGCGACGATGCAGGTGGGTACGGTGAGCTCCGCAAGTTGCTCCATATCCGACAGGAGGGTCCAGTCGATGACGGTCTTGCAGGCCGTTGCGAGGCTCTTCTCATCGTGGCGCAGGAGGCGTTCGCTCAGCGACTCCCGCAAGTCGTCCGGAAGGTTGAATCGGTTGACCGAACGGGCGTGTTCAAGGTACATCGCCACGCCGCCCTGCCCGATGAGTTGCCCCATCGCCCGTATGGATTCGCGGTCCGGGTTCGGCGTCGAGCCGAATGCCGGCACCTTGAGCAGCAATGCCTGGACCCGTTCGGGATGCGCGAGCGCGAAGAGGAGCGCCGTTGCGGCCCCCATGGACTCCCCCCCTATGAAGGCCTGGTTCGCCGAGTACGCGTCCATCACATGACCCATATCCTCGGCCATCATGTGGGGGTCGTAGAGTGCCGGATCGTGCACCGGTGTGGAATCGCCGTGGCCTCGCTGGTCGTAGGCGATGACCGTGTAATGCGACAGAAGCGGCTGCATCTGCGCGAATGTGCCGGAGCGGTCACCGGTGAGTCCGTGCGCGTACACGAGGGGTGGTCCGGTACCCTGGCACTCGGCCGCTATCTGCATGGGGCCAGACTGGACAAGGGTGGGGTGAGACATGGGCCACAGTCTACCCGCGCGTCCAGATGTCGCCCTTGACGATTACGGCAGGATTCAGCACAGAACAGTCATGGTTGACCGACCCACGAGGAATCTGTATACTTTGAATAATCAAAGTACATCCTATGATGTGCCATAGAAAGGAGCTTGTATGACACGACGATTCACCATCATGGTGCTTCTTGTTCTTCTGGGTGCGACGGTCGTTCATGCGGGCGGTCAGTCCCAGCCAACCGACCGTCGGCTCGAGTACCCGATCGATGTCGTTGCGACGACGGGGATGATCGGCGACATCGTACGCGAGGTGGCCGGCGAGTACGCGCAGGTTCATGCATTGATGGGCGAGGAGGTTGACCCGCACCTCTATAGGCCTACGCGGGCGGACATCGCGCGGATGCAGCGTGCCGACATCATCTTCTACAACGGGTTCCTGCTCGAGGGACGTATGGGCGACACCCTCGCGCAGCTCGCGCGTACCCGACCGGTCTTCGCCGTCGCGGAACTCGCGGTCGAACGTCTCGCGGCGGACGGCATTGACGAGG
>SKQU01000312.1 GCA_007118855.1 Spirochaetaceae bacterium
AGGTAGTCACCGACGCGGCGCCGCAGGTCCGCCTCGGGCGCGCGCTTGAGGCGCAGCGGAAACGCGACATTCTCAAACACCGACAGGTGCGGGAAGAGCGCGTAGTTCTGGAAGACGGTGTTCACGTGCCGACGATTCGGCGGGAGCGGTACGACGTCGGCCTCATCAAGGTAGACTTCGCCTCTGGTGGGCTCCTCGAAACCGCCGATGATCCGCAGGAGCGTCGTCTTCCCGCATCCGGACGGCCCGAGCAGCGAGAAGAACTCTCCGCGGTTGATGGTGAGCGAGACATCGTCGAGAGCGGCAAAACTCCCGAACAGCTTTGACACCCGCTCGATGCGCAGGTCGCTCCCGTTCACTTGTCCGCAAACCTCCATGAAGGCCTACATCGGGGGGAGCACAACCGCTCGGGGTCCACGCGTAGCGCGAGCGAAATATCGAGTATTCTGCACCTCGTGTCAATATGCCCTCGCTGCGGTTCATGGGGTGCCTTGACACCATTCGCGCTGCGGCGCAGGATCGGCTGGCCGTATGAAAACACCGCTTCACCCCGCGAGAGCCTTTCTGTCGCGGTTCGGTCGGATGCACGTGATTGTGCCGGTCTCCGTGCTGAACTCCTCAGCGTTCACGATGGTTGCCCTGGGCCTCGTGTTCTACATGCGCGACCGGCTTGGGGCGGGGGCCTCGGCGATTGGTATGGCGTCGGCCACCTTCAACGGGCTCTACTTCATTGGGTGCTTCGCGCTGCGCCCGGTGGGGCTGCGCCTGGTGCCGCGCTATTCGCTGGTCGTCTCGAGCGTCGTGGCGGCTGTCCTGCTGTCGTTCCTGCTGGCGTCCGCATCGATCACGGCGGTGGTGTTGCTCTACGGTGCGGTTGGTTTCACGCTCGCGCTCTTCTGGCCGCCGATCATGGGGTGGCTTTCCGCAGCGATTGAGGGCCGGGAGCTCAACCGTCGGATCTCGCACTTCAACCTCGCGTGGAGCAGCGGCGTTGTCCTGGGGCCGCTTGCAGCCGGACTCCTCGCACAGTGGCGCCTGGAGGCGCCTCTGGTCGTCGGGACGGCGATGATCGGCGTCGTTGGAGTCGTGGTGCTGTTGGCATCGGTCTTTCTCTCAGAGATCCGTGCAGATACCCATCGGGACCGACGTGCAACCCCGGGCGACGCCCCGGATGCGAGCACGGCGCTGCGGTATCCCTCGTGGATTGGCCTGGTGTCGTCGTTCGTAGTGCTGGGCGCGCTCGCGGTCGTGGTGCCGCTGCACGCACGCGATGTGATCGGCCTCGCCGAGGGTGCGGTAGGCGGGCTGCTCCTGTCGCGCGGGCTCGCAACGGCGGCCGGCTTCTGGGCCATGGGGGTCTGGACCGGCTGGCACGGACGGGCGGTGCCGGTAGTCGCGGCGCAGGTTGCCGTGCTCGCGCTCCTCGCGCTTCTCGCGGGGACCGGTTCGCTCGCCTCCTACCTGATCGTGCTTCCGCTCCTGGGACTCTCTGTCGCGGCGAGCTACACGTTCAGTGTCTACCACGGCGTGGCAGGCTCGAGCGACCGCACCCGGAGGATGGCGATTCACGAGGCACTCCTCACCCTGGGCGCCGTCTGCGGCGCGCTCCTCGCGGGACGACTCTACGAAACGCACGGCGCGCGCACGGCCTACCTGGGATGCATGGTCGCAGCCGCCGTCGCGATCGCAGCACAGATCGCGGTGATAGCGGGATCGCGGCTGTCAAAGCCGGCGGTGCGGGGCTCGCGGCGCGGCTTACGGCGGGCGTGAAGGGGATTGCGGCCACGGGGTCGCCGGACTCGACGTCTGCTTTGTCCATCAGCCTGAAGGTGTCGTCAAGCCACCGTGGCTGACTCGGTAGCACGGTCTGTTCGATCAGCCGGCGAACAAGCACGTTGAACGAGGTATTGTGCCGCCGTGCGGAAAGGGGATACGGCACCAGGCTTCGTGACATCTTTCAACCCGAGAGATGTCCACCAATGCCCTGAGTACAGTGGGTAAGACCGGTTCCTGACGGCTGCCATACTGGCGACACTGGCGAGCTGTCCATGCACAAGCAAGGGCTGCGCTCGTCGGAACCGGCACGCGTATCAGGAGACCTGTATGTCCGTGCAGCTTGATCTCACCAGATGTCCCTTCAGCAGACTCGGCTCCTACTTTTCCATTCTGAAGGTGCCGGATGATGGTCTGGTTCTGCATACGCACCATGACAGCAGCGTTCAGGCGTTCAGGATAGTGCCGGTCCGTGACGGCAATGTGCTTGAGTTCGATACCACTGCCACGGAGACCGAGCTGATTGTCGCCCCGTCCGGCGGCGGAGAGGCCAGGATAGTGATCTCGGGTCCGAAGACGGTTCGCGTATGGGGTCGGGGGGTTTCCCTTCGGCTCGAAATGCCGAAGGAGCGCTGGACGACCGCGTGCGAGCTTCCAGGAGGAGCGTGGGGGTTCAATATGTCACGCCACGGAGTGCAGTTGGGCCTGGAGATGATCGTGGGCCGACTGCAGATCGACGCGCCGTGGGGTCACTACGGGGGATTCTGCAAGGAATCGCTGCGCATGATCGCCGAGCTTGTTCCCGGCGACGACGGAACGTTCGATGCAGCGGTAGACGAATTCGTGACGACGTGGGTCCGCCCGCAGCGGCCGGCCTTTGACGCGTGCCGTGCGGAAGCCGCCGGCGAGTACGAGCGCTGGCGAGTGGGGCTTCCTGAAGTCGCGCCGAGGCACGAAGCGGCGAGGGACCTTGCCGCGTACGTGAACTGGTCGGCGACGGTGAACCCGTCTGGGCACCTCAGACGGAGAACGATGCTGATGTCGAAGATCAGCATGTGCAACGTCTATCACTGGGACAACGCCTTCAACGCGATGGCGCACGCTCGCCACGACCCGGAGCTCGCATGGGACCAGTTCATGGTCATGACGAGCACGCAGGACGAGTTCGGCAAGTGTGCGGCGAACATGAATGACAAGGCCATCAACTATACCTTCTCGAACCTGCCGATCCAGGGATGGGCGCTCAAACGGATGTGGCACGACAACCCTGAGCTGAAGAGCCCGGCACGAATGGCCGAGGCCTACGACTACCTCTCCGGCTGGAGCGAGTGGCTCTGCAATCGCACCTGGACGGGCGACGCCCTCCCGTACTGCACGCACGGATTCGACGACTGGGACAACGCAACCATATTCGATGACGGGGTCCCGGTGGTCACCCCGGACGTATCGGCGTATCTCGTATCACAGCTTGATGTGGTCGCTGAGATCGCGGAGGAACTGAACCGGGGCGAAGAGGCCGCGACGTGGCGGAGACGGCGCGACGCTATCCTCAGCGAGCTCATCGAAAAACTCTGGAAGGATGACCACTTCGTGGGCGTGCGCCGTCCCTCCGGAAAGGTTGTCGAGTGCGAGAGCCTGGTCGTCTGCATGCCCAT
>SKQU01000118.1 GCA_007118855.1 Spirochaetaceae bacterium
GGTGGCGGTCATCACGTAGCGGTCCATGCGACCGCGCGATGCGGAGTCACCCTCGTCCTCAGAGACGCGCAGATGGGCGTAGTACCCGAGGCGCTCCTCGAGGACGCCGTAGTCACGGTAGTACGAGAGCGCCTCGTAGAGGCGATCGGCGGACTCGGCGAGTGTGCCCCGGAAGGCGGCGATCCCGGGGATCATCGCGTCGAGCTCCTTGAGCCCCTTCTCCCAGGCGTCGTCGGTTGCGTAGAGCTTCTTCAGGTCCCAGCGATGCTCAATCGGAACGTCCGCTCGGACGGGAATGTCGGTGGCCATGATTCGCTCCTTTGTTCGATCTGCGGTCGCCAGGCTACAATATGACGCGAGGCTGCGGTTGCGGCAACCGCGGCTGCGGCAACCGCGGGACCATCGTCACTCGGGGCTGACCTTTGAGAGGAAGCTCTCGATCCACCGTCGGTAGTCGGGCCTGATTCGCTGCGCGTCTTCATAGACGAGATCGAGTTTTTTCGAGTCGATTGGAGACCCGTACGCATGGCGGAAAAAGTGTCGGAACGAGCGAAGCGAGTCGAGGGACTGAAAGGCCCTGCTGTCGATGACTGCCGGTCGCACGCCCGGGACCGAGACCTTCATCCGTTTGAGAAGCTCGATGTGGTACCCTCCACCCGCATCGACATGATTCTCGAAGGTCGCCGCAATCACCCGGAAGAGCTCCTCGAAGGCAGAGTAGAGGTTGTGGATCTGGAACGCGAGACTCTCCGTGCCCGCTTCGCCGTCGACCTCTCTGCGGGAGTCCAGTCTCAGGTAAATCGCGTCGATCTCCGCGACCTGTGCCTCGATGTCGACACGCAGCGCTATGAATCTTTCGGCTTCCACACAGACCCGCCTTTGAGAATCGTGTCTCTCATCCGATGGTGTTCGAGCTGGATCAGATCGACATCGCGCGAGAGCTCGTGTTCCAGGTACCTCTTGGCGACGAAGTAGTGTTCGTCGGCCAGGCCGAAGACGCCCAGGTCGATGTCCGAGCTCGGACCGAAGCGCCCCTTGCGCGTTACCGAGCCAAAGGCAACCGCGGTGTCGAACGAAACCGGCAAGCGTTCTACCGCCTGCCGCAGGCGTTCGAGGGTTCGCACACGCGTCTCTTCCTGCTCGTCCAGTCGGCGCGAGTGGGCCTTGTCGATCAGTGCCGTTGAGAATCGAGCCGTCATCCTGGCGACAGTATATGCGATTTGCCGCGGACCGTGAATGCTCGGCTCACGGTCGCGGGACCATCGTCTGCGGGTTGAGCATCCAGTTCGGGTCGAAGGCGGCCTTGATCCTCTGGACCGTGCGAAGCCCCTCTTCGCCGTACATGAACCAGAGATAGGGGTGCGGCAGGCCCGTCTCGTCGGTGAGCTTCTTCTTGCCGACGCCGTGTTCGGCCGATATCGTCCCGCCGAGCTCAACGGCCGTGCGGGCGAGATCGCGGTAGAGCTCGCGCGCCCGGGCGAGCTCCTCTTCGTTCTCCGGCAGGAAGTTGAGGTGAAGGTGGTACTCGCCAAGGTGTCCGAAGAGGACCGACGCGATACCGACCGAGCGGACCTCCTCGTAGCGACGCCACATCTGCGCGAAGGCGGCGGCCGGAACGGCCATGTCCGTTCCCAGTTTGCCCACGCGCTGCCCGACCCAGCGGTTCACCTGTTCCGGCAGCGCGTGGCGAAAGGCCTTCATCGTCTCGAGCTGTTCGCCGGCCGCCGCCCAGTCGCCCGTTGACGAGGAGGCACCGAGCCTCGAGATCCACCGTTCGAGTACGCCCTCCGGAGGGTGCGGACCGGGGGCTTCGGCGCAGGGGTAGGTGAGCTCGAACATGACGCAGGCCGCCGCATCCGGGGTCAGCGGGTATTCGTGACGGATGAAGTCGAGCGCGCACCGGTCGAAGTACTCGATCGCGAGGACATCCGCATCGCCGCGCGCGTCGTCGGCGCACCGCAGAGCGTCCAGCGGGGAGTCGAAGAACCCCGCGATCTGCATGAGCGGCTGCGGCCGGGGGACGAGCCGCACGAGCGCGGCGACGACGACGGCGAGTATGCCCTCGCTGCCGACGATGAGATCCACGAGGTCTACCTCCGGCGCGAGACGCAGGCCCGCCGCGTTCTTGGTCTGCGGCAGGGCCAGGGAGGGCACGGCCACGCTCCTCTGCGGAAACCCGCGCGGCAGCTCGATGACGCCGTCGCGCGCGAGGTGGTCGCCGCGGCCGACCCACACGGCGGTACCCGTCGATGTCACCACGAGCAGCGCCTCCACCCACTTCCTGGTCGCCCCGTAGCGGTAGCTGCGCGCGCCGCTCGCGTTCGTCGCGATCGTCCCGCCTGTCATCGCGGTCATCTCGGTGGGGTCCGGGGGATAGAGCAGGTCCCGCGGCTCGAGCAGCTGGTCGAGCTCACTGAGGCGGATCCCCGCCGGCACGAGGGCAAGGCTCCCTTCTTCGCAGAGGCGGATGCACGCGTCCGGCTCGCGCACCTCGGACCAGGCGTCGGTATCCTCCGGTATTCCTTCTATGGTTCTGATGTCACGAAGCCGTTCGGTGGCGAGCACGATTCCGCCCTCCGGGACCCGTGCCCCGGTGATGGAGGTGCCGGCGCCGGAGAGCGTGAGCTCGGCGCCGGTCTTCGCGGCGATGCGCACGACTTCCTCGACCTCGCGCGTGGTCCCGGGCAGGTAGACCGCGGATGCTTCGCCGTGAAAGGCCGACGATTCATCGTCGGTGTAGCGCGAGACTGCGTCGGGGTCGGTGATCTGTCGGACTGTGGGTTGGCTCGGCTTCATGGCGATCGCCCTGAGTGTACGGGTTCGCGGCGCATGTGTCATCCGTCAAGGCGAACTCGACCCCGTTGGTCATAATTGGGATTTTGGACCTTGTGAACATTGGGCCGCTGTGATAGGTTCCAGGGCAACCCGATACACCAGGAGGATTGCTATGAGATGGAAGACGGGGAGACTCACGTTGGTCGTGGTCGTTCTGATCGCCGCGGTCTTCGCCGCAACGTTCGTGACAGGGTGCGAGGAGGCCGGGCTGACCGAAGTGACCGATCTGCAGGGCTGGTGGTGGCAGCCCGGGCTCGTGGTGGAGGACGGCGTCGTCGACGTCGTGGTCGTCGCCGAGGGAAGCACCTTCATGATGCTCGCCTTCCAGCGAAGCGGCCTGGACGGGTCGCTGTACCAGCTGCTCGAGGAGAGCGGGCGGGGCACCTTCAGCCAGTCGGCGAGTCATCTCACGATCACGACGGAGGAGTACTTCTGCTGGTGCGGTGATTGGGTTGAGGACGCCCTGTTGCCGCAGCAGGTTCCCTACACGCTCGAGGACGATGTGCTCCGGATGACCGTCGCGATATACGACGTTCAGTACAACGTCTCGCTGACCCCCATGCCGGCGCCCGCCGCGAGTTAC
>SKQU01000090.1 GCA_007118855.1 Spirochaetaceae bacterium
ACACCAACCTGCACCGGATTCGGGCGTTCTTCAAGAACGCCTGGCCGTCGGTCCGGCGGCTGTTGCGACGGATCAACGAGGAGTCGCCGGATCTCACGGTGATACTCGGGGATCTCGTCGATTGGTTCAGCCCGGAGAACACCGCCTTCGGGCTCGAGCTGCTGTCGACTCTCAGATCGCCATGGCACATGATACCGGGCAACCATGACATTCAGAAGCCGTCAGGCGGTTTCGACCAGGATCGCTTCGAGATGGACGCAGATCGCGCGAGGCTCGCGTACTGGCAATCGCTCGGCGTGGATCTGTCGACGCGGGTGGTCGACCTCGGCAGTCGCAGGCTGGTGCTTCTCGATAACTCGCTCAGCGACGTGACCGCGGGCACCGCGGAAATACTCCAGACCTGGCTCAGCGAGGAGAAGCCGAGTCTCCTCTGTGCCCACGTCCCCTGCGACCTGCCGTTCATCCGCGAGTACATCCTGTCGATCGACGCTGCGCGCAACCTGAAGAAGTACGTCCAGAGCGGCACACCCGATCTGTACCGAGATGTCCTCAAGGCTCGGGTGACCGACATCTTCACGGCGCATCTGCACTTCCCCGGCCTGCTGGAGGACGAGTCAACGAGGTTCCATCTCTGCGGCCTGAGCACGAGCATCCATGACCCGTACAGGAATCAGACCGCGGTGGCTGAGGCGCTCGTCGTGGAACAGAGCAACGGAGCGCTGACCCGACGAGTCGTGACGGAGGACTGAGCGCCTGTCGTGCTACGGCTCGGACCGTGGTAGAATGCAGGCGACTGGGCACGTCGGAGCGTCGCGGTCAACCTTCTCTACAAGGGGGCTCGCATGAAGTCACTCGTAGTCTACGATTCGGTCTTCGGGAACACCGAGGAGCTCGCACGCGCGGTAGCGGGCGTCCTCGCGTCCGGGGGAGTGGTCGCCATGAAACGCCCTGAAGAGGCAAGCGCGGCGGACCTCAGCGGGGTAGAGCTCCTGGTCGTGGGGTCACCGACGCGCGCGTTCAGGCCCACACCCGCGACCATGGCGTTCATCAAACAGCTCGCTCCGGACGCGCTTCGCCGCGTCCGGGTCGCGGCGTTCGACACGCGGATCGACGTGGAGAAAATCGACAACCGGTTCCTGAGCCTCATGGTGAAGACCTTCGGGTACGCGGCGAAGCCGATCGCGAAGGCGCTCCGGAAGAAGGGCGGTTCGGCGGCGGCCGAGCCGGCGGGCTTCTCCGTAGCGGAC
The DNA here is from genome assembly GCA_007118855.1 of Spirochaetaceae bacterium. Classification (GTDB taxonomy): domain Bacteria; phylum Spirochaetota; class Spirochaetia; order DSM-27196; family SLST01; genus SLST01. The sequence continues at coordinate 1,248 of SKQU01000090.1, forward strand.
AAGGAAGGGCCGCTCGTCGAAGGCGAGCGCGAGCGCGCCGAGGAATGGGCGCGGACGCTGATGCCATCGTGAGCCGCCGGGCCTTGCCGGAGCGGGCCCGCAGGGAGCGGGAACTCACCGGCGCGCGAGGTAGACCGACTGCGTGTGCTCGCGATCCTGCAGCGGATTGTGGAAGGTCACCGGCTCCGCGCGCGCCTCTGTGAAGACCGAGGCGAGTCGCCGGATGAAGCGAGGATCCGGCGGGTCGTTCGACCAGAGGCCGAAGACGCCTGCCGGCTTCAGGTGCCCGGCCGCACGCCGCAGCCCCTCCGGCCGGTAGAACGACTCGTTGGCCGGGGCGAGCCACTGATCGGGTGAATGGTCGATATCGACGAGTATGGCGTCGGCTTGCCTCCCGGGCTCGCGCGGATCGAAACCACCATCCGATGCCGCGAGCGCGAAGAAATCCCCGTGCACGATCCGGCACCGATCGTCGCAGGTGAGCTCGCGCCCGAGCGGAAGCAACCCGTCCCGGTGCCAGCCGATGACCGCCTCGAGCGCCTCGATCACGAGGAGCGATCGCACGCGGGGACTCCGCAGCACGGCCTCCGCGGTGTACCCGAGCCCGAGCCCACCGACCACCACGTCGAGGGTCTCTCCCGCGGCGGCGGCGACACCGAACTCTCCAAGAGCGCGCTCAGACTCAGTGAACAGGCTTGACATCAGATACTCGTCGCCAAGCTTGATCTCGTACACTTCGACGCCGAGACCGGCGAGCCGGCGCCGGCGCAGACGAAGCTCGCCGATCGGCGTTGACCGGGCGTCGAGCTCAGCGAAGGTTCGTCCCATTGGTTCTGTATAGCAGGAATCGTGTCGGATTGCATGCGCCGACGCCTTGTGACCGACACGCAGGCATGGTAGGCTCACGCAACCCAATCACCGTGAAAGTCTTGGAGGCCACGTGAGATCAGACGCGAAGAGAGGAAGTCTTTCGCACCGGCGCCTTGCGTCGATCCTTGGGTACCTGATACTCGGAGCATACACCGCGATCGTCTTCGTTGGCGGGTTCGTGGTGAGCCTCGAACACAGCATCGCGGTGATCGTGATTCTGGGGCTATGGGCGGTCGCGGTCCTGTATGAGTCGACCCTCGAGTGGAAGGCAGCGTACTCGACGGACAGCGAAGAGCAACGGTTTGACTTTCCCAAGGACAGCCTCAGCTTCATCACGTTGTTCATCGGAACGCTCCTCACCTACTGGATCAGTGTCACGCTGGGTCTGGGCGCGGTCATCGCCTCCGGACTCGTCGGCGTGTTCGCGGCCGCCTTTCTCAAACCGTACGCCGCGCCCATCTTCTCCGGATCATTCGTGGGTATGGCGTCGGCTCAGGTATTCGACTATCCGACGATCGCCCTGGCCGGAGCGATCGCCGGTCTCATTTTCGTCCTGGGCAAACACGTCTTCAACGGCTTTGGAGGGAAACTGGGAACGACGGCCTGGGCCGGGTGCGTATTCGCGGCGCTGCTCGTGGGCAGACCCCTTGTGACCGCGCCGGCACTCGGATGGGACGTGGGCTGGCTCCTGACAGTGTACTGCATCGTCGGTGCGGTAGTAACGTTCATCCTGAGTATATGGTTCGGGCAAGGTCCGGTGATGGCCTCCGGAATGGTGGGCCTCGCGGCAGGGCTGCTTCTCCCCGCCATCCATGACCCGGTAACCGGCGGCATCTACGCGATCGGCGTCTACGCCGCGTCGTTCGCCGGAATGAGCGGCACGACGCGGTTCGAGCGGGCGTACTGGATGGTACCGGCAGGTGTCCTCTGCGCGCTCATCCTCATGTACACGGCACCCTTCATGGGCGGTGGCGGCGGGAAGCTGGGGACAACCGCGTTCGGAGCGGTGATCGGAACCCGAGGGCTGATCGACTTTGGGAACTATGTGCGGGCGCGGCTCGCCCGCACTGCGGGGGAGGCACGGTGAAGGCAACGGTTGCGTACTTCAGTGTGACCGGCAGGAACGAGCAGGTCGCGGCAGCGATCGAGCGAGAGCTCGCAGAACGCGGGGTGACCGTCGAACGCGTCTTCCTCAAGCCGAAGAAGAGTATGGGCGCCGTGGCAAGCGCGGTCCGTTCGCTGTTCAACCGACCCGTGGAGCTCGACCTCCCGCGGCTCCCCGAACCGGCTGACCTGCTCGCACTCGTGGGCCCGGTCTACGCAAGCTCCGTCTGCCCGCCGGTGGCGACCTTCCTGCGAGACCTTCCGGGGCTCGACGGCGCGAAAGCCATCAACGTGGTCTGCGGGTACAACACGCATCCGGAGGTCATCCGGACGATCAACGGCAGGCTCAAAGCGCTCGGAAGCGGACCGATCGTCGAGCGGACGGTGAGGCTCAAGGACATCGACAGCCCCGACCGGGTAACGGCGCTCGCGCGCGGCGTCGTTGATGAAGCGCTCGGCTGATCGGACGAGACTCATGGACTCGACTCTCTCGGTCGTGACCGGTGCCACGGGGCACCTGGGAACGGCGCTCGTCCGGATGCTGTGCGATACGGGTCATCACGTTCGCTATATCGCTCGCCCGGGGAGCGCCTCACGCGGTCTTGACGACACCGGCGCGCAACGAGCCGAAGCCGAGCTCCACGACAGGGAGGGTCTCGCCGCCGCCATGTCAGGCGCCTCCGTCGTCTACCATGCGGCGGGCCTCATATCACTCGTCGCATCCGACCGCGACGAGCTCTACCGCGTCAACGTCGAGGGGACGCGCACCGCGCTCGAGGCGGCGGTCCGTACGGGTGTTTCGCGGTTCGTACACGTAGGGTCGGTCGAGGCCTTCCCGCTCGCCGGCGGCCGCTCACCGATTACCGAGGATCACGGGGTCGATCCCACGCATACCATACTCGAGTACGGCCGAACGAAGGCGCTCGCGATCCTGCACGTCCTGTCTGCATCGACGGGCCGAACCGAAGTGGTCGTCTGCTGCCCGAGCGGTCTGATAGGCCCGCCCGACTACCGGGGATCAGAGACCGGCCGGGTGATCGTCGACTTTCTGAACCGACGTCTGCCCGCCTACGTGAACGGCGGATTCGACTTCGTCGATGTGCGCGACGTCGCGGCCGGACTCATCGCCGCCTCACGACGCGGCAGGCCGGGCTCAATCTACCTGCTCGCCGGCTCGTACCTGAGTGTCCCCGGGATGATGGAACTGCTCGAACAGGAGAGCGGAGTACCAAGGCCTCGCGTCTGCGTACCGGTCGGCCTCGCGCGTGCCTTCGCGCCCCTGGCCGAGGGAATCGCGCGACTGCGTGGCCGTCGGCCGTGGTTCACCCGCGGCAGCCTCCGCATCGTATCGCTCGGGGTCGAGCTCGACTCGAGCCGGGCGCGCGATGAGCTCGGATATACGACCCGGCCGATTCGGGAAACGATCGCGGACGCGGTCGCATGGTACCGGGACCACGACCTCACAGAAGCCGGGGGATGAGCACCTTCCGGTCGGCCGGGTAGTCGGGGAAGTGCTCCCGGTACCAGCGATCGTGCGAGAGGGCGCATCGAGGACGAGGAGCGTCACGGAGGCGGCTCCCGCGACGGTGTAGATGGCGATCGGGACAATGTGACAGGCGCCCATGGGGTTGGCCTCAATACGAACGAGACGGCCGACGACAGGCCAAAGACCGGTCGAAGGCACTGCTGGACGGAGCCGTATCCGCCGCCTAAGATGAAGGTATGAAACCGACGCTGTTCTTTGATCCGCACTTCCGCAGGACGAGCACGATCTTCTCGTCCGACGATCTCGCCCGCCTGCACGCCGCGACCGAGGTCGTCTGGGGCAGGGACGAGCCGATGCCGGAGGCCGAGCTCGAGAAGATCGCCCCCGAGGTGGAGATCATCGTCGCGGGCGGGTGGCGCTACGGCGATCCCTCGCGCTTCCCGCGGCTTCGCGCGATCCTTGAGGTCTCAGGCGGCTTTCCCTCGCCGGCCTCGCTCGATTACGAGGCGTGCTTCGCGAAGGGAATACGGGTGCTGAGCTGCGCGCCGGCCTTCGGCCCCACGGTCGCGGAGATGGCGCTCGGGCTCGCGATCGCCGCTTCGCGCCAGATCGCCTGGACCGATCGGATGTTCCGCACGAGCGATCCGAACTGGAGCCACACGGAGTTCGACACCGCGATCGGCGAGCCGTTCACGCACTACGGAAAGATGGTGGGGTTCATCGGGTTCGGCGGACTGGCCCGAGCGCTCAAGCCGCTCATCGAACCGTTCGGCTGTGACATCCAGGTCTACGACCCGTGGCTCACCGACACCTACCTGCGGCAGAACGGGGTGACACCCGTGGACATCGGGACGCTGCTCTCCACTTCGCGCTTCATCTACGTGCTCGCCGTACCGTCGGCGGAGAACCGCGCCTTTCTCGACCGCCCTGCGCTCGAGCTGATCGGCCCGGACGCCGTGCTCCTCCTGATGAGCCGATCGCACGTCGTCGACTTCGACGCGCTCACGGAGCTCCTGCTCGACGGCCGCTTCCGCGCCGGGATCGACGTCTTTCCGGAGGAGCCGCTTCCGACCGACCACCCGATCCGCCGCGCCGGGCACGCAGTGCTCTCGTCTCATCGCGCAGGCGCCAACGCGGAGGGGCTGCAGAGCGTGGGCCGGGCGGTCGCCGACGACGTAGAGGCGCTCGCCGCAGGGCTCGTGCCCTTCGCGATGCAGCAGGCTCAGCCCGAGTTCATCAGGCTGCGGGGGTGATGCCGCGAAAAGCGACCCTTCACCAGGAACTGGAGAGCTGGCGGTCGCTCCCGCCGCTCGCTCCCCGGGAACTGTTGGGCGTATGGGAGGCGGGCTTCGCTACACGAGGCTCGCTCTTCACGGTCCTGCTCGAACAGACATCGTGGTGGGGCAAGGTCTTTCGAACCGCCGACGACGTGGACGCGCTTGTCTTCGGTCGGCCGACGTCGTTCCCGGGCCTCGTCAACCACGCCCTGATCGCGCCGTGGCGGCTGCCGGAGGACCGACGGTTGGTCCGCCATCCGCTCGGCGCGGCGCGCCTTCGCGACCACCGCTTCGGTGGGGTGAGCAGCGCGGCGATGGTCTACCGGTATCTGCCCATCGTCGACCACTTCCGGCGCCTGGACGAAGGCCGCGTCATGGGACTCATGGAGATCGGCGGGAGCGGGAAGCCTGAGCTCTTCTTCACGCTCGAGCGCGCGACGTGAGATTTTCGTGCGGGGGGAAGTCAGCGGTTACGTCTTGTGGTACATTATGCGGGTTATGAGCGCGATTCTGTCGTCACACGTGCTTGTACTCAACCGCGGGTACGTTCCGGTCCGGACGACCACCGTGCGCGACGCCTTCGTCAAGCTCTTCTCATCGGTAGCGGAAGCCGTATCGGTGGAGGACGGCTCCTACGTGGGCCACTCGTTCCACTCGTGGGCGGAGATCTCGGAGCTGCGAAGGCAGTATGACGACGTGCCGCCGGACGCCGACTGGATCCACACGCCGAGCGTGTCGCTGCTCGTACCGCGGGTGATCCGGCTCCTCGGGTACGACCGGCTCCCCGTGCACAACGTCAAGCTCACGCGCAAGAACATCTACGAGCGCGATCACTATACCTGCCAGTACACGGGCAGGCGGCTCAAATCGTCGGAGCTCAACATCGACCATGTTATTCCCCGTTCGCGGGGCGGCCGGAACACGTGGGAGAACCTCGTTACCTGCAGCGTGGAGGCAAACAGCCGGAAGGGAAACCGCACCCCCAGGGAGGCGGGCATGCGGCTGATTCGGCGCCCGTCGCGGCCGGCCCCCCGCCACCGGTTGCAGATTCCCCATACGGCCAGGCGCTACCGCAGCTGGGACCATTTCGTGAGCGATCTCTACTGGAACACCGAGCTCGACGACGAATAGCGGGAGAAGGCAGCATGATCAGGGTATCCAATATGGCTGCCGGACGGGCGCCGGCCTTGCGACGAGCAATCCTGTTCCTGGTCGGGCTGCTTCTTCTGAGCCCCATGATGACCGGGGCCACGGGGACGATCGAGATGGGCGCGACCCGAACCGTCACCGACGCGCTCGGCCGTGAGGTGGAGATCCCCGAGCATCCACAGCGGATCGTGACCGCAGGACGCGCGGTTCTGATGATCGCCAACGCGCTCTACCTCTTCCCCGGTGTGGAAGACCGGATCGTCGGGATCGGGCGGATCGATCAGGGCAAGGGAAACTTCCTCGCCGCGATTGACCCGGACTACGATCGCAAGGCGAGCTTCGAACGCAACGTCGGCGCCGAACAGGTCGTCGGCGTGAACCCTGATCTCGTTATCCTGAAGTCGGAGCTGCGGCGAGGACTCGGCGAGGAGCTCGAACGCCTCGGCATTGCGGTCGTCTACGTCGACTTCGAGACGCCGGAGCAGTACCAGCGCGACCTGCGGCTCCTCGGCAGAGTCCTGGGGCAGCCGGAGCGCGGCGAGTCGCTTGCCCGGTATTACGAGCGCGAGACCGAACGGATCGTCGCAGCGGTCTCCGGCGCCGAAGAGCGACCCCGGACGCTCTTCCTGTACGCAGACCTCGCGGGGGCTGAACGGGTCTTCAACGTGCCCCCCTCCGGATGGATCCAGACCACGATGGTAGTGCTCGCCGGCGGCGAACCCATCTGGGTCGATGCCGCCCCCGGCGGCGGGTGGTCGCGCGTCGGTCTGGAGCAGATAGCGGCCTGGGATCCGGATCTCATCGTGCTTGTCGCCTACCGCCAGGACGTGGAGGCGATTCGCGACTCGCTTGCCGGCCATCCCACATGGGCGCCGCTTGCCGCCGTGCGAAACGATGCGCTGCACACCTTTCCGCTCGACTACTACAGCTGGGACCAGCCGGACGTCCGGTGGATCCTCGGCCTGAAGTGGCTCGCGCGAACGCTCCATCCGCGGCTCGCAGACGAAGGGGACATCCGCTCCGCAATCTACGAGTTCTTCACCTTTGCCTACCGGATGAGCCGCGAGGAGATCGACGCGATCGTCATCTCCAACCTCCAGGGAGTGACCCGCTGAAGAAGCCGTCGGGGCCGCGGCTTCAGCTTGCCCTGGCAACGGCGCTGGCCGTGCTCGTCGCGGTCGTAACGCTCGTCGGCCGCTACCCGAGCCCCGGTTTCATGAGTCCGACGCTCCTCGTCCGCGACCCCCTGGCGCTCCGACTCGTGCTCGACCTGCGACTGCCGAGAATTCTCGCCGCCGTGCTCCTGGGAGCCGGGCTCGGCGTTGCCGGGATCGTTCTCCAGACGCTCTTCGGAAACCCGCTCGTGGAACCGGGGCTGATCGGCGTTTCGCAGGGAAGCGCCTTCGGCGCGGCACTCGTGCTCGTCGCCTTCGCCCCACCGCTGTGGGTCGTCCAGTGGGTATCCGCACTGACGGGCGGCCTCGGTCTCCTGGTGAGCTACCGGATCGCTCGACGGTTCCGCTTCGGCGGCTGGATCCTCAGGCTGGTCCTCTCCGGTATTGCCGTCTCAGCGCTCTTCTCCGCAGGCGTGGGGATCGTGAAGTTCGTCGCCGACCCGTTGAGTCAGCTTCCGACGATCACCTTCTGGCTGCTCGGAAGCCTCGCGGCTACGAGCTGGTCGAGGCTCGCGCAGGTCGCGCCGGTCGTCCTCCTCGCGGTCGCGTACGCGTGGTCGAGGCGGTGGCGGCTCAACCTGCTCGCGCTCGAAGACCGGGTCTCCTTCTCGCTGGGAGCGAGCCCGGGACGCGAGCGGCTCGCGCTCCTGGTCGCGGCGACCGCGGCAACCGCCTCGCTGGTCTCCATATCCGGGATAGTGGGCTGGGTGGGACTCCTCGTGCCGCACGCGGCGCGCAGGCTCGTGGGCGCGGACACCACGCACGCGCTCCCCGTGTCCGCGCTTCTCGGTGCCGTGTTCGTCCTTGCGAGCGACACCGTCGCGCGCACGATCATCGTCGGGGAGATTCCGCTCGGCATCGTCACCTCTCTGATCGGCGCGAGCGGGTTCATCCTCCTGCTCGTGCGAAACCAGGTGAGGGTCGTCCGATGAGTCTCGAGCTTCGCCGAATCGTCGCCGGATACCCTGCGCACGGGAGCCGGGAGGCTCGGCACGAGGTGCTCCACGAGGTCGACTTCGACGCGAGCCCCGGGTCGATCACGGCGGTCCTGGGTCCGAACGGCGTGGGCAAAACGACGCTCCTGAACGTCGCGCTCGGCTGGATCACGCCGTGGGCGGGCACCGTGAACGTGGAGGGCCGCGACCTTCGGACCCTCACCGGCGCCGAACGGGGGCGGCTGCTCTCGCTTGTCCCCCAGACCGACCACGTCGCCTTCGAGTACTCGATCCTCGAATACGTGCTGCTCGGTCGCGCCCCGTATGTGGGTTCCATGCAGTCTCCGTCCGCGGGAGACGTCGAGATCGCGCGTGCTGCGCTGGAGCAGGTGGGGATGGGCGCGATGGCCGGACGAGGTATCCTTGAGACGAGCGCCGGCGAGCGGCAGCTGGTGCTGCTCGCCCGTGCTCTCGCCCAGGAACCGCGGACGCTCCTGCTCGACGAACCGTCGGCCCATCTGGACCTCGCCAACAAGCGCCGTCTCGTCGGTCTGCTACAGGCCCAGGCGGACACCGGGCGCTCGATCGTCCTGACGGTCCACGAGCCGGAGTTCGCCGCCGCACTCGCCACCACGGTGGTCCTCCTGCGTGAGGGAACCGTGCTTGCGGCGGGCCCTCCGGAGGAGGTGCTCACCGGCGCCCTTCTGAGCCGGCTCTACGGGATCTCCATTTCGGTCCATCGCAGCGACGGTCGCGCGCTGTTCGCCTGGTAGCCGTGCCCCGGTATCCGGTGCTACACTCCCGCTCATCGTCGTGGGGAGGTGGTGAATGCCGGTGGAGAATGGGAAGGAACGGCTTGCCGTTATCGCGCTCGGAGGAAACTCCATTCGCGACAAGGGACAGAGGGGGGCCATCGCCGAACAGTTCGCGAACACGCGTCGGTCCATGGAACCGGTGGTGGAACTGCTCGAGCGGGGGTACAACTTCATCCTTACCCACGGGAACGGTCCCCAGGTGGGCGACCTCATGCTCCAGAGCGAGCTCGCGAAGAGCGAGGTTCCGGAGATCCCGCTCGGAATCGCGGACGCAATGACCTGCGGCTCCATGGGCTACATGATCGAGCAGTGTCTCCAGAACGTGATGATCCGTCACGGGATCTGGCGCCACATCGTCACGGTCCCGGCACAGATCATCGTGGACCGCTACGACCCGTCCATGGAGAACCCGTCCAAGCCGATCGGTCCCTTCTACACGCAGGAACAGGCCGGACAGCTGGTCCGGGAGAAGGGCTGGGTCGTCAAGGAGGACGCGAATCGCGGGTACCGTCGATACGTGGCTTCGCCCTACCCCATTGATATCGTGGAGAAGGACGCGATCAACCATCTGCTCGACGACGGGTACCTGCTCATCACCGGCGGCGGGGGTGGAATCCCCGTGTATTACCGGGAAGACGGGACGATCGAAGGCGTCGACTGCGTGATCGACAAAGATCTCGCGAGCATGAAGCTCGCGATCGCCGTAGGGGCTCGCCTGCTCGTTATCATCACCGGCGTTCCGCAGGTGACCGTCCACTTCGGTACGCCGCAGGAGAAGCCGCTCGCCCGGATCACGCTCGCCCAGGCTCGCCACTACTACCAGCAGGGCGAGTTTCCTCCCGGATCGATGGGGCCCAAGATGATGGCGGCGATCGAGTTCATCCAGGCCCACCCGCAGAACCGCGTCGTCATCACTGATGTGGCCAATCTCGTGGAAGCGGTTGAAGGCCGGGCGGGCACGCAGATCGTAGCATACTGAGGCTATTCGGGCTTCTTGAGCCGACGCCGTACCGCGCGCTCAGCCTCCCAGGGCGAGCAGGATCCCGGCGGCGACCGCGGAGCCGATCACGCCCGCCACGTTGGGGCCCATCGCGTGCATGAGCAGGAAGTTTCGCGGGTCCTCTTCCTGGCCGACCTTCTGCACGACCCGCGCCGCCATCGGCACGGCGGAGACGCCTGCCGCCCCGATCATGGGGTTCACCTTCTTCCCGGAGAGCAGGTACATCACCTTGCCGAGCAGCACGCCCGAGGCGGTGCCGATGGAGAACGCGACGAGGCCGAGCCCGATGATCATGAGGGTCTCCACGGTCAGAAACTCGTCCGCCCCCATCTTCGAGCCGATCGCGGTCGCGAGCAGGATCGTCACGATATTGATGAGCTCGTTCTGCGCCGTCTGGGCGAGGCGGTTGGCGACGCCTGATTCGCGCAGGAGATTGCCGAGCATGAGCATCCCCACGAGTGGTACCGACGCCGGTACGACGAGCCCGGCGACGATCGTCGTGACCACGGGAAAGGCGATCTTCACGCGCCTGGAGACCGGCTTCACGTCCCGCATCACGACGATGCGTTCGGCACGGCTCGTCAGCGCTCGGATGATGGGGGGCTGGATCACCGGGACGAGCGCCATGTAGGAGTAGGCGGCCACCGCGATGGGCCCGAGCAGGTGATCCGCCATCCTGGCGGTGAGATAGATCGCGGTGGGGCCGTCCGCGCCGCCGATGATGGCGATGGAGGCGGACTCGGCGAAGCTGAACCCGAGCGCGCGGGCACCGATCAGGGTGGCGAAAATGCCGAACTGCGCGGCGGCGCCGAGCAGAAAGGTCCGCGGCTGGGCAAGCAGCGGACCGAAGTCGGTCATCGCACCGATCCCCAGAAAGATGAGCGGCGGGAAGATACCGGTCTCGATACCGAAGTAGAAGAAGCGCAGCAGACCACCGTCCGCGGTCAGGCCCGTGAGCGGGAGGTTGACCAGGATCGCGCCGAACCCGATTGGTATCAGCAGGAGCGGCTCGTACTTCCGGGCGATGCCGAGGTAGAGCAGCACCACGCCGACGCCGAGCATGACGAGATTCTGCCACTCGATAGCGCTGAACCCGGTGGAGGCGAGGAAGTCTCCGATCACGACGACCCGGCTCCGCCGGCAGAGATACGCAGGAGCTCGGCGCCGTCGGTCACGGTATCGCCCGCCGAACACAGGACCTCCGCCACGCTGCCCGGGCAGGGCGCTGTGACGTAGATCTCCATCTTCATCGCCTCCATCGTGACGAGCCGGTCACCTTCCGCGACGGCGGCCCCGGCCGCCACATGGATCTCCCGCACGACCCCCACCATGGGCGACGGTACGGAGA
>SKQU01000139.1 GCA_007118855.1 Spirochaetaceae bacterium
CTGCTCGAGCCCGAACGCCGTGCCGATGCCGATGCCGCGGCCGGCAGGATGGGCGCGGCCGTGACCGGCTATCTGCAGGCCGCCGCGGCGGCGGCCGGATCAGGGTTGCGTATCGCGCCGGTCGTGCTCGAGCGCACGCTCGGGAAGACGATTTCGCTCCTGGACGGCCTGTCGCTGCGCGCGCTCGGCGGGCCGCAGGAGGTACCGGCCGGCCGCATGCCGGACGAGCCCATACGGTTCGGGCTGTACGGTCCGGACGGGTCCGCGGCGGCCGGCGTGCCGCTGGAGATCTCCTACCCGCAGGTCGTGGGCCAGCGGACCGTCGTGCGCCGGGCGACCCTCGTTACGGACGCGCAGGGAGTCGTCGAGTTCGCCTATCCGCGGGTGGAGCTCGTGGGCAACGTCGACGTGACGGCGCGGGTCGAGTGGGCCGGGCACCTGTCGCTCCTGCGCAGCCTGCCGGAGTCCGTGCGGTCGCAGCGGCTCGCTATTGAGAACGCGCTCGCCGGCGCGCGGGCGAGCTGGCGGTTCGTTGCCGTGTCGCGAGCCCGCGAGATCGCGACGACGCTCGTCATCAGCGAGACCGACGCATCCGGCGCCCCCATCGCGTCGCAGTGGACTCGCGACGGCCTCGCACAGGCGCTCAGCGAGGCGGGCTTCCGGCTCGTGACCAACGATATCGACCCGGGCACCGGTGCGGACAGGCCGCAATCGGAGACCATCCGCTATCTGCAGACGACGCTTCCCGGCGACGTGCGACGGGTCGTCCTGGGTGTGGCCACGATATCCGACTTCACACAGACCGACGGGTATCTGGCGCGCGTCACCGCATCGGTCACCGTCGTCGATCTCAGCACGGGCGAAGTGATCTACACCGCATCAGCGGTGAAGAACGCGCGAAGCAGCAGCGCCCAACAGGCGCTCAACACCGCATTCCACCAGCTCGGCCGGTCGATCGGCGAGCAGTTAGCCGCCCGGCTGCCGTAAGGCGTCCCGGATCTCGCACGGCCGGTTGGTGATGATCGCGTCCACGCCGCGCTCCGCGAGCGACAGCGCGATCTCTTCGTCATCGACGGTCCACGGCATGACGAGCCGTCCGGCTCGCCTGTGCCGGCGCACATGCCCCCCCGTCGCGTTCGGGTGGTGCGGTTTCATCACCATCGCGCCCGAGTAGATGCGTGCACCGCTTCGGCGCAGGAGCATCGGCACGTCGCTCGTGGATGCGTAGATCGCGCCTACCACGATTCGCCGGTCGAGCAGACGGACCCGCCGGACGATCCGTGGATCGAAGCTCGAGACGATGCACCTGCGGGCGAGGTCGTGCCGGAGGATCAGGCGAACGGTCTCAGCCTCCAGGCGTCCGACTTCGGCCCTGTCGACGTTCGGGGCGTGGCGCTTGATCTCGATATCGATGAAGCACCGCCCGGAGAGCAGCTCGAACACCTCTTCGAGGAGCGCAACCCGTTCTCCTGAGAAGCGGGCATCGAACCAGCTGCCTATGTCGTGCTCGCGCAGGGCGGCGAGCGGGGTCGTCGCGACGGGCAGCGGCACCCCCCCCACGCGCCCGAGCGTCTCGTCGTGCATGACCACGATCTCGCCGGAGGCGCACCGCCGGACGTCGAGCTCGACGCCGAAGATCGCGTGCTTGCGGATCAGCGAGAAGGCCGCCATCGTGTTCTCCGGGGCGCGGCTCGAATAGCCTCTATGGCCGATGATCCGCGGCCGCACCGACCGCGTTGCGAAGTCGTCGAGCAGGTCGCGCGGCTTCATCTGTCGGCCTCCGTCTGCTCGTCCATTCTGCGGCGCAACTGTTCGAGCGCGACCTCGGCCTCGGCCTCCGCGAGGGCCTCCTTCGTCTGCTGATCCGGGTCCGTCACCGACTGAAGCTGTTCGAGGAGGGCGTCCGGGTCGACCGAACGCTCTGGCCCGCGCTTCAGGTCCGCCAGGCGCCGCTTGAGCTCGCCGACTCTGAACTCGAGATCGCGCTCCTCGGCGCGCACAGAGGCGAGGCTCGCCCGCACCTCCTCCGCGCGGCGCAGCGCCTCCTTCGCGAGCGCCGTCTCACCCCGCTCCACCGCGAGCTTCGTCCTCGACTTCCACTTCTCGTACTCCGCCTCGCGTTCGGCGCGATCCCTGCGCGTCAGCTCGAGCGACTCGATGAATCCGGCCACATACCTGCGCGCCTCCTCGCGTGACAACCCTTCCAGGTCAAAATCGTCCTGCACCGCAGCCTCCGGTTACACTCTATGGAATGGCGGGTTCCGATGCAAACCCCTCGCAGGGCGCGGCCGCGCGGTATCCAAGGGCGGGCCGGTTTGGTAGCTTCTCTCCATGAGTTCCGACGAGCATCCGATTGCCGCCGTCGCCACGGCGGTCGGCCCCGCGGCGATCGCCGTCATCCGGGTCAGCGGCAGCGGCTCGGTCGACCTCCTCTCGTCTCGTTTCTCCCGTCCGCAAGCCCTGCGTGCCGCCTGCGGACACACGCTGCATCACGGCTCGATTCTCGACGAAGAGCACCGCATCGTCGACGAGGTGCTCGCCGCCGTCTACCGCGCCCCGTCGAGTTACACCGGCGAAGAGTCCGCGGAGATCTTCTGCCACGGCAGCGTGGCCGGCGTTCGTCGCGTCTTCAGCGTCCTCCTGGCGGCCGGTTTCGCCGCCGCCGCTCCGGGCGAGTTCACGCGGCGCGCCTTCATCAACGGCAAGCTCGATCTCACGCGCGCGGAAGCGGTCAACGAGGTCGTCGCCGCGCAGACGGCGGATGCGCACGCATTCGCAGTGGACCGGCTGTCCGGCAGTGTCGAGCGGGCGGCCGGCGAGGTGCGGGAGGATCTCGTCGGGATCATGGCGCAGCTCGCGATTCAGCTCGACTATCCTGAGGAGGAAACCGGACCGGTGGCCGTCGACCGAGCCAGGCTCAGGCGAGCCGCGGCGGAGTGCCGGGGTCTCGCGTCGACCTATGCCCGCGGACGGCTCTATCAGCACGGGGCGCTCGTCGCGATCGCCGGGCGCACGAATGCGGGCAAGAGCTCGCTCTTCAACCGGCTTCTGCGGCACGACCGCTCGATCGTGAGCGAGACTCACGGCACGACCCGCGACTACGTGGAGGCGGTGATCGACGTGGGCGGGGTGCCGGTTCGCCTCGTCGACACGGCCGGTCTCCGCGATTCGGCCGAGGCGATCGAGCAGGAGGGGATGCGTCGAAGCTCGTCGGTCATCGCCGCCGCGGACCTCGTGCTCTACGTCGTGGACGCCGGCGAGGGCGAGAGCCGCGACGACCTCGAGCGGCTCGAGGAGACCGGACGCACGACCCGCACGCTCTGCGTGCTCAACAAGATCGACCTTGCTCCCGCGGCCGTCGCGGGGCCCGCCGTCGCGGGGTCCGCCGCCGGGCGCATTCGGGTCTCCGCGCTCACC
>SKQU01000031.1 GCA_007118855.1 Spirochaetaceae bacterium
CAGCCCGTCGTTGCGCAGGAGGATCGTTCCCTCGCAGGCGACGCGGTAGGCGACATCCTCGTGGAGCGGCAGGTTGGCGAGATACGCGCGCTGTTCCTGGTCGTGGTCGAGGAACCCCATCATCGCGAAGGTGCGCACGATGCTCCTGACCATCCGGTCGATCTCAGGCGTTCCCAGGAGCGTCTCGCGAGCCGCCTTGAGGCATGCCCCGTAGGGCATCTCGAGATCCTGCCCGGAGTTTGCGACGAGCTCGCCGTCGGTGACCGAGGACCAGTCGGTCATCACGAGGTGCCGGAACCCGAGCTCCCCGCGCAGCATCCCGTTGATCACGCTCGCGCTCTCCCCGCAGTACTCCCCGTTGAGCTGGTTGTACGCGGTCATGACGGCAAGCGCACCCGCTTCCACACCGGACCGGAAGGCGGGCAGGTAGATCTCTTTCAGCACCTGCCTGATCACGATCGAGTTGGAAAGCTTGCGCCAGTAGTCGGTCTCGTTCGCAACGAAGTGCTTGAGCGTCGCGATCACGCCCGTCTGCTGAACCGCCGTCACGTAGAGATAGATCATCTGCGCGGCGAGATGGGGATCCTCTCCGGTGTACTCGAAGTTGCGGCCGCACTGCGCGATCCGGTAGGTGTTCATGCCGGGGCCGAGCAGGACGTGGATGCCTCCGGCACGGCACTCTTCGCCCACAGCGCGCGCGTACTCGGCAACGAGCGTCCGGTTCCAGGTGCACGTCAGCATGAGAGCGCTGGGAAAGCATACCGACTGCGAAAGTCTCCCGGCGGGAAACTGCTCGCGCAGATGGACGCCCTGGGTTGCATCCGTGAAATTGATGTCGGGCAGACCCACCCGCTCGCACCCGCCGATGTAGAACCCGCGGCCGCAGACCATATCGAACTTCTCTTCCGCGCTCATCTGCTCGACGATCCGGGCCGCGCGCCGGTCGGCCTCCTCAAAGGAGACCGGCGGCTCGAAGGGCGTGAGCCCGGCCCGGCTCAGGGCGTATCGCTGCTTCGCATTGGGTGCCATGAGATCCTCCCGTCCCGTCTATCGTAGCGGGTCCTTACGCCGGTGTCACGGGGCCGGGTGTCCGGGCCGCGGCGGCCGGAGCGCGACGAAAGGCGCGGGCCGTGATAGGCTCGGCGCATGCGGAGGGTGAGATTCGCGGTGCTGTTCGAAGCGGCGATAGGCGTCGTCGCGCTGCTCGCGGCCTGGGTGTTGGGGGTGCCCGTTCGCCCGACTCTCGGACTCGACTGGAGGGGAGTGGTCCTGGCCGGGTGCGGCGTCGGTCTGCTCCTGCTGCTCTTCGCGCTGACCACCCGGTCGGACTGGCCGCCTTTCCGGCGGATCAGGGTCCAGCTCGAACAGCTGCTCGAGCACCTGTTCGGCAACGCCGGCCCGGTCGGACTCCTTGCGGTAGCGGTCGTCGCCGGTATCTCAGAGGAGCTCCTCTTCCGGGCGGTCATCCAGCAGTCGCTCGCCGCACATCTGCCGACTTTGACGGCGCTCGTCATCACGAACCTGGTCTTTGCACTCCTCCACGCGATCACCCCCACCTACGCCGTGCTCGCCTTCGTCATGGGAGTCGTACTGAGTCTCGTCTTTCTGCTGTCCGGCAGCCTCATCGCCGCGGCGCTCGCCCACGGGATCTACGACTTCATCGCGCTACTCGTCTTCAGAGCACAGAGACGAGACGCTGCCGGGTGACTGGATCACGATCCGCCGGCGACCGGGAGATCGTCCCGGTTCCCCCACTCTTCCCAGGAGCCGTCGTAGACGCGGACGTCCTCGTACCCGAGCAGGCGAAGCGCGACGTAGGTATGGGCACCGCGAACGCCGGTCTGGCAGAGCGTCACCTTCGGGCCGTCGCGGCCGGCAATCACCTCGTCGTAGATCCGGGCGAGCGCGCTCGTCGGCAGAAACGACGTCCCTTCGCCCACATTGCGAACCCAGTCGACGTTTGCGGATCCGGGAATATGTCCGCCGCGCGCGGCGCGCACGTCGGCCCCTGAGAACTCACCGGGCGAGCGCGCGTCGAGCACGGCGAACTCCTCGCTCTCGATCCCGGCGAGCACCTCGTCGGCAGTGGCGATGAGCGCCGGACGAACCTTCGCGGCGAAGTCGCCGCGTTCGGGGACGGTGACCTCAGTCGTGACCGCATGCCCAGCGGCAGCCCACGCGGCGAGACCGCCGTCGAGCAGATGCACGCGGGTATGTCCCAGGTACTCGAGCGCCCAGAAGACGCGCGAGGCCCACAGGCCGTTGCCGGCGTCGTAGACGACGACGGGACGGTCGTGACGCACGCCGGCGTCCTCGAAGTCGGCCGCGACGATCTCCGGCGCCGGGAGGTTGCCGGCGATTCCGTCTACGGTGTCCCACGTCACCTCTCGCGCGACGAAAGCCGCGCCGGGGACATGGCCGTCGCCGAACGCCTGAAGACTGCCGCGCGTGTCGAGAATCGTGACCGAGTCGCGATTCGCCGCGAGCCACTCGGGCGTCACGAGGATCTCCTGCGCCGGAGTCCGGTCGATCCGGATCTCCTGCGCCCCGCCGGCCCACACCGCGCCGGCTGCGGCCGCGAAGAGCACGACGCGTATCGAAAACCGAAGCGCCGCTGTGGACGCCAATCTATGCCTCTTCATCCATTCCTCCTCAGGAAGTTCTGATCTCACTTTGCTGATTCGCCCCGGAGGCGGCCAGTTCCCCGCCCGTCCGGCGCGCGGCGGCGGAAGACCGGCGCGCCTGCCCGTAGATCCGCGCGGTCATCGCCCAGCATCCGAGCATGATCGCGAGCGTCGCCACGATCGAGCCGACGCTCAGCGTCGCGATGCCGGTGACGCTGTGGCCGATGTTACAGCCGCCGGCGATGCTCGCTCCGGCCCCCATCAGACCCCCGGCGCCGGTCTGCCTGACGAGCGTACGGGCATCCGGCAGCGCCCAGCGCGCCTCGCCGCGGATCTTCGCGGCCGCGAATGCTCCCGCCGGCACGCCGAGGAGCATCCAGGTCGCGATGCTGATCCCGGAGGTGTCCCCGGATATCAGGAACCGTGTGACACTCACCGTCGGCTGCGTGAACGAAAGCCCGAAGTGTCGCCCCGTGAGACTCGAGATGATCCAGGCCGCAAGCGCAAAAGCGCCCACCGCGAAGCCGGTTCTCCTCCAGCCCCACCCGAGGACGAACATCTCCTTCGGCGCCCGGGCCAGGTACCAGATCGCGACGAGCGTGAGCAGCCCGATGAGCGTCCAGCGAGAGAAGGCCGACTCCAGGCCGAGCAGGTTGAAGAGCGTCGGTTCAGCGCCGTCGATCGTGATCGTGGGCGCGCGCAGGGAGGCCTGCGCGATCCAGGCGCCGCCGCCGTCGAGCAGCGCGGTTCCCACGGCGAATCCGATCAGGGCGCCGACGGATCCGAGCATGCC
>SKQU01000174.1 GCA_007118855.1 Spirochaetaceae bacterium
GCCTCCCAGGTGCCGCCCGCAATGGCATCCGGATCTCGATACCTCGCCTGGGACGGAATCGTCCGTGGGACTCGCGGAAAGGCCGCGCGAACCGCTTCCCAGTCTCCGAAGTACCATGCTTCGAGCTCTTCTATGGCCAGACGATTGACGACCTGGTAGGGACTACCACCGGCAGAGGTTCGTGTCACAAGCCGGGCATCGGCGGCGATCCGTTCAAGCCGGGCCTTCAGATCACGGCAGTCATCGTCGTCCCGGTCCACGACGACGACTATGCGCCAGCTGTCGGGAATCCATCGGGCGTACCCCCGCAGACGATCCGGCAACCTCGTCAGTAGCTCGGGCTTGCATTGGAAAGGGTAGACCTCAAACGAAAGCGACCCAACTACTTCGGGTAGCAGGAGACGCAGAACGGCCTCCATCGACGGCTCTTCCACGAAGAGCTCAATGTGGTCAACGGTCACCGCGACTTGCCCTTTTCTGCGGGCGCACCCCCGCGGACCAGCGGGTCACCGACGCCGAAGTGCCCCTCCATCCACAGATGCCCCAGGGACGCTCCTGCCTCGATGAACTCGCGCACGCCTTGAATGTCAGCGGCGCGGACCACCTGGGTGTAGCCGTTGTCGTCGCGATACAGGACACGGACCTCGCTCGGTCGCAAGCCGTTCAGGAAGAAGGGCGAATGGGTCGTGGCAAGAAGCTGCGATCGCGCGGCCGCAGTCCGGCATTCCTCGGCGAGCTCCGGGAGCAGACGGGGGTGAAGGAAGTTCTCCGGCTCCTCGCCACTGATCACCTGGCCCTTTCCGTCTCGGTAATCCAGGAATCGAAACGGTTTGCCCTTCGCGGCTCGTCGCCAGTGCAGCCACTCAGCCGTCACCGCCGGTCCCATGCATGGCGCAACCCGTACTGAAAACACTCGGACAAGAAGCTGAAGACGTCGAACAGCGTCGACTTGCCACTGCCGTTCGGTCCCAGCAGCACGGTGAGCGGCGTGACTTCCCTCAACTCGATACTGCGTAAGGCACGGCAATTCTCGACGCGGATGTACTCCATACGAGCCGGTCCGGGTGTCCTGGTCGTTTGAGGTTGTGCAGCCGTTCCAGACATCGAAAAAACTCCTCCGAGGCCGCATGCTCCTCACATCAATCGGAACCGCCTGAGTATACACTGGATCCGGCACATGCGGTAATGCCGCACACAAAGCGATCGCGTTCAGTCGACTGCGGTTCTGTCAGCGATCACTGGCGGGGAACAACTCAGAACTCTGCGCCAACGGTTGATCCCTTCCACTTCCATGACACCATGCGCCATCCACCGCGGCCCAGCTCGCTCCCCCGTATCAGGAGACCGAGATGTCATCCCAGTTTCGGCACACCAAGCCCTCACCGAACGTCATCGTCGTCCTGACCGATTTCCGCGTCGTCCCAATGTCCACGCCCACACGATCGCAGCTGCTCACCGGGCGAGGCGCCCTCGCCAACGGCGCCATGTTCTATCTCACGGAGCGCGCGCGATTGACCGCGTCGGGGTATCCCTGCGAAGATGGGAAAATCGAACCGGTCGGACCTCCCGAATCAAATCGGTACAGACGGGTCCGACCATCGGTGGAGGCGAGCGAGCCGATGAAGCGATCCATACTGATCTGTGCATCGCTGGTGTTCTCAATCACCGGCGCGCTGATGGCACAGCCGGCCGCCGGTGCCGAGCTCACGAACCCGACGACGATGCTCAGCCTCAACTCGCGAATGGCCCGCGACACTCCGGAGCAGATTCATCCGGAGCTCGCCGACATGCTCGGGCACCTCGTCAGTTCCGGGAACAGCAGCCAGGAGGCGTTCTTCCGCGCGGAGAACGTCCCGTCGAGATTTCGGGATTCGGACCGGATCCGGTATTGGGACGACGAGCTGATCGATCGGTGGGCTCGGTTCCTGATCAGCAACCGGATCGAGCTCGTTCCGTCGGTGAACATGTACGAACCGGTCCACGACCAGATCGCCGGGTGGCGCCGTTTCGTCGACAAGGGGGTGACGATCAACCGCATCCTGTTCGGCGGCGAGTACTATCTGCGGCAGTGGTTCGACGGAAGACCGGGGAACGGAATGATGGGTCAGGTGCGCATCGACCGGACCCTCGATCGCAGGTTTCCGCCGGACAGCGACGTTCGCTACTACGTCGACATGCTCGATGAGTTCCTGCCGGCGTTTCGAGAGGCCTTCCCCGACGCGGCGCTCTACATCGTCGCGTGCACGATCCGGGAGGGAGGCGGTCCGTACCAGGAGTATCGCCGCTTCTGGCGTGACCGCGTGGTCGCCTACGCCCGGGAGAATCCGCACCTGGTAGACGGGTTCCGTTTTCACATCTACGTCGGTCAGCACGAGATGGTACTCGACCGTGAAGAACAGATCGAACGGCTGGAAAGCGTGGAGGCGCAGATCGCTTCCCTGTCGCTTCCGATCTACGTCGCAGAGGGCGGTCAGCGCGACGTGTACTGGAACGACGCGGGACTCGACCGCCTTCAAACCTATGTGGAAACGATCGGGACCCACCTCCGCTCACGCAACGACGGCAGTATCCAGGGCTTTCACGTCGCATTCGGCACCTGGTCGCACCATCGGTTTCCCTTCGGCCATCCGTACGCGCTGGCCACAACAGAAGATCAGATGCACCACTACTTCTCCCATCGCTACCAGGCAGGATCCGACAGAGTTGTGCTGACTCCTATCGGCGAGTGGTTCGTGCAGCACTGGCGCACGCGATAGCCTCGCGCGCAGTAGCGCGATGACACTCAGCCGCGTAGAATCGCCTCATGGGCCGTGCTCGTGTCACCGTGCTCTCCGTACTCACGCTCGCGATCGCCGCTACCGTCCTTTTGGTCAGTTGGCGTTCCGCGTGGAGCGAACCATTCTACGCCACGACTACGTACAGGCTCGGATTCCCGAATGGTTCGCGCCGCTCGAGGATCCGGTCAACCATGACGACTTCGTCACCGCTATGATGTCTGAGATACGTCGGGCGCTCAAGTGGAGCATCCCGCCGCCGATGCTGCTCGTTGTGTACGAGGCCGCGCGAGGCAACTTCACGCACGACTGGCTCGTTGCCTTCGTGCGCCGCGCGCGCGGCTCTCCCCGAAGCGCAGGCGAGCGCGATCGCGGCCGACCTTGATCGCGCACCAGTTTCGACCGACCTCTGGGCCGGGATCGACGAAGAGGCGCGGCCGGCGATGGTCGCATCGGGTGCAGGCATCGCGGTGGGCGGGTTCCTGATGCTCGGCTTCGTCAGCGCGTACCGGCTCACCGTCGCAGCGTACGCGGCCCGGGCCGTGAGAGTCGCCGTTCCGGGGCAGCCCGGATGGATTGAGCCGCCGGTCGCCGCGATGAAGGATCGTAGTCGCGGTACAAGGAGAGAGCATGGAACGGATA
>SKQU01000255.1 GCA_007118855.1 Spirochaetaceae bacterium
CACGTTCATCATAAACAACTACCGCGTCGTCTTTTCGTTCCCTGCGCCGCTGATCCTGGCTCTGGTTCTCAACGAGATACGGAGCATGGGATACCGCAAGATCGTACAGACCGTGATCTACCTCCCGCACTTCATATCGTGGGTCGTCATCGGCGGGATTCTGATCCACCTCCTGTCGGTCCCGACCGGTCCGATCAACGTCTTCCTGTCGCAGCTCGGGTTCGCGATGCGTCCCTACATGACATACCGACCAACGTTTCGCGGACTGCTCGTTCTGTCGGCCATCTGGAAGACCGCAGGCTGGGGCACGATCATCTACCTTGCCGCACTGTCAGGGGTCGACGTCGAGCTGTACGAGGCCGCAAGGATGGACGGCGCAAAGCGCCTCCGTATGCTCTGGAGCGTGACGCTCCCGCAGATAATGAGCACAATCGTCGTGTTGCTCATCCTGAACCTGGGACAGATCGTGATCCTGGGGTTTGAGCAGGTGTTTATCCTCTACTCGGTTCAGGTGTATGAGGTTGCCGACATCATCGACACGTACGTCTACCGCGTCGGGATCCTGAACATGCAGTACAGCTTCGCGACCGCCGCCGGACTGTTCAAGAGCGTGATCGGCTTCACCTTCCTGGTATCCGCGAACGCGCTGGCAAAGCGCCTGGGTGAACGGGGGATCTTCTGATGAAGCGCTCACCTGCCGACGTCACGATCGATGTTCTGCTCTACCTCTTCCTCGCCGGGGTCGCATTCGCAATGCTCTTCCCGTTCGTGTTCGTGCTGGGAAACTCGCTCCTGACGGTGGAGGAGTACCTGCAGCCGGGCATGAAGATCTGGCCACGGCAGGGGATGACGCTGGACGCGTACCGCGGACTCCTGACGTCGCCAACGATCTACAACAGCTACCGTAACACGATCTTCCTGGTTGGGGCCGGAACGGCGGTGAGCCTGTTCATCACGGCAATCACCGCATTCGCGATCTCGCGCGAGCAGATGAAGGGTGCGAACGGGCTCACACTCGTGTTCGTGATCACGATGCTGATCCAGGGTGGCCTGGTCCCGAACTACCTGGTCGTCCGCTCACTCGGGCTGATCAACAGTCTCTGGGCGATGATTCTGCCGGTCGCGGTGAACACATTCTTCCTGATCATCCTCAAGAGCTTCTTCGCGAACGTCCCGAAGAGCCTGGAAGAGTCGGCGTACATGGACGGCGCGAACGAGGTCTATATCTTCTTCCGGATCTTCGTCCCGCTGTCGGTCCCGGCCCTTGTCACGATAGGGCTGTTCTACGGCGTGAACTACTGGAACTCCTTCTTCCTGGGCATTCTGTACCTGACCGACCGAAGGAAGTGGCCGCTCCAGCTGGTACTCCGCGACATCCTTATCGAATCTGAGATAGGGGACACGGGAGCAGGCGGCCACTACGCGGACCGAATGTCGCACGCGTTGAAGATGGCGACGATCATCGTCGCGGTCGTCCCGATCGCGTGCATCTATCCGTTTCTGCAGAAGTACTTCTCCAAAGGTATTCTAATCGGCGCCGTGAAAGGGTAGCCGCAACAGACAGGAGGTCTTTATGAAGAAGACAATTGGTATCGTCCTGATGGTCGCTCTGACCGCATCGCTCGCGTTCGCCGCCGGCCAGGCAGAGGCTGCGACCGGCACGCCGGAGGTTTCGATCTTCTGGCGGGTGGGCGCGTACCCGATCGGCGCCGACAACCCGATCGTCCAGGAAATCGAACGACGCTCCGGCGTTCGACCCGTCTTTCAGAACGTACCGTGGAGCGGGTACGCCGACCGCCTGAACCTGGCAGTCGCGTCAGGAGATCTGGCGGACATAGTCATGAACGTCGGGCCGGCGAACGCAATCGTGCAGCAGTGGGCCTCGGAAGGGGTCTTCCTGCCGTTGGATGAACTGCTTCGCAACGCTCCGAACATCACCGGCCGTGTACCGGCCGACGTAATGGAGTCGATGGTCTTCGACGACGGAAACACGTACTGGATTCCGAGGCTCTGGGTCGCGCCGCATATCTTCCTGATGCGCGACGACCTGCTCGACCGGTACGGGGTGTCCGCGCCGCAGACGCTCGATGAGTTCTACGAGGCGGGTAAGGTCATCCGCGACGGGCTGCGCCGCGACGGTCACGATGATGCGTACGCGTACGGCGGATTCGGGTTCATGACCTGGTCGCGATGGATATCCGCCGCGTTCGACCTTCCTATAAACCAGTTCAAGTTGATCGACGGACAGTGGCGCTACACGACGACGGTTCCGGAGTCGCGCCAGTGGGTCGAATACCTGAAGCGGCTCCACGACGAAGGCATCATGGATCCCGAGTTCCTGATCCTCAACCCGTCGCAGGGACGCGAACGGCTGTACCAGGGACGGATCGCGATGGCCGGGATGCGGATCGACGACGTCGTGCGCGCGAACGACATCTTCAGCCGCGCGGGGAGCGACGCCCGGATCGGTGCGTACGCTCCGCCACGATCTGCCGACGGCATAGGTGGCTATACGTACGGCAATCCGCTCAACGAAGAAGGGGTCGGTTTCTGGATGGCCGCTTCGATCCCCGCGTCATCACGAAACGCCGAAGCAGCGATGCAGCTGATGGACTACATGATCAGCGAAGACGGTACGACCCTTGCGTTCTGGGGCCGTGAGGGGATCGAACACCAGCGGACCGCCGACGGACGGTACGAGTGGCTCATCCCGGTGGAAGAGCGCGAGCAGCTTGGGCTGCCACTCTACGTCAACTTCCTGACCGGCGAGCCGCGCTACGGCGAAGCGCTCGACGATCCCTGGTCGGATGAGGCGGAGGAGATCTACTCGGTCATCAGCGATGCGGTCTACCGCGACTACCTGGTCGTTCCTCCATCCAACGAACGGATGCGCGAGCTCACGGCCGACCTTGGTACGTTCGTCAACGAGAACATCGTGAACTTCATCACCGGAGCGCGACCAATCGGAGAGTTCAACCAGTTCATCGCCGAATGGGAACGCCGCGGCGGAACCCAGCTTCTTGAAGAACTGACCCGCGAAATGGAACGCCGCGGGCAGTACTCGGCGTGTGGGGCGCAGCGAGTTCGTGCGCTACTGACCCGGTTTGGCGGGGGCCGCAGGTAGCTGTGGCTCCCGCGTTCGTTGGACCATTCACACCAATCGTCTCGTACCCGCACACGT
This sequence comes from Spirochaetaceae bacterium, assembly GCA_007118855.1. Taxonomy (GTDB): domain Bacteria; phylum Spirochaetota; class Spirochaetia; order DSM-27196; family SLST01; genus SLST01. The sequence goes on from SKQU01000255.1 coordinate 3,182, forward strand.
ATACGCGCACACCGGATGGACACGGACTCCGGGTCAGGGACTCCCGGAACCGGACAGTTCGGGAGCAGATTCGTCGAGCTTTTCGCAGCGCATCCTCTTGACGATGGCGGCCGTGGCTTGACGTGCCGCGACCGGCGCGCGAGAATCCGGGTACGAGATTCCGAATGCCGCTGCCTGCGATTCTGACACTTGCGTACTCGATCGGGGTGCACGGCCTCGTTGCGGCC
>SKQU01000179.1 GCA_007118855.1 Spirochaetaceae bacterium
CCCCGCGATCGCAAGCAGGCAGACGGCGACGAAGCAGATCGCGGCCGCAGCTTCCCGGCGACGGCGATCCGCCCGGTACCAGAGCGGGCAGAAGAGCACCGCGGCGATCGCCGCGGCCGGCCGGGCGGTGAGCGCCAGAGCGGCCGCGACGGCGAGAGCTCCCCCCGGACCCGCGAAGCGCTCCCAGCGCATGGAGCGAAGACCCCTCACCGCAGCACCTTCCGGCCGCGCCAGATCTGCAGCCGCGGGATATTCGCCCGGATGCACGCCTCAAACGGCTGGTTCACGTCCCAGGAGACGACCGGAACCCCCACCCGCTCGAGCTCGCGCACCGTGAGCACACGGTCGAGACGCAGGAGTCTCGCGGCGACCGCGGCCTCGCGCGCCGGCGCCGGCGGAAGCGGCTCGAGCGACAGCGGATCCGGCCGCACGACGATCACCGAATAGCCGCGCGCGACCATAACGCTGAGCGCCCGCACGTCGTCGCCGCCTACCGGCGAGACCACGATGATCTGCGAGCTCGCCGGCAGAACCCGCGTCGGCACGGAATCCAGGGCGTCGAACACCGCGCTGTCGCCTTCGGTAGCGCTCGCGAGCGCGGTGTAGATGCGCTCCGCCTGCCGTTTGCCGTAGCCGGGAAATGTCCACGAGAGCCCGGCTCCTATCGTGATGAGACCGACGCGGTGACCGTCGGAGAGCAGCGCATCCGAGAGACTCACCGCCGCGGCCACCGAGTGCTCGAAGAGCGAGACCCCGCGCACGAGCGGGTTGCGGCCGAGCCTGCCGTCTACGATGATACCCACCTCGGTGATGCGCTCGCGCTCGTAGTCGGTCGTGAAGAGCCTGCCCTCATGGCGGGCGGATGCGCGCCAGTTGATGCGGCGGAGCGGATCGCCTTCACTGTATTCGCGCACGTCGAAGAAGAGGGTACCGTCGCCGGGGACCCCGGCGCGAATAGGCCCGTGGTAGAGGAGCGTCCTGCGCGGCAGGAGCGGAATCGCCTCGATCGAGCGCCGCGGCGGCAGCCCGGTGAGCTCGCCGTAGACGGTGTGCTCGGCCCGGCGCACGCGCTCGGCGGCGAATCCGTAGGAACGCGCCTCGAAGCGACTGAAGCGGTACCGCCCGCGTTTGCCGCTCACCGCATAGGTCCAGGCGAACGTCTCACCCGCGGCGAGCCGGACCACCTGCCGCGGCGAGCCGGATGCCACGGCCAGACCACGCGGTATAGCGTCGGCCAGAACCACCGAAGGCAGGGACTTCCCGGTATTGGTCACGTGCAGCGTCACGCCAACCGGCTCGCCCTCCCCCACGCGGCGCGACTCGAGCTCCCGCCGCACGTCCAGTTCAGGGGCCGCCGGCTCGCGGAGCTTTGCCGACGCGAGCGTCGCAACGAAAACCGCGGCGAAGGCGATGAGGGTCCCGCTGCGGATCACCAGACCCGTGAGCAGAAACGCGAAGGCGAGCGCACCGTAGATCATGCCGCCTACTCGGGGACCACCGGCACCGGCGTGGTGTCCACCACCGAACGAACGACGTCCACCGCGGCACTGCGTTCGGTCCAGAGTTCGGGAACGAGCACCAGTCGGTGCGCGAGCGCCGGCGCAGCGAACTTCTTCACATCGTCGGGGATGACGTAGCCGCGTCCATGGACGGCCGCGTGGGCGCGAGAGAGGTCCTGCAGCGCGAGAGCGCCCCGCGGGCTCGAGCCCACCGCCACCCGGCGATCACGGCGGGTAGCGCCCACGATCGCCACGATGTAGCGCTCGATCTCCGCGGAGAGATGGACTTCCTCGATCGTGCGGCGTATCGCGAGGATCTCCGCCGCCGCCACCGCCGGCCGGATGACGACCTCCGGGGTCCTTCGTTCGCGTCTCCTCGCAAGGATCTCCTGCTCCGCCTCCGCTGCGGGATAGCCCACCGACAGACGGACCATGAACCGGTCGAGCTGCGCTTCCGGCAGCGGAAAGGTCCCCTCGTACTCGATGGGGTTCTGCGTGGCCACAACGGTGAACGGATGGGGCAGGTCGATCGTCTCGCCCTCGATGGTCACGTGTCGCTCCTGCATCGCCTCGAGCAGCGCGGACTGGGTGCGCGGCGAGGCGCGGTTGATCTCGTCGGCGAGGAGGAAGTTGGTGAATATGGGCCCCTTGCGCAGATCGAACTCCTCGTTCTTGCGGTTGTAGATGTACCCGCCCGTTATGTCTGCGGGCAGCAGATCGGGTGTGAACTGGATTCGCTTGAACGAGAGGCCGAGCGAGATCGCCAGGCTCTTTGCCGTCATGGTCTTTCCCAGACCGGGCAGGTCCTCGAAGAGCACGTGCCCGCCGGCGAGAAAGGCCGTCAGCACGTCCTCGATCACCTCGCGCTTCCCGATGATCGCGCGTTCGATCTCCGCGACGATTCGCGCGCAGACCGCGCGCACGTCGTCAACCGCCGTTGCCTCAGATGCTGTGTCGTTGTCCATGCACTCCTACCTGTTCCTCGACGGCGGATACCGCCTCTTCGAGGCGCTGAAGCTCGATCGCTGCCTGTTTCTTCGCGAAGAAGGGCAGGCGCGCGCGCCATCCTGTGCGCCGCTCCTCGCCCAGATTGTTTTCCAGATACTCCGGCACCGCCACCCCCTCGCGCGTGAGGATCTCGAGCGGCCGGGCGCGGTCGCCGCGCAGGCGCAGCGAGCGGCACAGATCGCGCGCGAGCAGCTCGGCAAGACGCTTGCGGTAGTACCGGTTGCGTCGGGCCCTGATCGTCCAGTCGAGCAGCTCCCCGGCGACGCCGGTCTGCGCCCGGTACGCCCGCGGCGCAGGGCGCCGTGGTCTTCTCTCCCGCCTGATCGATCGCACCGCGCTGTAGACCCCGCCGCCCACGAGCAGCAGCCAGTAGAACTCCTGCGGCACGCTGCGCACGTACAGGAGGATCCACTGCACGGCGACGAAGAGCGGGCGAACGATGACGTCGTGCACGAACTCGCGCACGAGCCACGCGGCCAGCGCGAGCACGAGAGCCGCCGCGGTAAGGCCCGCGATCAGCACGGGTTTCACGCGGCGTCCGGTTGCGCTCACGATGCAGCCTTCCGGCCAGGCCGGGACGTGGAGGCGATCGACTGCAGGGCGCCCCGCGCGCGGCCGACGGCGGACGAGTCGGGAGGGCGATCGCCGTACTTCACCTCTTCGAACAGCTCGGTGAGGGTCTGCATCGCCTCGACCGACACCCCGGCCGAGACCACCGCGGAGAGAAACTCCCGCGGCGTCATCGCGGCGTGCCGCGATAGCCCGTGCGCTTCGCGGACGACGGTCTGCATCCGGGCGTAGCATTCGGTAATCGCGTCGGGATAGGAGCGAACCCCGCCCGGATCCAGGGACTCGAGGGCGCGTTCGGCCTGGTCGGCGAGCAGCTCACGCAGGTCGCCG
>SKQU01000073.1 GCA_007118855.1 Spirochaetaceae bacterium
ACGCCCTTTTTTACCCAGGCGCTTCACTACAGACAACAATTTTGGCACCAGTCCAAACGAAGTGTGATTATACTATGCAGAGCCGGAGAGGAGCCGTGGACGCGAACCAACTCGACATGACCAATGCGCGCTTCGTAGACGAGCTCTACCGGGCCTGGCAGGAGAACCCTGCCGGCATCGACGAGGAGTGGCGGGCCTACTTCGACGCGCTGGAAGACGGCGGGGTCGCTGAATCGGGGCTCGAGCTGCGCGGCGTGCGCAGCCGGGACGAGGCGGCGACCGCGACATCCGCTCGGGTTGTCCCCGTTGAGGCCGCGACCGAGCTCGCGCGGAAACAGAGTCGGGTCGACAGCCTCCTCTGGGCCTTCCGTGACGTGGGCTACATCCACGCGGACATCAACCCGCTTCGCGAATACAGCACGCCCGAGCTCTACTACATGTTCTACACGATGGAGGGCACCTACGAGGGGCTCTCTCCGGAGAGCTTCGGCCTGGGGGAAGAGGATCTGGATACGGAGTTCGCCGCGGGACGCTACTTGCGACCGGAACGCGATACGCTTCGGAACATTCTCGAGCAGATGCGGGAGATCTACTGCTCTACGATGGGCGTGGAGATCCTTCACATCCAGAACAAACCGATGCGACGGTGGCTCATCGAGAAGCTCGAGAGCCCGGCGGCACGCCGCGAGTGGAGCGAGGAGCAGAAGCGTCGGTTCCAGAAGGACCTCATCAAGGCTGAAGCGTTCGAACACTTCGTGCAGTCCAACTACATCGGGCAGAAGCGCTTCTCGCTCGAAGGGGCGGAGGTGCTCGTACCGGCGGTGCGCTACCTCATCGATTCGGCGGCGAAGCACAGCCTCCAGGAGATCGTGATAGGGATGGCGCACCGGGGCAGGCTCAACCTCTTCACGAATGCGCTGCGCAAGCCCGGCGCAGAGGTATTCAGCCAGTTCGAGGACAATTACCAGCCCCAGACCTACGGCGGAAGCGGAGACGTCAAGTACCACCTGGGTCACAGCTTCGACCTGAAGGTCGACGAGTCCCGCACGATCCACATCAGCCTTGTGGCGAACCCCAGTCACCTCGAGGCGGTTGACCCGGTCGTCGAAGGCAAGACGCGCGGCATCCAGCGGCTGAGGGGAGACAGGAACCGCAAGAAGGTCCTGCCGGTGCTCATCCACGGCGACGCGGCGTTCAGCGGTCAGGGCGTGGTCGCCGAGACCCTCAACCTGAGCCAGCTGCGCGGCTACCGCACGGGCGGCACGGTGCACATCATCCTCAACAACCAGATCGGGTTCACCACCGCGAGCCGGGATTCGCGAAGCACCTTCTTCGCGACCGACATCGCGAAGAGCCTGCCCTGCCCCATTTTTCACGTCAACGGCGACGATCCGGAAGCAGTCGTCCGCGGAATCGATCTCGCGATGCGCTACCGCCAGAAGTTCGGCTACGATGCGGTCGTGGACATCCAGTGCTATCGGCGGCTCGGACACAATGAGGCCGACGAACCGTCCTTCAGCCACCCGCTGATGTATAACCTGATCAAGAACCGCGAGAGCGTCACGAAGATCTACCGTGAACGGCTTGCCGATGAAGGCGCCTTCGCGCCCGAAGACCAGGACGCGTTCGAAAAGAAGTACGTGAGAGTCCTGAAGGCCGAGATGCAGAAGGCGAAGGACGGGTACCGTCCCGCGATGGATGACGCCTTCGATCACGGTGAATGGCAGGCGTACCGCCACGAGCACAGTTTCCAGCCCGTCCCCACCGGTGTTGCCCGTGACCGCCTCGACCATATCAGCGAGGTTCTCACGACGATCCCTGAAGACTTTCACATCCATCCCAAGCTCAAACGGTTCGTCTCCGAGCGCCGCAAGCGGTGGGAGGATGGGACGACGATCGACTGGTCCTTCGCAGAGAGCCTCGCCTTCGGCAGCCTCCTCATGGAGGGGCACCCCATCCGCCTGAGCGGAGAGGACTCCGCGCGCGGCACCTTCAGCCAGCGTCACGCGGTGTGGTGGGATGTGGAGACGTCAAAGCCTCGAACGCATGTCGCGCTTCGCGACCTCTCGACCGATCAGGCGGCGTTCAGCGTCTACGACAGTCCGCTCTCCGAGTTCGCCGTCCTCGGGTTCGACTACGGCTACTCGCTCGCCCAGCCGAACATCCTCGTGATGTGGGAGGCGCAGTTCGGCGACTTCGTGAACGGGGCGCAGGTGATCATCGACCAGTTCATCGCCGCGGGCGAGAGCAAATGGTTCCGCCAGTCCGGGCTCGTCATGCTGCTGCCGCACGGGTACGAGGGGCAGGGGCCGGAGCATTCGAGCGCACACCTCGAGCGGTTTCTGCAGCTCTGCGCGGAAGAGAACATGCAGGTCTGCTACCCGTCCACGCCGGCGCAGTACTTCCACGTCCTGAGGCGCCAGATCCGACAGGACTTCCGCAAGCCTCTCATCCTGATGACCCCCAAGAGCCTGCTGCGTCACAGGGCCTGCGTCTCGTTGATCGAAGACCTGACCGACGGCAGCTACCGGACCATCATCGACGACCCGCAGCCGGCTCGGAAGACCGGGAACCTCCTGTTCTGCTCCGGCAAGGTCTACTACGATCTTGTCCAGCGCCGCAACGATCTCGGCGACGATCGGACGAGCATCGTACGGATAGAGCAGCTCTACCCGTTCGATCGCGACCGGCTCGCGGAAGTGCTCGTCGGGTACCGCGACGCGGCGTCGGTCCGTTGGGTCCAGGAAGAGGCGCAGAACCATGGTCCCTGGTCGTATATCCGCGACCTCATACAGGAACAGACACGATCGCTTCGGCTCGAGTACATCGGACGGGCCCCCTGCCCGAGCCCGGCGTCCGGGTCGCACAGCCGGCATGAGGAAGAACGCGAGTTGCTGCTTGCAGCGGCGTTCGCAAGGACTGACAGCGTGAAGGAAGTTTCATGACGACGAACATCGAGGTACCGGAGATAGGAGAGTCGGTGTCCAGCGGCATCCTCGCCGCCTGGCTCAAGGAGGACGGCGCACGGGTCGACGAGGGCGAGGAGATCTTCGAGCTCGAGACCGACAAGGCGACGCTCGGCGTGCCGAGTCCGGCCGCCGGCGTGCTCCACCACGCCGCCGGCGAAGGCGAGGAGGTGGAGGTGGGCCAGGTCGTCGGGCAGGTGGCCACCGACGGCGCCTCAGCCGAGCCGGCCCGCGGCGAAGAAAGCGGGCGGGCCGCCGCTCAGGACGGTGCACCGGCGCTCTCTCCCGCGGTCAGACGCGTCGTCGCCGAGCACGGGCTCGAACCGGAGAGGATCGAAGGCTCGGGTCCCGGAGGACGGATCACCAAGGAAGACGCGGAGAAGGCTGCGCGGAGCAGTTCGGCAGGCGGGGGGTCGACCGACGGCGCGGCGGCGGC
>SKQU01000325.1 GCA_007118855.1 Spirochaetaceae bacterium
CACGTCGGTGAGGTCGTCCCGGGCGAACTCGATATTGGAGAGCGCGTCCATGACCTTCATCCACGGTGCGAGCTCCTTCAACATCGAGCGGGCCCTGCGGTAATTCGCAAGGTGATCCTGATGGGGCTCGTCGGAGACGTGGAAATACGAGCAGTCGAGCATGCCCTCCCTGTCCAGGAACCGTTTCAGGGCGGGCAGGTACGCATCAAGGAAGCGGCGATAGGTCGGGGATGTTGCCGGCGTGGCGCGCGGCCACAAAGGCTCCCCGGACCCGCCCCGGTCGCGATACACGAGGATCGCGCGCTCGGCACCCCACTGCGTGAACAGGTGCGGCCACTCGAACCGGCGTATGCCGCAGGAGCGCGCGAGGTCCACAAACCGCTTGACCAGCTTCCAGTCGAATCGGTACCCTCCGTCGCCGGCGGGCGTGATCCTCAGAAGCTGAGTCGGGCGCTTTTCACCGTCGAGAGACGGGGTCAGGGCGGGTACGTAGATCGTGTCCGACCCGTGTTCGGCATAGTTTCGCAGGTACCGGTCGCAGACCGGCCAGAAGGCTTCGACGAAGGGATCCACGCCGTACCAGTCACAGAGGGCGTCGGTGTAGAACCAGTGCGTGACGGGGAAGTCCCGTCTTGGCGCAAGCGCTACAGCCGAAACGTCGATCCTCGCGTTCAGCGTCCCGAACGGCTTCCTCGACCCATCCGCGAAAAGCTCGACGGTGACAGTCCTGAGCCCGGGGCGAGCCGACGTGGGTACGACGACGGTTATCCAGTAACCGTAGTTGAGGTCCGGTGCGGCGAGCTGGCCCGTCTGCGGGAAGAGCGGATCCGGCACGAACCCGGGGATATCTGCGTAGTGGTCGATCTCCCAAGGCGGCGTGCCGGTGTTGCGGTGCGGCACCGCCACGTAGCCGATCCGTCGGACCCGCAGCTCCAGGTTTGAGCGCGTTGCCGCCCTTACGTCGATCCAGGATGGTGCCGGCGTGCTGGCCAGGCGTGCGTGCACCTGGAAGGAGCACCTTCCCCCGCGCGGGACCTGCACGGTGAGGTCGGACGCCCTTGCAGGGGCATCGGTCTGGAAGACCCGTTCGTTGGATGGCGAGATCCAGTACTCGATCATGGGGCGAGCTCCTTCAGATGGTCATCGTGCACGGCGCCGGACCGCCCACGCCGCTATGAGCGCGAGAAACCCGCCTGCGGTTCCGAGGATCGCGATGAGGTGGTTCAGCGACCCGAGCGTTGCATCGGCCACCCCGGGCCCGACTGTGTGGAGCAGCGCCCGCCGGGCGCCTTCGGTCAGAGCGAAGAGAAACCCCTGAATGCCGGTCACGAGCAGGAACCGAACGAGGAGTTGTCGCGTCGGCATACCGCGGCCGTACGCCGAGTAGACCACCGCCGGGGCAATGAGCGCAACGAGGCCGAGCGCGACGATGCCGAAGAGGGCCGCGACCGCGGTCAGGCCGGTCAGGACCCGCACCGCAAGCGTGAGCACGTCGATCATCAGAACAAAGAGGAGCACGATGAGCGCGAATGAGGCGGCGATCATTGTTACGCGGATCAATGTCCTGGTCTCCATCGCGGCTCGCTCTCTGTCCCGGCGGCGTTCAGGCTACCTTATCGTTGGACCGGGCACCGGTCAAGGACGGGCCACGAAGGCGTGCCATGGGCCTGCGTCCATCTGTTATACTGAGACGTCATGCCGATCCGCCCGGGCCGGAATCTCGCGCCGGCTGCGTCCGACTACCGGTGGCTGCTCGACCGCGGGTATCCTGATCAGGGTGCCCTGAAGCTGGTAGGCGATCGATACCGGCTTACCGGCGCCGAGCGCGGCATGCTCTACCGCGGGGTGTTCGGTCGCGACGATTCGAGTCGGCGTGCCTCGCGTATCGTTGATCGCGCAGACCTCGCCAGACGCGGGCCGGCGTCCACGCTCACGTCCGAGCTCACGGTCGACGGGCACAACGTCCTCTTCACGATCTGGAACGCGCTGGCCGGGCGCCCGGTCGTTCTGGCAACCGACGGATTCGTGCGCGACATAGGGGGCACCCGTGCCCGGCTGCCTCGCGACGAGAGGTTCGCCCGGATCGCGACCATGCTCTGTGCCGTGCTCGCGAAGCTGCCAATCCGCCTCGTGAGGATCGTGCTCGACGATCCGCTGCCCTGGAGCCGAGATCACGCCTCCAGGATCGAGCGCATCTGGGCCGGGCTCGAGACACGCACGGCGGCGCAACTGACAGCGGGTACCAGCGCGAGCGTGGATTCGCTGGTCGCGGCAACGGAGGCCGGCATGATCGCCACGAGCGACACGGCGATCATCGATCGGTGCCTCGTGCCGGTGCTCGACCTCGGCGGACTCGTGGTGCGCGGCGACTCCCCGGGCGCGACGACCGGGGCGCAGCCGATCGTGATGGGTAGGCTGATCGCCGCGGGCCCCGCTCCGCAAGGGCGATTGTGCCGCAGGCCGCAGATCCGGTAGTGTTCCAGGAAGATCCCTCTGGAGGAGTGCTCATGAGCAGGAAGCCCAACATTGTCTTTCTCTTCACCGACGACCAGCGGTTCGACACGATTGCCGCGCTCGGCAATCCGGCGGTTCGCACGCCGAACCTCGACCGGCTCGTGCACGAAGGCACGAGTTTCACCCACGCGCACATACCGTCCGGCACCTCCGGCGCGATCTGCATGCCGAGCCGTGCGATGCTGCACACCGGTCGCACGCTCTTCCATCTCCAGGGCGCCGGAGAATCAACACCGGCAGAGCATACGATGCTCGGCGAGACGCTCCAGGCGGCCGGCTATGCGGCGTTCGGGACCGGAAAGTGGCACAACGGTCCGGAGTCGTACGCGCGCAGTTTCACCGCTGGTGGTGAGGTGATGTTCGGCGGGATGGCCGACCACTGGAACGTGCCCATGTGCGACTGGGATCCGACGGGGAAGTACGACAATGTGCAGCCCTGGATCAACGACCCCTTCGTCCGCAACACGGTGCAGCGTCGGCATGTGGACCACATCCACTTCGGCCGGCACTCGACCGATATACTCGCCGATCACACCGTGGGGTTCATCCGGAATCACGCCGGCGACCAACCGTTCTTCACCTACACGTCGTTCCTCGCTCCGCACGATCCCCGCAGCATGCCCCGGGAGTACCTCGAGCTCTACGACCCGGCAACGATCGAGCTTCCGCAGTCGTTCGCGCCCGAACACGCCTTTGAGTACGGGCAGCGCGCCATCCGCGATGAGCTGCTCGCTCCTTACCCCCGGACTGAGGGCGAGATCCGCCGCCACATCGCCGAGTACTACGCGATGATCACCCACCTCGACGACGCGATCGGACGGATCATGCACGCGGTGGAGGAGCGCGGCGAGTACGACAACACGATCTTCGTCCTCGCCGGAGA
>SKQU01000232.1 GCA_007118855.1 Spirochaetaceae bacterium
CCTCCAGCCGGTGCATACCACAAACTTCATGCCGGTGGTCGACGGCGAGAGCTGCTCCGGATGCGGGAGGTGCGTGGCACTCTGTCCGGTCGAAGCGATGGCGCTCGTATCCGCGAACGACCCGAAGAAGCCGCCACGCATGAGTGCCACCGTTCTCCAGGACGTCTGTCTGGGCTGCGGGGTCTGCACGAGGGCATGCAGCCAGGGCAGCCTCTCGCTGGTCTCCCGCGAGAAGCGCGTGTTCACGCCGGTGGACGGCGTGCATCGCGCCGTGGTGATGGCGATCGAACGCGGCAAGCTTCAGAACCTGATCTTCGACAACCAGCTCCTCGCGAGCCACCGTGCGATGGCCGCGATCCTCGGGGCAATCCTGCGTCTTCCTCCAGTACAGCGGGCTCTAGCGGGAGAACAGATCAAGTCGCGTTACCTCGTTCGCCTGATCGAGTGGTACGGACGGCGCAGCGCCCCCGCACCTACCCGGGCTCCTCCGACCGCGTCCTGAGCGAGCACGCCGGCACCGCCGAGAAGTTCCCCGACCTCGTCCTGGTGAACGCCTTCGACATTGAGGCTACCCCATCGGCAATCAGATGGGCGCTCGAGACCGATCGCGAGACAGGATCCGCGCTCCCTTCTCGCAAGAAGGGCCGCCACGAAGGGCGGCCCTGTAGTTCTGAGAAGCGCGACCAGCGTCAGCGGTTGACCGCCCACCACTCCTCGATCTGAGCCTGAAGCGCGTCGATGAGATCCTGAAGCCCCGCGCGATCGAGCGCCGCCTGGAACTCGGCAATACCCTGTTCAGGGTTGACCCAACCGCCCTCGAGCGGGTTCTCATACTGGTCGACAACCGCGCTCACTGAGGCCACCAGCGTCCGGATGGCGCTGCGGTCCGCATTGAAGCCGAGGATGTTCGCCTTCAGAGACTCCTCGTTGAGGCGTGCGACCTCGTCAAACAGTCCTTCGTCCTGGCCGGGCAGCAAGTACCCGATAAAGGTATTGCCCCACATCCACGGAAGATTCGTGTAGTACCCGGAATCCTGGATCGGTCGGATCTGATTCGCACCGAGCCGCTCATAGTGCCGCCCTTCGAGACCCCAGACGAGGATGTTATACGCCTCTGAGTTAGTCCACAGCCAGTTGAGCATTTCTACGGCCTTCTCTTTCTGAACTGAGCGTGAATGAACGGCATGCAGCGTGTTCGTGATGTTCGACGTAAGGGTCATCGGCTCGCCAATTCGGTAGGTCTTGGTCATGACGCCGGCGACTTCGCGTTCGGCCAGCTGTGGATTGTACGTGTTGTGGTGACTGAACGCGAGTCGCGCCTGATTCATGAACTGCGCCCACTGGTCACGGGTATAGGTAAGCCCGTCCTCAGGGATGAAGCCCTGCGTCTGCCAGCTGTACATCAGATTCGTCCACTCACGGAACTCCGGCGTCTGGATGAGGTTGATCACCTCAGGCTCAGCTTCGGCGACTCTCACGCCGATCACGCCGTCAAGAAACCCGAGCGAACCGATACCGTAGTACGGCTGGATCAGCTTCCACGCCTCTGAGCCGGGGCCAAAGGGAATCAACTCACGCTCGTTGTCACGGACGTCTGCCAGCCACGGCTCGATATCAGCGAGCGACTGAACAGCCTCAGGCGTCCAGCCGTACTTCTCAACGAGGTCCATGCGAACGCTGAACACCGAGTTGTACGCCGCGATCTGTTGCGACCATATGGCCCGGATCTGGCCGTCCACGCGCGTCGCCTCGAGCTGTTCGCGAATGTCGGCAAGGATGTCCTTGCCGTATTCCTCGAGCAGGTCGTCCAGTCCGGCGTAGAAACCGTCCGACGCGTTCTGCAGGAAGTCGTTGCTCCAGACGGCGGTCCAGAGGATGTCCATGTACTCGCCTGAGGCGAGAATTAGAGGCATCCGCTCGTCGTACTCACCGAACGAACCCTGGACGTTTATCTCGACCGTCGTGCCCAGATCTCGTTCGAGCAGATCGTTGAACGCGGCGTACACGTCCCGCTCGTCGGCCTCGGTGTACGGGTATCCGCCGCCGCCCGGCACGTACCAGATGAGCGGCTCGTCCTCCGCGACCGCGGCATCGCGTTGCCCGGCCGCAAAGAGCGGCGTTGCCGTCGCGAGCACCAGAAGCGCTGCGATCAACAGGAATAGTGTGCGTTTCATCGTTGAAACTCCTTTCTCATTGATTTCTCCGGGACAACGTCCCGGTGTCAAAGGCTCAACCCTTTATCGATCCCACCTGCAGCCCGCGCGCGAAGTAACGCTGGAAGAAGGGGAAGATGAACATCATTGGACCCGCGGCGAGGACAGCCATCGCCATGCGCGTGGTCTCGGTGGGGAGCTGACTGAGGTCGATGCCGCCCGCCATCTGAGCCTCATGCTGCAGGAGGAACTGGATGTCGCGCATCACCCGCTGCATCCAGTACTGCAACGGGACGAGACTGCGCTGCGTGATGAAGAGAAGCGCGTAGAACCATTCGTTCCAGAGCTGCAGCGCGAGCAGCAGGCTGATCGTCGCGATTGCCGGCTTGGAAAGCGGCAGCGCGATCCGGAGGAAGATGTAGAACTCACCTGCTCCCTCGACCTTCGCGCACTCGATGAGCTCGAACGGCAACTGTCTCATATAGGTAATGAGCAGAATCGTGTGCCACGCGGTGATCATCAGCGGCAGGAAGAGCACCAGCAGAGTGTTCTGCATCCGCAAGTACTGGGTGATCAGCATGTACGTGGGCACGATCCCTGCGTCAAAGAGCATCGTGAACAGAAAGAAGAAGACGATTGGCCCACGCCAGCTGAAGTCCTTGCGCGAGAGCGAAAAGGCGGCCATCGCCATGAAAAAGGTGCCGAACACCGTACCCAGGACCGTCACCCGAATCGTTACCCAGTAGGCATTGATCAGCGCCGTTGGACGTTCAAAGATGATCTCGTACGCCCGCAGTGAGAACTCGCGGGGGATGAGGCGATACCCGTGAAACACGATCTCCCGCTCACTCGTAAAAGAGATCGCGACCGTCAGAAGCATGGGAATCAGACAGAGAAGACACGCGATCGCAAGAATCATGTGCATGACGAGCTTGGCTGTCTTGTCCGCTCTCGTTTCCGTCTTCATGCGATCATCCTAGAAGAGCCCCTGTTCGCCGCCGGAAATGCGCCGGGCAAGCAGGTTCGTCGTGACCACCAATATGAGTCCCATCACCGACTGGTAGAGCTGGACCGCGGCGGCCATCCCGTAATCTCTGATCTCGATCAGCGCACGATAGGTGAAGTAGTTGATCACGTCCGTGGTAGGAAGAAGAGGACCCGACTGGAGCGGCAGCTGGTAGAAGAGACCGAAGTCAGCGAAGAAGACCCTCCCGATCCCCAG
>SKQU01000123.1 GCA_007118855.1 Spirochaetaceae bacterium
AGCCGACAGGACCAGGGCGGGCCTGCTTCTGCTCAGCGAACAGGAACAGCTCCTCGACTCCGAGCCCATGACCAGAGAGAGCATCCGTATGCGCGAGGAGATCGTGACCCCGGTCCTCGTGATCCAGCAGTACGCGCTGAACGCCCTGGCCGACGCATCGCTGCGCGTCGCCGATGAGAGCAGAACCACGCTCGAGCGCATGATCATCAAGAGCCTCGCCACCGCGGTCAACGCGAGCAGAAACGCGGTCTGAAGGCCGCCAGGAAGGCCGCGAGGAAGGGTTGGCCGAGGGCCGCACCGCGCCTCGCCCTCGCCCGCCGTTTGATGGAGCGCGGCGAGACGGTCGAAGACGTCGCAGCCCTGACCGGGCTCTCGCCTCACGACGTCGCAGATCTCGCGAAGGAGGACTGACACTCTTCCCCCATTCGATCTCCGCGAGCGGGCGCCTATTTCAGGTAGATCCTGCTGACGATTCCCTCCCAGCCGAGGCCCGGGAAGGCGTGAAGATACTCCGGGCTCACATTGCCGAGAGCGGGTGACGCGCCGAGGTAGGCTTTCGCTGCAGTGATGTAGACCGATGGGCACTCGTCGATCCACACTTCCTGAATAGTCTGATAGTGCGCTCGTCGCGTCGCGGCATTGGTGGTTCCGGCTGCAGCTTCCCACGCCGCGTCGATGGTTTGCTCCCACTCCCACCGCGGCGAAGTCTGGAGGGGCTCGCTCAGGTGCAGGCTGCCGGATGAGAGCAGGGTATTGCCGGACAAGGGATACGGGTCGATTGGCAGGGTCAGTCCGATCACGATCAGCTCCCAGTCGTAGCTGCTGAGGAGCCGTTCGATAAGCGCCTCGATCTCGATGGCCGCTGGTATGATCTCGATTCCCACGGCGGCGGCCTCTTCAGCGAAGATACCGATGATCGCTTCGCGAGCCTCATTCCCGGCATTCGTCCGGAGAGTGAGCGTGATGGGATTTCCCTCGTCGTCCTCCCTGATGCCGTTGCCATCCTGGTCCGTCCATCCCAGTCCGTCCAGGAGATCCGCCGCGGCGGTCCGACTGTACTCGTGCGAGGCGGCCGACGCTCCCGTCCAGTAGAACGGAGAGTCCGGGTGAACCGGCGTGTAGGTTGGCGCGGCGTGCCCGTGGTACACCTCACTGATGATACGGCTTCTATTCATCAGGTGAGCAAGGGCCTGGCGGAACTCCTTTGTCTGGAGCCAGGTGATCGCAGGCTCTTCGAGCCCCTTGTCGCCGTCACCTTCGATCGGGTTCTGGTTCATCGTCAGGAACTCAAGGCCCGGAGACAACCCGATCTCGTGAACGGTAACCCCGGCCGGGGCTGCGTCTGCCTGATTCCAGTGGAGGGGTCCTGCCTCGACGGTACCGGCGGCCAGGAGATCCGGCGGGTCACCGGCGATGAGAGTTATCTGATCCAGGTACGGCAGTGCGGTCCCGGCTGAGTCGGTTTCGTAGTAGTAGGGATTCCGCTCCAGGACCAGTTGTCCACCGGAGGCGGGCGAGTAGATGCGAAACGGTCCACAGCCGACGAACTCCGGACCGGTCGTGGCTGGCCACATTGCGTCCACATTCGACGCTCCGGAATCCAGGATCGGCCGAATCACATGCTCCGGCGCCACAGGTATTGACGCGAGGTCGACTATAGCTGCGTACGGGCTTGGCGTGCTCACCCGGTACGTGAGGGAATCGATGAGCTCCCACGTGCTTTCCTGTCCTCCCGCGCCGTGGAAGATCGGGGCCGAGACGACCGCCGCATTCTGATAGAGCTCGGTTGCGGTGAAGACCACGTCGTTCGCGTCGAGTGTGGTTCCATCCGACCACTTCAGCCCTGGACGGAGGGTCACTGTGATGCTCATCGCGTCCGGAGCTATGACGTAACTTGACGCGAGACCGGGCTCGTGCGCGAGCGTTGCCTGGCTTCGTCGGATGATGGGCGCAGTGAGCACATTGCGCACAACGATGTCGTTGGAAGCCCACGACCGGTAGTGCTCCGGGAGAACATACACGGCGACAGCAATGCTGCCTCCTCTACTCCCGGTCACACCCCAGGGTTCGGTGATCGGATCTGGACGGGCCTCAGGAACCGGCGATCCGGCCCGGGGGCATCCGTTGAATGCGAGCATGACTATTGCGACGAGCACGACAGACACGGCGATCCGTTTCACAATGGCCTCCTGCCAGCGTCGAAGGACGACGGTGTGCAATTGTAGATTCTCCCGGACACGGCAGCAATGAGGAGATTGGCAGTGGCACACAGTTTCCCGCGAAACTGCGTCGGTCTGGACGGGTGAGGGTCCAGGCGTCGCTTCTGCGGCGCATCCGACGTCGGGGCTGCAGGTATGCGCTCAGCCGTTTCTGGAAGGGGTTTGCGCCATCAAGGTCCGGGGTCGATACCTGCGTGCGAGCTCTTGCATCTCATCGTTCCCGGGCCGACTCAGGGCCTCGTGGGGTGAAGCGTAAGCGAGAGTTCGTCGGCGTAGCCATCAACGTTGGCCGCACCCTGAAAGCATCTGAGAAGAAGGGTAACTCTGGCGGAACGCGTGGATTGTGGAACGGGGCCCGGTCTTCTCGATACCGCAGACCCGTCTCCTCGTTACGGTCTTCCGTGGAGCCAGATGAAGCAGAATGTCCCGGGCTACTTCGGCTTCGGCAGCGCGATCGAAGGGCTCAAAGATGAGGGGCGTCTCCCCGACCTTCGCGGGCTCTACCGACGCAGCTACTTCTTCCGAACGCTCGCGGACAATGCGATGCAGAGTCTCTCGAAGACCTCTTTCCAGTTGACGTCGTATCTCGCCGACGATCCCGAGTACGGCGATTTCTGGAAGCTGATCCGCGATGAAGCCGACAGGACCAGGGCGGGCCTGCTTCTGCTCAGCGAACAGGAACAGCTCCTCGACTCCGAGCCCATGACCAGAGAGAGCATCCGTATGCGCGAGGAGATCGTGACCCCGGTCCTTGTGATCCAGCAGTACGCGCTGAACGCCCTGGCCGACGCATCGCTGCGCGTCGCCGATGAGAGCAGAACCTCGCTCGAGCGCATGATCATCAAGAGCCTCGCTACCGCAGTCAACGCGAGCAGAAACGCGGTCTGAAGGCCGCCGCGCAGCGATGCGTCGCTCGCCGGGTTGTGAAGCGCCACCGCGATTGTTGGCGTATACCTTGTGGGAGCACCCTATCGCAGACGACCACGACGGCCGCTACAAGCGCCTCTTCTCGCACCCCGGCTTTGTCACGCGGCTCCTCGAGTCCTTCGTGGACGAGCCGTTCCTCCGGGAGGTCGATCTCTCCACCCTCGAGCTCGTCAACACGAACTTCGTCTCCAGGAGCCTCGCCCGGCGCCATTCGGACATCAT
>SKQU01000358.1 GCA_007118855.1 Spirochaetaceae bacterium
CAGGACAGCGCACTCGAGCAGTACGGTGTCTGGGTGAAGGCCGGTCCGGAGGACGTGGATGAAAACGAGGCCGAGGATGGGGCTTTTGCCCTGACCGATCTTGGTGACGAATCGCTCGAAGAGGGCGAGGGAGATCTGCTCGGCTTTGATCAGGACCTCGGTACCGACGAGCTCGACCTCGAAGACCTGGCTGCCGACGAGTCCACTGAAGAGGAGCCTGTCGCGTCGGACACCGCCGACGCCTTCAGCGAGCCGGATCCCGACGAAGAAGAGGATCTTCTCACGCTCGATGACGAGGATTTCGGGCTCCACCTCGAGAGCGCGGAAGAGCCCGGAGAACCGGAGCATGCCGCCGTGACCGCCGCGGACGAACCTTCAGAGCTCGAAGAGCTCGACCTTGACGACCTTTCCGACGAGCACGGGTTGATCGAACCGGAGCCGGAACCGGCGGCGGTGAGCGACGAGCGACCATCCGGGGCCGGAGCCATCGACATCGACGACGAGCTCCCGGGAGACCTCGACGACCTGACCCTTGATCTGGAGACGCTCGACGTGGACTCCTTTGAGGAGTCCGCGGAGCCGGAGGACCAGGCAGGAGAGACCGACGAGCTCGATGTGCTCGAGCCCGAGGAGGAGACCGACGAGCTCGATCTGGACGCCCTTCAGCTCGACGACACCGAGACCGCCGAGATCGACCTCTCGGCCCTTCCCGGTGACACCGACAGCCTCGACGAACCGCCGCAGGACCTCTCCCGGCCGCCGGAGGACGATCTGCCCGAGCTGGAGATCGATGACGGCATCAGCGACGACCTTGGATTCGACGAGATGTTCAATGATGTGGCGGCCGTCGAGGACGAGATGGTCGAAAGCGGCTCGCCGCGGCACGAGGGCGCGGGCGGGGATCGGTCGGCTGCTCTGCTCGAGAGCATTGAGCATGAGCTCTCGTCCATCCGCACCGAGCTCGCGAACCTGAAGCAGGAACTCAGCAGGCTGCGCTCTGCTCCGGCTGCAACTGCCGAGCCGCGCGAGGGACCCGCTGCCGACGACCAGGACGCAGGCGGGTTCTTCGAGGACGAGGGCGATGACGACGAGACGATCGCGCTGACCGGAGCCGAGCTCGACAATATCATGAACACCGCCGAGTTCACCGAGCAGCCGGGGCGCCCGACCGACTTCGACGACATGGTCTCCTCCCCCGATCAACTGGATGAGCAGCCGGAACCGGCCGGTCCTGCCGTCGACGACTTTCTCGGCTCACTGGATCTCCCGGGACCCGAAGGAGAGGCCGATACCGACTCTCCGGTTCAGGAGATCACCCTCGAGGAGAGTCCGCGGCAGACCGATACCATCGACCTGGACATCGACCTCGACGTTCCGGAGGAGCCCGCGACCGCGGTGGAGCCTGGGGCCGACGACGAACCGGCGGCCTTTGAGGGGTCGGAGGACGAGGTAGAGGCGCTCGCGAGCATGGATATTGATGCGGAGCTCGCGGATATCGAGGAGCTCGATGACACGAGCGCTCCGCCGTCGCCGCCTGCCGAGGTCGAAGCCGAGGAGGACTCGGCTCCCCTCGACGCAGAGTTTCTCGACGCTGAGTACCTCGGCGTTGAGACCGCCGAGGAGCCATTCCTCGAAGAGGTCCAGGATGAGCCGTTCGCGGATGTCTCGGAGGCGACAGCCGCCGGGACGCTTTCCGATGAGGAAACCCCTATACCCGAAAACCTGAAAGGCGAGCTGCGCAGCGTGCTGAACTACATGGACAAGCTGCTCGAGTCCTTGCCCGAAGAGAAGATCCAGGAGTTTGCGGCAAGCGAACACTTCAAAGTCTACCGTCGGCTCTTCGAAGAGCTGGGATTGGAGCAATAGCGCATGGGGCTCATGACCAGGGCGCTCGCGAGCGCCCAGACCTCGGATACCGGCGGGCTCCTCCGTCGCGCCAGCGAGATGCGGACAAGGGCCTGCGAGGCGCCGACGGTTGAGCGCCGGCGCCGGCCCGGCGGACAGCCACGACCGGCGGATCCGGCTCCCCGCGCAACGGCTCAAAAAAAAAAGCCTGTGACCCCGCCCCGGACGACGATGGTCTACGCGCTCCCGCGGCAATAAGGCGAATCCTTCACGACCTCCCCGACCTCCCTGGGAGCTTCGAGCTGCCCGCGCACATCTTCCGACTGCTGACGGCCAATCTTGAGCTCGAACGCGCCGCGATCCTGCTGCCTGACCTCGACCTCGACGTCTTCGTGCCGTGGGCGGGGTGCGGCCTTGACTCGACCTCCATGCACCGCCTGCGTCTTCCGGGTGGCGACCTGAGGGATGCCCTTGGCAACCACGAGGCCGGTGTCCTCTGGACCGGCGAATCGTGCGGCGAGTTCGCACCGTACCTCTCGCAGCGTGAGGCGTCGATGCTCGAGCATCTGCTCTTCTTTCCGTTCACCTTTCGTGACGACCTCCAGGCGGTGCTCGTGGTGACCGAGAGTCCCTACTTCGACGGCCGCAGCGAATACCTGCGGATCATCCTTGCGGCGGTCGCAGAGCCTGCGGCAGCGGCAATGAACCGGCACCGGGACCTCTTCGCTCAGACTGTCAGGCAGGCAATCGTGTTCAAGTCGACCGACGTCGATGCGCTTGCCCGGCGCATGGCCGCACGTGTGCCGGGAGGGGTGCGAGTCGTCCTGCTCGAGCTCTCCGACGTCATCTCTCAGATCGCCACGTCGAACGACCTGCTCGATCCCTTTCGTGTACGCCAGGACGTACTGAGGCGGATCGCGTCCCTCTTTGCGTCGACCGCCAGTGTCTGCGACGCCGACGGGCAACGGGCGTTGCTCCTGCTGCACGGCACCGCCGAGGAGGATCCCGACCTCCTTGTCCAGCATGTCGCAGCCGATCTGGCCCGTTTCATGCCCGAGCTCGCCGGGGTTCCGGTGCTGCGCTTCACCACCGCCCACTGCCCCGATGATTCGAGCGATCTGAGCGCGCTGATCGACTCCCTCCTGTGACCGGTCTGCGCATCACCACCGCGCGAAACGGCGAGCCCACCGCAATCCTCGGGACCCGGCACCTGCATTCACGGGTTTCGCCGCGCGAAGAGGCTGCGAGATTCGTCATCAGGCAGATCGACCGATCCTGCCGCCTCGTGCTCGTCATAGGTCCGGGACTCGGGCACTCGTTCGCCGCTCTTCGGGAGCTCCTCCCTGAAGCCCGGCTGTTCGGCCTCTCGCTCTCGAGCGAGCTCGCTCAAGCGCAGCACTGGCGTCCGGATCGCGGCTGGGACCCCGGCAGCGACGAGCCGCTTCGCGTCTTCCTGACTCGCGAGCTGTCCGACCTCGATTCGTCTTCGGTCCTCGTCCTCGAGTGGCCTCCGGTTGTCGCCGCCTTCCCGAAGGTCGCCGAGTCGGTGCGTGCCGAAGTATCGGCCCATCTGCGGCGGGGTCACGCCAGTCTCGTGACCCGCGGCGCGAGCGGCCGCCGCTGGCTGCGGAACCAGATCTTCAACTTCCGGCACGGGGCACCGGCGGCGTTCCGCAGATCCGGCAGCGGTATCAGCGCCGCCGTCCTCATCGGGTCCGGACCCTCTGCCGAGCGGATCATCCCCGGGCTGGGTGTCTTGCGCGACCGTCTCGAGTTCTGGGTCACGGGCTCCGCGCTCGATGCCGTCGTACGTCTCGGACTCAGACCGGACGTGGTTGTCGTCACCGATGCCGCGGTCTACGCCGGAGAGCACCTCCGACCGGCAATCAGCGGCCTCCTGCGCGATGCGCCGGTCGCCGCCCCGCTCTCGGCCACCCGGGCAGTCGCGGGCTGCGAGCGGCTTGTCGTCCTCAGCGAAGGCGATGTCGTCGAGGAAGAGCTGTTCACCCGGGCAGGCCTCTCGGCTCCTCTGATTCCTCCGCACGGAACGGTGAGCGCTACCGCCGCGGCGCTGATCCGGACCACCGGCGACCTCCCCATCGTCTGTGTCGGTGTCGACTTCGCGTGGCGCTCGGGTCGGTCACACGCCCGCCCCCATCTCTCTGAGATCTACCGCAGAACGACGGCACACCGGTGCTCACCCGAGGAGACGCAGGTCTACGCGCTGGCCCGCGGCCAGGAGCCACTCTGCGGCGAGTGGACTTCGAGCCCTTCGCTGCTCGCCTACTCCGAGTGGTTTCACAGCGTCGGCCGTCTACGTTTCGCCCCGATCCATTCGCTTTCAACCTCGCCTGCAGCCGCCTCGCTCCCTGCGATCGGCCTCGACCATCTCGCGTCGCTCGAACCGCGGTACCAACGGATCAGCTGCGCCCCCTCGCCCCTCCTCCCTGAGGCGGAACGAACACGCATCGCGCGACAGACGCTCTGCTCGCTCATCCGGACCAGTCGCACGGCGAGACCGCCCGACCGTCCGCGTGACCTTGAGACGGCCTGCCCCTCTTTCGCCTCGCTCGCCGTGAAGCTCGCGCTGCCGCAGCTCCTGCGATGGTACCGTGACGATCACGATCAGCGCGACCGGTGGGCCGGGATTCAGGCGATCGTTGAGCAGGAGCTTACGGACCTCCTGAGGGAGACCGGATGACGCTGCTCGACCGGCAGCTCGCCCTGCTTCCGCCGGACATTGCACGGGAAATATTGAGCGCCCCTGCGCGGCCCGACGAGATCTTCGAGACCTCCGGCGATCAGGTGCCGGTGAACGGCATCCTCCGTGACGGCCGAGCCTTCCTGTTCCATTCACGATACGCGGCTGTCCGCGAGGCCAGGCGAATAGCCGGCGTCGCGGCAGCAGCCGGATGCGTCGTGGCGCTCGGCGTGGGCATGGGACACCATCTGCGCGCACTCGCCGAGCGTGCCGAGCGAATCGTGGCCGTCGAGCCCGACGCGGCGCTCCTGCGTTCGGCCCTCTCGCGCGTCGACTTGACCGATCTGCTCGGCTCCAGACGCCTGACCCTGATCACCGACTGCCGCGAGGAAGTCCTCCTCGAGCTGATAGCTGCGCGCTACGTTCCCGGGGTGCACGGCGCGCTGCGCATGGCGGAGCTCCCGGGAAGAGTAGGCGCCGAGCCGCAGCGGATGAACGAGATCCGCGACGCTCTCAGCCGGGCAGTCCAGTCGTTGTCCGGCGATCTGGCGATCCAGGCCCGATTCGGGCTGGCATGGACGCGAAACGCGGTTTTCAACCTCCTGCGGGCGAGACCCGGCCCGCTCCCGGACTTCGGCGGGCAGACGGTCGTGGTCGCCGCCGCCGGTCCTTCGCTGGCCGACGCAGTCGGGACCCTCGCCGAAGCCCGGCATCCGATCATCGCGGTCGACACGGCCCTTCCCGTCCTGCAGTCGCACGGCGTGAGCCCTCACCTGGTTGTATCCGTCGACTGTCAGCTTGCCTCGTACCACCATTACCTCTGCGCCGGCTTCCCGCGCATACCGGTCGCCGCCGACCTCTCGGTGGCCCCGTCGGTCTTCTCGCGGCTCGTGCAGACGATTCCCGTTCTCAGCGATCATCCGCTGCATCGCCTGTTTCGCCATCTGGGGCTGCGCGCGCCCCATGCGGACGCGCGGGGGGGGAATGTCGCTCAGGCCGCAGTCGATCTCGCCGTGCGATGCGGCGCGCGCGAGGTCCGGCTCGTCGGGGCAGACTTCTCGTATCCGGACGGTCAGACCTATCCGCGCGGCAGCTACGTTCACCACCTGTTTGCCGGGCGTTGCGGCAGGCTCACCCCGGCGGAGAGCATGCACTACGGTTTCCTCGCACGGCGGCCCGGGCTACGGCCCGACCCCGACCGGCCGTCGCGGCTCCTGCAGCCCCTGCTCTGCAGCTATGCCCGCAACATGGAACGGTTCGCAGGAACGCTCCCGGTGCCGGTCACTCAGGAGCCGGGTCGGGGCATCCGCCTCGACCTGCCCCCGCCGCGAGGAAGCGCGAGCGCTCATCGCTCACCCGATGAGTTGCGTCCCACCGCGGTCTCGCCGCGGGACCTACTCGGCAGCGCTGAGGAGCTCTTCAGCACGATAGCCGACAGCGCGAGCCTTCTACGCGGCATTGATGCGCAAGCGCAGGCGGTGGCGCTCGCCGCGCGCGCGCTCCTGCCTCCGCTCACCTGTCTGCGGTCTCGCGACCCGGAGGCGGATGCGGATCTCCTGGTCGCTCGCGCATCGCAATGGACGCGCTCGACCATCCGCGCGGCGCTCTCATGAGAGGACCCGCGCCTCAGCAGCGGTAGCCGATCGCCACGTACCCCACGAACGACTCGTCCGGCCGTACGTCGAGGCTCTGGGCGTACTCGATGAGATCGCCTCTCTCCGCGCCGCACTGCGAGGCGAACCCGATCGCTGCGGCTGCGGCCCCGCTGCTGCATGCCGCGTGTCGCTCGAGGGCCAGGCGCAGAACCTGTTCGGCGTCGAGCCGGACCATCGCCTGAACGACCGGACCGTCGTTCTCTACGCGAACCCACCGGCTCGCGTCACTCCCGACGCCGCGGTGCGTGAACCCGTACGCCGGACCGTAGTGGGTGAGGTCGGTTGAGCCGACGAGGCAGACCGTGCGCCCCTGCGCTGCCGCGTACTCGGCAACAGCGCGCCCGAGCATTTCGGCGGACGGAGCCGGGGGACAGCGCAGCGCGACCACCCGCGCGCGGGGCCGCAGGTAGTGGATGAGCGGGAGCTGCACCTCCACGGTATTGTCCGCGACACGATCCTCGCGAAGATCAAACCGGCTCTGCAGCGCCGAGATCAAGGACGTGTCCGCCTCCAGGCGGCCGAACGGCGTCTCGAATCCGGACTCGGGCGCTGCGAGAACCGGGTCCGACGGTCGAAGATGTCCGCCAACGACCACGATCGTATCCGCGCCCTCCGGCAATGCACGCAGCGCCCGGTACGCAAGCCGCCCGGAAAAGGCCCAACCGGCATGCGGAACGACAACCGACGCGTACCGCCCGGCCGCCGCGGACAGGCCGGTCTCCCACTCTTCGCAGCGGAGGCGGACTCCTTCTGCAGTCGACGGATACCATCCGGAGGGAAGCGATCGACGGCGTACTGTCATACCACTACCATACAGAAGGACCGCCGCCCCGCGCAATCCGAAAACTGATGCACACCGCCGGGAATTCTTCTATACTTCTACGCATGTACCGGCGGTTCGGCCTCATCTACTCGATATTCAGTTTGCTCGTACTGGTCGGCCTGATCGTCCTGGTGCTCGCGAGGCTGAGCTCCACGCGGTCGGCCAATCTCGCCGAGATGGAGGCCAGCTTCCGCAGGCTGCAGAACGACGTTGCGATCTCTGCCGCGGGAGACCATTCGCTGTCGCAGGTGCTGCGCGAATACACAAGAGTCGTCCCCTCGGTCCGCGCACTCGTCGCCTACGATCTCGAGCGCGGCTTACGCTACGTCTGGGCGGCAGACACGGCTCTGCTCGGCTTCACGCGGACCGAGCTCGAGTCGTTTCGCGGCTTCCCAACCTACCGGCTGAACGATATCAGCGAAGTCCGGCTGCGCGAGCAGCTCCCCTCCCCGCAGGACGGCCGCCTCTATCTGGACGCGGTCTACCGCGTTTTGACCTTCTCCCAAGCCTATCCCGCGCTTCGCGACAGCCTGATCGCGCTGATTGGTTTCGCCTTCCTCACGGTTCTCGTCATTCTCGCGCTCGACCGGACGGGCCGGGCGGCTGCGGCCGCGGCCGACGTACCACCGGTCGCCGCCGAGCGTGGCGCAGAAGCCTCACCGGGCCGTGCCGCGAAGTCCGCGCAGGGCCGTGCGCGGACGGACGCACCGCCGGACGCACCGGAGCCCGACCACGAGGAGGACTTTGAGGAGGTCCCGGTTGAGGAGCTCGCCACCGACCCGGGCGAGCCGGGCACCCTGTTCAACCCGGTCACGGGTCTCTCCCATCGACTGCACCTCGACCGCAGACTCGGCCTCGAGCTCGAACGTTCAGCGTACAACGACCAGGACCTCGCCTGCCTGCTCGTGCGATTCGCCGGTATCTCCGGAGGCGAAGCCTACGTGACTCGGGCGAAGCAGGTGCTCGCGACCTTCCAGTTCGAGGACCTGTGCTTCGAGTACGACGACTCGACCTTCTGCGTAATCCTCCCGAACGCCGAGTTGCCGCAGGCGCTGCGCCAGGCCCAGGCCTTTCGCGCCCAGCACCCCCAGAGCACAATAGGGCTGAGCTCCCGTAACGGTCGTCTCGTGGAGGCTCACCGCATCCTGATGGAGGCTGATCGCAGCCTGCGGCATGCGGAGAAGGAGCCCGGGCGCATCGTCGGGTTTCAGCCGGACCCCAGGAAGTACCGCCAGTACATCACGCAGCAGACCTCTCCCGGTCAGTCTCCCTGACGCGCCTCTGCGAGCTTGCCGAGCCTGTCCAGACTCGTGCGGCTGATCGTGTAGAGCAGCCCCCCGTACGGATCTCCGGGCAGCCCGGGACCCGAGGGGCGCGCCACCAGCGTCCGTGCGTCGCCGCGGATCTCCGCGGAGAAGCGACGTCCGTCGGCGAGGGTGAAGGAGAAGACGGCGGCCGGGACGAGCGCGGCGAAGTCGCCGACGTAGAACCCGTTCGCGACGAAGTCCACGATCCCGGCTGAAGCAATCTCGAGCTCCCGCGCATCCGGCTCGTACTCCCGCCCGTCCGTGCGCAGCAGCCATGCATCCGCGGCGCTTCGCACGAACTCGAGGTCCGGAACCAGATCGCCGGACAGGCGCGCGCGGACCATCTGCGCCGGCCGCGCATCCTCAGGGAAGAGGCGCAGATACGCCCAGAATGTCTGCGATTGCCTCAGGTAGAAGTCGAGGTTCGACCGCAGAAGCAGGACGAGATCCGAGTCGGCCTCGCGCACGTACAGGTGGCCCGCAGGCTCCACCGGATCGCCTGCGACCCAGGTGAGCCGCCGCTGATCGGTCTCGACGGTCACCGGTCGGCCTGCCTCATCGTCCACGCCGAACCGGTCGTGGAGGCCCCGATCCCCGGTCACGCTTCGCAAGATCCGTGATCGTTCGAGTCCCTCGAGGAAGAGCTCCGCGCGGTCAAATCTCGCGGGAAACCTGTGCCCGTCGAGCATGAGGTCCCACGTATCAGCGCGCACGAGATCGACCTCACCGTGCACGCCGGAGATCCGGACCCGTGTGACGCGGTCCGCTTCAACGGGAAGGAACGCACGAGAGGCGGGGTCCGCACGCCCGGAGACCAGAAGCCCCACCGCCAGCGTCACGGCGAGCACGGTGTTGAGCGCCGCGAGCCCCGTCAGTCCCACGCGGGCTCTCATTCCTGTCTCCCACCGACTCTCGATCGGCGCTTTCTGCGGCGCAGCCTGAATGCCCCGTAGAGCATCACGGAGAGAGGCAGGAGTACAACATTCAGCGCACGCGCCGTGAAACGGATCGTCGCCTCCCGCTGGGCGTCGGTGACGGCGCTCAGCGTCAGGACGCGACTCGCCCGCGTGCGGACCTCGAGCAGTCGCTCGTCGTGACTCAGCCAGTGCGCGAGGCTTGAGGCGAACTCAAGGTTCCATGCGCTTCCGGTCGCCTGCAGAAGGTCATCCCGGAGGAAGTGGGAGTCGCTCACGACCGCAAGCCTTCCCCCGGGGCCGGTCTGCTGCCGGGAAACGGCTACGAGCCCGTACTGCCCTCTCGTGTGCTCCGCATCCCGCAGAAGCTGCGCGCTGCGCTGCGGGTTGAGCTCGAACGGTTCGTGCATGAGCCATGCCCGCGGTGTGGACGCTGCGATGATCCGCGCGCCCGGATAGTCCGGGTCCACGGCAACCGTGCCCGGCCAGTAGAGGTCGAGCCCGGGAAAGCGGGCCGTCACCGGATGCTCCTCACTCGTGTACCGTGGAAGGACCACGGGCCAGTGCGGGTACGGATACGAGCGCGTGACGCTCACGCCGGCGGCAACCTCCTCCACCTCGATCGGGTTGTGGCTCTCGTCGAGGAGCAGCGAACCGCCGACGGTGACTCCGTGCATCGCCGCCAGCTCGTGAACCGGCGTTCGCCCGACCGCGCGAGGCTGTATCCCGTTACGCAGCTCCACCTCCACCGCATTGAGCGTGAGAAGGACCGACCCTCCCCGCTCGAGGTATTCCGCGAGGAGCGGAACATCCTCGGGCCAAAGCCTGTGCGCGTCGGTCACGAGCACCACGTCAAGGTCGTCCGGGATTACCTCACCGGGTCTCACGAGGCGGACCTCGTACGTCCGTGCGAGCTCGGACGCCACAAACCGGTAGCTCTCTTCGACCCCACGGGTCTGGTCGCCGAGGAGGAGTCCGAGGTACCGTCGCTCATCGCGGAGGAGGTTGTCGATCGCCGTCGTCAGGTCGTACTCGAGCGTTTCGGGCTGGAACACGAAGGGAAGCACCGCTCGACGGTCGAGGTACTCGATGACGACTCCGCTGTACACGACGGCGGTGCGCCGCTCACCCCCCTCGGTCACGGTCAACTGCTGCGGCACGACTCCGAGCGCCTCTACATCCTCGGGCCGCTCGAGCCCGGACGGATCGACGAAGCGCGCGGAGACCGCGCCCGACACCGCCGCGTACTCTTCGAGCACGTCAACGATCTCGCGGGGCTCGGGAAACCGTTCAACGAGCCGGGCAGACCGGTAATAGGTAATCGAGACGTCGTACTCGAGTCCCTCAAGGAGTTCGCGACTGACGTGCGAGATCGTGTGGATGCGACGCTCGGTCAGGTCGACGCGCGTGAAGTAGACGAGGCTGTTCGCCGTCGCAAGGACAATCGCCGAGAGTACGAGCCCGTGCACGAGGAGACGCCGCCTGCTGCCTCTCATCGAGCTTTCCTCGCGACGAGCGCTGCCCTGGTGAGGTAGAGGGCCGCGACGGTGAGCCCGGCGAAGTAGGCGAGATCGCGGGTGTCGAGAACCCCGCGGTTGAGATTGCGGAAACGGTGGTCGAACGAGAGGAAGCGCAGGACCGCCGCAGGCACCGCAGCAAGCTCGAGGACGGCATTGAGCTCTGCCGCGAGCGTGAGGAACAGGAGGATCAGCGCCGTTCCCACGAAGGCGGATATCTGATGACGCGAGAGCGATGAGACGAGCCCCCCCACCGCGGTTCCGGCGGTCACGAGCAGCACGAGCCCGATGTACTGCCCGTAGATCTCGCCCGGCTCGAACTGTCCGAGCTCGCGCACCGAGAGCGGAACGAAGATCGTCAGCACAACGGCGAGCAGCATCAGTGACAGCGACGCGAGGTACTTCCCGAGCACAAGTGACGCTTCGCCCACCGGCAGCGTGAGCAGAATCTCGTCGGTCCCCGCGGCCCGCTCCTCAGCCCAGGTGCGCATGGTGACCGCGGGGATCAACACGACGAATACGATGGGCATGATGCCGTAGTAGCTTCGAAGCGACGCAACGTCCGCCGCGAAGAAGTCGTGAATGAAGAAAAACCACACGGAGGTGAACACCAGAAAGGCCGAGAGCACGACGTAGGCGACCGGCGAGTTGAAGGAGCCCAGAAGCTCCTTGCGCAGCACCGCGAGCGTGCCCTTCACCGCTGCCCCCCCGCTGTCAGCCGGGCAAAGACATCCTCGAGCGACTCACGCTCCGGGACCACCGCCCTCAGGCGCAGCCCGTGAGCGACCGCCCAGTCGAACACATCCTCCGCCTCACGCCCTTCGTTGAGCATGAGGCGCAGCCTGGCGCTGCCGTCGGGCTCATCACGCTCCTCGACCGTCTCGCCGATCCGGTCGAGCTCGTGCCGAGCACGAGGGCCCGGTCGTGAGGCGAGCGAGACCGCCACGATCGCCCGGGTGCGAAGCGCGGAGGCTATCTGAGCCGCGGTTCCGGACGCCACGATCCGCCCGGCGTCGAGTATCAGCACGCGATCGCAGACCGCCTCCGCCTCGGACAGGATGTGCGTGGACAGCAACACCGTCTTCGTCCGCCCGAGCTCCTCGACGATCCGCCGGACCTCGCGAATCTGATTCGGGTCAAGCCCGCTCGTCGGCTCGTCGAGGATCACGACATCCGGATCGTGCAGGAGCGCCTGAGCCAGACCGACGCGTTGTCGAAGTCCCTTCGAGAGCTCGGAAATCGGCCGGCGCCACACCGACTCGAGTCCGCAAAGACCGGCGAGGCGCTCGACTGCCGCGCGGTGTTCGGCCCGCGAAAGCGAGCGGGCCGCGCCGATGAAGCCGAGGTACTCGTCCACGGTGAGCATCCCGTATGCCGGCGCGTTCTCGGGCAGGTACCCCAGTCTCCGCTTCGCGGCGACCGGATCGGTCACGACATCGTGGCCGCCTATGCGCGCGCTGCCGTGCTGCGGGTAGTGGTATCCGGTGAGAATCCTCAAGATGGTGGTCTTGCCCGCACCGTTCGGGCCGAGCAGACCGACTATCTGTCCGGGATGCACGTCAAAGGAGACCCGGTCCACCGCGAGCACCGAATCGTAGCGCCGTGTGAGCTCGCGGGCCTCGATCACTCATCCTCCTCGTAGGGGATCGCGATCGTCTGACGATCGCGGCTGAGGAACGTGTACGGGAAGATCTCACGCGCCTCGTCGAGCAGCCTTGCAAGCTCCCGGTCGGTGTACCGCGGGCTGTAGTGGATCAGACCCATCTTCTTCACGCCGCCCGCCTCAACGGCGATCTGCGCCGCCTCGCGAGCCGTCATATGCCGTTTGCCGTGCGCGGTATCGCGCAGCGCGTCTTCGAACATCCCCTCGCTGATCAGCAGATCCGAGTTCGTGACCTCTGCCGCGATCGATGGAAGCGGCAGCGTGTCCGTAACGTAGCTGAACTTGCGTCCGCGGCGAGGCGCTCCCATGACGTCGCCCGGCTCGACGACCCGGCCGTCCTCGAGCGCCACGGAAGTGCCATGCTGCAGCTTGCCCCACAGCGGGCCCCGGGGAACGCGGAGCGCGGTCGCGCGCTCGGGATGGAAGAGCCCGGGGCGCGGATCCTCCTCCAGCACGTACCCGACGCAGGTCCGCGAGTGGCGCAGCGGTATCGTGCGGACGCAGAACCCGTCACCCTGGTAGACCACCTGCTTCGACGAGGGGCTCTCGATCTCCTGGACGACGATCTCGTAGTTGATATACATCTCGAGCACATCGCGGCTCGCCTCCACGAAGTCGCGGATTTTGGGGGGGCCGATGATGTAGAGCGGATCGTCCCGCTCCACCTGGCTCGAGAGCATGAGCATGCCGGGCAGACCGGTCACGTGGTCGGCGTGGGTGTGGGATATGAAGATCGCGTTGATCTTCTTCCACTTGAGGTTCAGCCGACGCATGCTGACCTGCGTCCCCTCGCCGCAGTCGAAGAGAAAGAGATCGCCCTCGCGACGGAGCAGCACGGATGTCAGATGCCGCGACGGCAACGGCATCGTCCCGCCCGTCCCGAGGATAAAGGCTTCCATATTCATGCGAGACTAAAGATACCGGTTCACAATGCCTTCGAGCATCTCCTGGCGTCCGGAAGTATTGGTGATCTGTGAATGGTCGAGCGCATAGGTCTCGAGCTCCTTGAAACCGATCTTCCCGTCGACGATCTGCTTCCCTATTCCGCTTGTGTAACTCGCGTAGCGCTCCCTGATGAACGACTCGATCTCACCGCTCTCCCTGAGCGCCCAGGCGGACTTCAGCCCCCGCGCGTAGGCGTCCATCCCGGCGATGTGCCCGATGAAGATATCGGCGGGATCGAAGGAGCCACGCCGCAGGTGAGCGTCGAAGTTCATCCCTCCCGGCGCGATTCCGCCGTTCGCGAGCACTTCGTACATCGCAAGCGTCGCCTCATGGATATCCGTGGGCATCTGGTCGGTATCCCAGCCGAGCAGATAGTCACCCTGGTTGACATCCATGCTGCCGAGCATGTCGTTCGCGCGGGCGTAGCGCAGCTCATGCGCGAAGGTGTGGCCGGCGAGCACGGCGTGGTTCTGCTCGATGTTCATCTTGAAGTGGTCGGTGAGCCCGTACTTCTGCAGGAAGGCGTGGCAGGCCGCGACGTCACTGTCGTACTGGTGCTTCGTCGGCTCCATCGGCTTGGGCTCAATCAGGAACTGCCCGCCGAAACCGATCTCCCGGGCGTAGTCGACCGCCATCGCGAGAAACCGGCCCAGATTGTCGAGCTCGAGGCCCATGTCCGTGTTCAGAAGCGTCTCGTAGCCTTCCCGGCCGCCCCAGAAGACGTAATTGGTTCCGCCAAGGTAGTGGGTCACCTCGATCGCTTTCTTCACCTGGGCCGCGGCGTAGGCGAAGACATCGGCATTGCAGCTCGTGGCCGCCCCGTGCACGAAACGGGGGTGCGCGAACAGGCATGCCGTTCCCCACAGCAGTCTGACGGATGACCCGCCCATGAGGCCCTTCGTGAACTCGACAATCTCGTCGAGATTCCTGTTCGTCTGCGCGAGCGTCTCACCTTCCGGGGCGATATCACGGTCGTGGAAGCAGAAGTACCGGAGCCCGAGCTTCTGCAGGATCTCGAACAGCGCCTCCATCCGCGCCTTCGCCTGATCCATGGGATCGGTGACCGAGTCCCACGGCCGGATCGCGGTGCCCATCCCGAAGGGGTCGGACATACGACCGTTCATCGTGTGCCAGTACGCGATCGAGAAGCGCAGGTGATCGTGCATCGTCATGGAACCTACGCGCTCATCGGCGCGGTAATACTTGAAGGCGAGAGGATTGGTGGAATCAGGGCCTTCGAAGGGTATCTCCGGTATGTCTGCGAAAAAACTCAAGGACGGACCTCCAATGGACTTTTCACGAAGTGTAGCGCAACCACGGCCGACTGTCACGAGCGCGCAGCGAAGCAGCGCCTGAGTCGCTACGGGGTGACGTCGGCATCGTAGTCTACCCCTTCCACGCCGAAACCGTGGATCCGGAGGAACTCGCGGTGATACTCGTCGATGTCGGTGAGCTCCCGGAGGTTGGAGTCATCCACGGTCTCGAAGAGCTCACGCACGCGCTGCTGCACGTCGCCACGCATCTCCCAGTCGTCGATCCGGATTCGCCCCTCCTCGTCGACGGGCACCGAATCTCCGGCGTAGAGCCGATCGGCAAAAAGTCGGTACGCCTGTTCGATCGTTCCCTCGTGCAGCCCCATCTCCTTCATCACGCGGAAGAGGATCACCCCGTAGAGCGGGACGACCGGTATGACCGAGCTCGCCCTGGTGACGACGGCCTTGTTGACCGAAACGTATGCCGCGCCGTCGAGCGCCGCCATGCTGCGGCTCAACTCCTTCGCCGTTGCCTCGAGGTGCTCCTTCGCCTTCCCGATCGAACCCTCCCGGTACACACGCTTGACGAGCTCGGGTCCGATATAGCTGTAGGCCACGCTCTTCGCCCCCGGCAGGAGCAGGTTCTCTTCGAGCAGACGATCGATCCACAGCTGCCAGTCCTCGCCTCCCATGACCTTGACGGTCGCTTCGATCTCCTCCTCGGTCGCCGGCTCCGCGGAGACGGTCCTGAACTCTCCGGTCATGGTGTCGATCGTCCGGGCGGTGAACGGTTCCCCCACGGGCTTCAGTACGGAGCGATAGGTCTCCCCGCTCTTCGGGTCGGTGCGAATCGGAGCCGCGAGGCTGTACACCACGAGATCCACGGCACCCGACTTCCGCAGCAACGCGACGGTCTCGTCCTTGATCTCGTCGCTGAACGCATCGCCATAGATCGTGGCAACGTCGAACCCCTCCGAGCGCGCCTGATCCTCGAGGAACTCGGTGTTATACCAACCTACCGTCGCGGTTCGGCTGCCGCTCGCCGGCTTCTCATAGGCGACGTTGACGGTCGCAGCTCCGCATCCCCAGGCGGCGACGATCCGCGACGCGAGCCCGTACCCGGCCGACCCGCCGATCACCAGAGCGCGTCGAGGCCCCGGGATCCTGCCCCGCTGCTTCACGTACTCAATCTGCTTCCGGACCTCGCGCGCGAGTCCGACCGGATGCGCGTTCATGCAGATATTGCTCCGAATCATCGGCCTGATTACCATCGTATCCTCCCCGAATTGGTGAGAGAAAAGCTACTCGATGGAACCGGCTTCAGCAACGGCTTTGACGCGTGAATCGAGTAGCGGGTAGAGTGGGCCGATGAAGATACCGGTACAGGTGTGGGCCGACCTCGATTCCGACGAGCGAAAGCGGATCCTCTCGCGCTCGGAACAGACGATCGACGAGGTCGTCCGCGACGTGGAGCCGATCGTCGCGGACGTGGCGAACCGGGGCGATGCGGCCCTGCGCGAATACGCCCGCTCGCTCGACAACCTCCCGCTCGATCTGCCCTTCGAGGTCCCGACGGCGGACTTCGACAGAGCCGAGCGCAGGCTCGACTCCGCGGTTCGCGAAGCGCTCGACTACGCGATCGCCAACGTCACCGCCGCGCACGAACACCAGGTGGCGCGCGGACTCGAGCTCACCGAGGTCCGTCCCGGCCTGCTCGCCGGCGAGCGGACCCAGCCGATCGAATCGGTCGGGCTCTACGTCCCGCAGGGGCGGGGGCGGTTTCCCAGCATGCTCTACATGCTCGCGATCCCGGCTCGCCTCGCCGGAGTCCCCCGGGTCGTGGTCGCCACCCCGCCGGCTCCCGGCGGTGAGGTGGACGACGCCTGCCTCTACGCGGCGCGACGCTGCGGTGTGCACGCGGTCTACCGCATGGGGGGCGCGCAGGCGATCGCCGCCCTCGCCTACGGCACGGGCACGATCGCCCGCGTGGACAAGATCGTCGGACCGGGAAGCGCCTACGTCGCGGCGGCCAGGCGTCTGCTTCGCGACCGCGTCGACGTCGGCCTGCCGGCCGGTCCCTCCGAATCGGTGATTCTTGCCGACGAGTCGGCCGGCGCGCGAGGCGTATCGGTCGATCTGCTCATCGAGGCCGAGCACGGGTCGGATTCGCAGGCGATCCTCGTCACCACGAGCAGCCGGCTCGCCGCGGAAGTGGCCGATCTCCTTCCCCGGCTGATCGAGGAGACTCCCGAGCCGCGTCGAGCTTTCCTGACGGACGTCTTCAGCGGGTACGGGGGACTCGTACTCGCCGACTCGCCGGCCGAGGCGGCGCACATCGTCAACGAGATCGCGCCGGAGCACCTGCAGATCCGAACCGCCGAGCCCTGGTCGACGATGAGCCTCATCACCGCTGCGGCGGAGATCCTCCTTGGCGAGCACTCCGCGTTCAGCCTCGCAAACTACGCGGCCGGCGCGAACGCGGTGCTTCCCACAGGCGGCGCCGCGCGAACGTGGTCCGGCGTGTCCGTCCATGATTTCGTCAAGCGGACGAGCGTCGTGCAGGTCTCATCGCGGGCCTACGAGGAGATCGCGGCCCATGTGCGCACCCTCGCCGAGTACGAGGGGTTTCACTGGCACGCGCGGGCCCTCGACGAACGGTGATGGCGGCGATCAAGACGGTCGAGGCCGGTTTCTCCTGGTGCGAGACCTTCCTCGAGATCGACCGCGGCGACTACGAGGCAGGCCGCTACCGCCTTGCGCGGATGCGCACGCTGCTCGGCGACTTCGGGGACCCCCATCGGGCGTACGAGACGGTGCACGTCGCAGGGTCAAAAGGGAAGGGATCGACGGCCGCCTTCATCGCCTCCGTACTCGCCGCCGCCGGAAGCCGATGCGGGCTCTACTCATCCCCGCACGTGGAGAGTCCCCGCGAACGCGTTCGAGTGCTCGACGGATCGCTCACGGACGATCTCGCGGTGGGAGTCTTCAACGGGATCCGGGCCTACGTCGAGCGGATCGCTCGAACGACCCGACCGGCCCTGCTTCCCACCTATTTCGAGCTCGTCACCCTCTTCGGGTTCCTGGTCTTCCGCGAGGCGCGCTGCGAGATCGCGGTCTTTGAGGTGGGAATCGGGGGCAGAACCGACGCGACGAACCTCGTGCGGCCGATCGCCTCGGTCATTACTCCGGTCGAGCTCGAGCACACCG
The DNA here is from genome assembly GCA_007118855.1 of Spirochaetaceae bacterium. Taxonomy (GTDB): domain Bacteria; phylum Spirochaetota; class Spirochaetia; order DSM-27196; family SLST01; genus SLST01. Next base: position 17,831 of record SKQU01000358.1, read on the forward strand.
ATCGCCTCGGCCGCACGCTGCGGAGCATCGCGGCGGAGAAGGCGGGCATCGTCAAGCGCGGCGTACCGGTCGTGGTCGGTCGCCAGCACCCGGAGGCGCTCGCGACCATCCGCCGCGTCGCCGAGCTGCGCCGCGCCCCCGTGCACGACGTTGTCGCTCAGATCGAGACGTTCGCGGCCGAGACGAGCACCTCGGGGACGCTCCTGCGCCTGCGGCTGCGCGGCGGCCTCGACCTCACCTCCGAGCTGCGCCTGATCGGGACGGTTCAGGCACACAACGCGGCGCTTGCCGCGCTCACCGCGACCGTCGTTCGCCCGCACCTCGGCGCCGAGGTCATCGCGGCCGGCCTCGCCGGCGCCTGGATCCCGGGTCGTTCGGAGCTCGTTCCGGGCCCGCCGGCCTTCCTGCTCGACGGGGCGCACACGGAGCGCTCGGTCCGGTCGCTCTGCGACACGGCAGCCGAGCTCTGCCGGGACAGGCGGGCGCGGGTGGCGATCTACGGGTCGGTATCCGGAAAGAATCACGAGTCGATGCTCGCGCACCTGATCGCCTGCTTCGACCGAATCGTCATCACGCGCCCGGGGAGCTTCAAGCCAAGCGATCTCGCGCTCCTTCACCGGACGTGTGCCGCCCTCGGTGGGGTCGCGACCATCCACGAGCGCACCGAAGACGCGCTCGCCGCGGCTCGCGCCTCCGTGTCAGACCGCGAGAACGCCCTTATCGTCGTGACCGGGAGTTTCTATCTTGTAGGGGCGGTTCGTTGCCTGCTGCGGGACGAAATCGCCGCAGGACGGGACCATGAGACGAGATCCGGAGTGCAGACGGCGCATGCACGAAGAACGACTCACGACGGGCGCGGCGCCCGTGATGTTCCCTGAGGCGATTGCCCGTGTCGCTTAACTGGCGGGAGATCGACGCCGTACTCGATGAGCTCGACCTGCCCGGAAGCCACATCCAGCAGGTCGTCCAGCCCGATTTCCGCAACCTCTACCTGGAAGTCTTCCGCCCGGGTCGCCGGCTTCGCCTGAGAGTGTGCCTGGAGACCGGGCTCACGAGAATCCACGCAACTGCTCGCATACCGCCACGCCCGCCGGTGCGTCAGCGCTTCGCGCAGCTTCTGAACGCGCGGGTCAAAGGGGCCCGCATCGTCGATGCCCGCCAGGTCAACGCGGACCGGATCATCAGGCTCGATCTCCTGCGCGGCGGCGAGCCGACGATCCTCTGGATTCGCCTCTGGGGAGGCGCGGCGAATTGCATCGTCACCGAGGCCGACGGGACGATCCTGGACGCGTTCTTCCGCAGGCCGCGCCGAGGCGAGGTCAGCGGCAAGACCTGCCTGATCGAAGATCGCGGTGTGCCGTCGCAGACGGATCCGCACCTTGCGAAATTCGAGGCACGCTGGCAGACGGACGTCAACGACTCGGTGCGCGCGCATTACGAGCGAATAGAAGAGGAGAAGACCCGGACCGCCGCAACTGAGGCGGCGTCACGCATCCTGGAGCAACAGCTCGCCTCGCTGCGCAAAGCCCTGGCCGATCTGCGGGCACGCCGCAGCGGACACCGGGACGCGGATCGGTTGCAGACGATAGGTGATCTGCTGACCGCAAGTCTCTACCGCGTCGAGCCGGGCGCCGAGTGGATCGAGGTCGAGGACTACACGGAAGACAACACGCCGGTCCGCATAGAGCTCGATCCCGCGAAGTCGCCGGGGGAGAACGCGCAAGCCTACTTCGCGAAGGCACGCCGCATCCGCCGGCAGACGGCAACCGTCGACGAGGAAACGGCGAACATCGAGGCTCGCGTTGAAGAGCTCGAACGGACCGGACGGAACCTCGCGACGACCCCCACGTCTGATATCGAGCGATTCGTCGCAGACCACACGGCTACTCGCGGGAGGCGTGCCCCTGATCACGCGACTCCGGGGCTGCAGTTCTCCAGTCACGGATTCACAATTCTCGTGGGGCGCAACGCGCGGGAGAACGACGAGCTTCTACGGCACGCCGCGCGAGGCAACGATATCTGGATGCACACCCGCGACGTCCCGGGAGGCTACGTATTCATCAGGAGCCGCCGCGGCGTAACCGTTCCACTCGACGTCCTGCTCGACGCGGCGAACCTCGCGATCCACTTCAGCAGGGCGAAGAACAACGGGCATGCGGATCTCTACTACACGCAGGTGAAGTACCTCAGGCGGCCCCGCCAGGGCCCCACGGGTCTCGTCCTGCCGACGCAAGAGAAGAACCTGCACGTGAGCGCCGATGAGCATCGGCTGTCGCGGATGCTTGGCCGCCGCCAGTCCTGACGTCAGAGTCCGGCAGCTTGAAACCGCAGAACAAGCGCTCCATAATGGGGCATGCTCAGCGCTCAGGCTCGCCGAACGCTCATCACCGTCGCGCGCAAGAGAATCACCTCTGAACTGACGGGACACGACCCAGGCTACCCGGACAGGCTGCCCGAGCTCGAGGCGCCGGGCGGCGCCTTTGTGTCACTGCATATCCTTCACGGCTTCGAGCCGCGGCTGCGCGGATGCATCGGTCACATCACCTCGGACCTTCCCCTCTACGACACCGTGCGTGAGGCGGCATTCGCGGCGGCCTTCCGCGACCCGCGGTTCCCGCCGCTCACGAAGGACGAAATCGCGGACGTGGTCATCGAGATTTCCGTGCTCTCTGCGCTCGAGCGGATAACCGACACCCGGTCGATCGAGGCGGGGCGCCACGGCATCCTCATAGAGCACGGCCGGCACAGCGGTCTCCTGCTCCCGCAGGTCGCACTCTCACACCGCTGGGACCGCACGACGTTCCTCGAGCAGACCTGCCGCAAGGCCGGCCTCGACCCGGACGCATGGCGAAGCCCGGACACGGTGATACGCATCTTCACGGCCGAAGTATTTGACGAATCGTCGGCCGCGTAGTTCCTTTAGCACGAAGGTGGACACATGGCACTCGATGTTCGGATCATCAGTAACGGGCTCATCGAGCTCTATCGCAACGACACGCAGCTGCTTGCGGTGGACACGGGCATTCGGTCGAACAGCCCCACGCTGCGAAAGCTCGCCGGGCAGCAACGGCAGACGGGATGGATCATCGTGGGAGACTCAGTCGAACCGTGGCGGCCGCAGGGCTTCGTGGAGCACGAAGGCACGGTCCATGTCCATGGACCGTACGCCGAAGGCAGGCTCCTCGAAGACGCGCTCTACGACTCGTCGAGCAACCGGCTCGAGCTGCTCGAACGAATCGCCCGGGCGTTCGCCGCGCTCGAGCGCCGGAACGTGCCCATGGTGCCCTTCCATACGCGTACACTGGTGCTCCTCAACGACGGCGGGCTGCTCGTCCTCCCGCCGGACATCATGGCGGCCGTCCGGGAGCATCAGGACTATGAGTCCCGGATCAAGCGGATGGAACGGTTCAACCATCCGGATCACAAACCCGAGGAGAACGTCGGATTCGCGCTCGCCGCGGCGGCCTACTACGTGATCACCGGTGAGTTTCCCTACGACGCGCAGGACGAAGAGGATCTGCACTCGCGCGTGCGCGCGGGCATCGTGATTCCTGCGCATCACCGCGACGTTACCGTTCGCCGCGAGGTCTCCGAAGCGCTCCAGGCCGAGCTCACCGGCGCGAAGGCGACCCCGGACCCGAACGTCTGGGCCGACCGGCTGCGTGTCTGGCGCGAACACGGGATCCGGGACAGTCTTTCGTCGCAGGAGCAGGGCCGGCTCGAAGAGGAGGCCCGTCAGGCGACCGAGAGGCTCGAACGCACCTACCGCCGCAAGGAGGGGCTGCGTCGCAACGGAAGAAAGATTCTCACGATCGCGGCCATCGTCATCATCGTCGGCTCGATCCCCGCAACGATCATCAGGAACGCCCTGCAACCGGGCGCCACGGCGGGCCTGCCGGCGGAGGAGGTCGTTGAGGCGTTCTACACAAGCATCAACTCGCTCGACCACATGACGATGGAGGACGCAACGGTCGACCGTGCAGGGGCCGATCTCATCCGTGAGGTCACCAATCTCTTCGTGCTCGACCGCCAGCGGATGAGCGTTGAGATGCAGTCCGGATTCGTCGACGCCCAGGAGTGGCGCGACGCGGGAATGCCCACCCTGCCCGCCGACCGCCATCCGTACGGCGTGGCCAACCTGGAGATCCGTGCGCTCGACGCGATCGAGGGCGAGCAACGGTTCGAGGCGCGCTACGAACGCTGGTTCCCGGACTACGAGATCGCTGAGGTCACGGGCCGCTCGGGGATCGCCGGAATACAGGTGGTCGACCGTCTCGCCCTTCGTACCGATCGGCGCGACGACTGGCTCATCTACGAGATAGAGCGGGTGTCGGAGGAGTCGGTCAACCTGAACGAGCTGCGGCGACAGGCCGCCGATTCGAACTGACCGCCGGCACAAGGGAGATGCCAATGGGTCGAGCGGATGCCGGCGAGCTGGCCGGGGCGCGGGTCGTGGTGATGGGGCTCGGCGCGCACGGGGGCGGGGCCGCGAGCGCTCGTTTCTGCGCGCAGGCCGGAGCCGACGTCACGGTCACCGACCTGCGCGACGAGGAAGCCCTGGCGCGAAGCGTTGCCGAGCTCTCCGATCTTCCCGTGCGTTTCGTGCTGGGAAGGCACGACGAGGCGGATTTCCGCCATGCGGACATCGTCGTCAAGAATCCCGCGGTACGACGGGACGTCGCGCTTCTGCGTCACGCGGCGCGCATAGAGACCGACGTATCGCTCTTCCTGCAGCTCCACCACGGCCCGATCATCGCGATCACCGGGACGAAGGGCAAATCGACAACCGCGAGCGCGCTCCACCACATTCTGCGTGAGGACCATCCGACCGCCCGGCTCGGGGGTAATATCACCGTCTCACCCCTCTCCTTCGCCTCCGAGCTCACCGGAACCGAGCCGATCGTGCTCGAGCTCTCCTCGTTCCAGCTCGGCGATCTCCTGCTGACTCAGCTCGGGGCCGAAGCCACCGCCGCCTTTACCGTGAGCGCCGTCACGAACGTCATGCCGGACCATCAGGACTACTACGCCTCGATGAGCGACTACGCCGCGGACAAGGCTCTGATCTTCGCCTCGCAGCGACACGACTCCTGGTGCCTGCTGTCGGCGGACGACCGGTGGTCCCGAGCCTACCGTCCGCCGCAGCCGCAGCGGGTCGTACGCGTGAGCCGTACGGCGCGACCGAACGACGATGGACCGAGCGCCGGATTCGCCGACGGATGGGGCGTCCTGCATCTGCCCGAATCTGACCGTCCCGTCCGGCTCGTCGAACCGGACAGCCGCGCCGCAGGCGAGCACCAGCGGACGAACCTGCTCTACGCCGGCGCCGCGGCGCTCCTGTTCGGCGTCCGTGCGGAGACGGTGCGCCGAAGGGCGCGCGAGTTCCCGGGCATCGCGCATCGGCTCGAGTCTCTAGGAGAGGTCCGCGGGGTCCGCTTCGTCAACGATTCGGCGGCGACGATCGCGGAGGCGGTGCTCGCGGCGGTGGGCAGTTTCACCGCTCGGGTGCACCTGATCGCCGGCGGAAGCGACAAGGGCGTCCCGCTCGACGCATTTGCAGAGGTGGCTCAGAGAACGGGGTCGATCCACCTCCTCGGAGGGAGCGCAACGGATCGTCTGGTTGCCCTGCTCGACTCGCTCGGCCTGCCCTACCGGGGTCCGTACCGGACGCTCGAAGACGCGTTCGACGGCGCGGTCAGGGCGGCAGGCGACGGGGAGGTCGTTCTCCTCTCACCGGGATGCGCGTCGTTCGGAATGTTCCAGAACGAGTTCGACCGCGGAGATCAGTTCAGGTCACTCGTCGCCGCGCACCGAGCCGTGGTAGAATAGTCGCAGGAGGACCCGTGCCCTACCCACCCGAGTTCATCCGCGCGATACCCAAGAACGACCTGCATGTGCACCTTGACGGCAGCCTGCGGCTCGAAACGCTGATCGAGCTCGCCCGCGACCAGCGTGTCGATCTCCCCTCGGCGACGCCGGACGGCCTGCGGGCGACGGTGTTCAAGAACTCATACCGCGACCTCGATGAGTACCTTCAGGGGTTCGCCTATACCTGCCGGGTGATGCAGGACCCGGACAGTCTGGAGCGGATCGCGTACGAGCTCGCCGAAGACAACATCAACGAGGGAGTTCGTTACGTCGAAGTGCGGTTCGCTCCGCAGCTGCACGTATCGCAGCGGATGACCTACGAAACGGTCATGCATTCGGTCGACGCGGGGCTGCGAAAGGCCCGGGATCGGTTCAACGCGAACCTCGCGCCTGATGAGCCGCCTTTCGAGTACGGCATCATCGTGACGGCGATGCGCTTCTTCACGCCGCAGTTCAGCTCCTACTATGGCGACCTCGCCCGCGTGCACCCGTACTCGAGCGACGACGAGCTGATCCGGATGGCCTCGCTCGAGCTTGCGAAGGCGAGTGTGAAGCTGCGAAACGAAACCGACGTGCAGGTCGTGGCTTTCGACCTCGCCGGCAGCGAGTACGGCTATCCGGCAAGCGCGCATCAGGACGCATACGACTACGTTCACAGCCACTTCATGAAGAAGACCGTCCACGCGGGCGAAGCCTACGGTCCGGAGTCGATCTTCCAGGCGATCACGAAGATCCACGCCGACCGCATCGGCCACGGGCTGCGGCTCTTCCGGGCGGACATGATCTACAGTGACGCGGTCACCGATCGTGACCGCTACGTCCGCGACCTGGTGAACTACATCGCGGACAAGCGCATCACGGTCGAAGTCTGCCTCACGAGCAATCTCCAGACCTGCCCCGACCTCAGGAGCGTCGCGGATCACAGCCTTGGAGACATGCTCGAGCGAAACCTGAGCCTCTGCATCTGCACGGACAACCGCCTCGTGAGCAATACGTCCGTGACGCGGGAGATCGAGCTCGCGGTGGACGGGTTTTCCATCGCCCCGAAGCAGCTGAAGAACATCATGATCTACGGGTTCAAACGCAGTTTCTTCTACCGCCCCTACCAGGTCAAACGACAGTGGGTGCGCCAGATCACCAACTACTACGAGCGGCTCGAAGAGCAGTACGGAATCAGCTGATCACGGCTGCGGATTGCGCACGAGCCTGACCCCGATGCTGAAGCTTCGTCCGTGCTCGGAGTAGCGACCGCGGTTGGTCACCCGAACGTCGGGCGCGCGGGTGTTCCACGCCGTTCCCCGCACGACCCGCTGGTTCGGATCGAGCGCGATCGCGAGTACGATGGCTTCGCTGCGCACACCGAAATCGGTTGAGTCCGGGCCCACCGGATCCGTATCCGGAGACTGCGCGTAGTACCCGGGGTCGTAGCGGTCATGGCACCACTCCCAGACGTTTCCCACCAGATCGCGGATGCCGAATGGGGATGCGTCGTCGGCCGTCTGGAACCCCTGCTGCACGGTCCCGTTGAAGAACCCGACCGGATTGGTGGGTCCTCCGCGCGCCGTGTACGGTTCGTTGACGTCCTCAAAGGGATCGAAGCTGCGATAGTAGTTCGCCACTCGACCGGAGAGTTGCCCACCCCAGGGAAACCGCCGTCCGGTTGGGCCGCGCGCGGCGTACTCCCACTCCGCCTCCGTGGGCAGCCGGTATCCTGAACCGTGCGCTTCGAGCAGCTCCCCGTCGCCGGTATGGGCCGCAGGCCTGCCCTCGAGATAGGAGAGGAGGTCCGCGATGCGAACGGCCCCGGCCCACGTCACCCCGACCGCCGGGTGCGAACCGTACCCGGGAACCACACGAAGGTCGGTGTCCGCGTACCGAAGGCCGAATTGATCGCCGTAGTCCATCTCCCCGAGCCCGACGAGAGGAACGCGCTCATCATCGGTCGACCAGACGGCGTCGGCGTCGATCTCCACGAGCCCCCGCTCTGCGGCATACCGGACGATCGTCACGAGCTCGTCGTTCGTGAGAGGGCTCACCTGCATGTCGTATGCCGCGGTCAGCGTGATCTGTCTCACCGGCCGCTCGTCACGCCCGCCGTCCTCGGCTCCCCGGGCGAAGGTCGCCTGCTCTCCGGGTCGGATCACCGGCGCGAACGCAAGCTCAAAAGCGCCAACCGTGAACCGCTCGGCCGGCCCCCAGGAGAACCAGGTCCCCGCATCGTTTCGAACCCGTACCTGCCACTCGTACTCACCGCCGGCGGACAGATCATCAGGTATTGGCACGTAGGTCTGGGGAACCGGCGATTGCTGCTGCCACGACGCCTGCCCGACCGCCCGGTACCGCGCCTGGTACGCCACGCCTCCCTCTACCGGCAGCCACTGCAGGCCGGGCCGTGCGGTGAGCGTCGTCTCACCGCCCACAGGCCAGGCGCGTTGCGGTTGGGCGTCGGCAAGTATGACGAGATCCGCCGCTTCCCCGAAGGCGGTCAGGTATCCATCGTCGGTGCGCGTGCGGGCCCGCACGGCGTAGCGACCTGCGCTCAGGTCGAAGGGGACAGCCACCGGTCCAGGCTCGTTCGCGACGAAAGAGCGCTCTCGGCCGACGAGTATCTGCGTCTGACGTTCGGACTCGGCGGAGAGAACCGGACGCGTGCTGATAGTGGGAGCGGTCGGGTCCATCCGGGGCGCGTGAAACCCGAATCGTGTCACCGTGTCGATCCGGGCCCATTCGCTCTCACGCCCGTCCTCGAGCACTGCACGCACTCGCACCGAATAGGCGGCGGAGTCGACGAAACCCGGGGGGACGCTCACCTGCAGCGGATCACGAGCCGCCGGCACTCGCAGCACCCGCTCGTCCCGGGGCAGGGTCGCAAAATCCACGACCTCGAAAGGCTCCTCGAACGGACGTGGAGCGACCGGTCCGGAGATCATCTCGATCTCGTAGGCCGCGATGACGCCCTCGCTTGGGAGCGCAGAGAGCAGGAATGTCGTCCGCGCGAGCTCGGACGGATCGCTCGGATTCACCAGCCGCAGGGTTACGGGACGCTCGTCAGGGTCGATCGCCGCAACCGCCTCCGGAGGCTCGGCCGGTTCAGGTTCCGCCGGCGGAGGTTGCTCTTCTACCTCCGGCGGTTGCGGTTCGGCGGTGTCGACGGGAGGCTGCTCGATCACTTCGATCGGCGGTTCTTCCGGATCCGGTTCCTCCGGAGTGTCCGGGACCCCCGCACACGAGGAGAGAAACACGAGTAAAACTATGGGCAGCAAGCACCTGCGCATCGCGATTGCCATCTTACCATAATCATCGGCGCAGAGGGAGTACTCTTCGAGCGAACCAGTCGGCATTCACCGCCCCGACTCGCCGTACGCGCTCGCGTCCGGCCGCGTCGAACACCACCGTCGTGGGGGTCGCGGTGATGCCGAGCGCCCGAGCGGTCTCTCCTGAGGAGTCGAGCGCTACGGGGAACAGATGTCCGCTGTCTCCGAGGTAGCCGCGCACCGCCTCGATCGACGGCTCGGTCCCCGTGAGATTCAGGGTCACCACATTCACCTCCTCGCCGTGATTCGCGTAGAAGCGATCGATCTCCGGCATCTGCGCAGTGCACGGCCCGCACCAGGTGGCCCAGGCGGTGATGACCGTGGGCTTCGACGCGTCCAGGGAGCGCTCGTACCCGGACAGAAAGACGAAGTCGGGAATCGCGGCGGGCTCTTCGGCGCGGGAGGGAACGAGCGACGCGATGCCGAAACCGAGCGCGGCACCGGACAGGAGGACGGCTCCATGGATCGCGACCCGAGCCCGCCTTCCGGAGGCCTTTCGCAGGTAGACGACGGCGCCGACGCCTATCCCGGTGAGGAGCCCGGCAACGAGCCCCGCTGTGCCGCCGGGATAGTAGAGCAGACGCGCCGGGGCTTCGACTATCTGCTCGATCCGGGTGACGGCGGGCGTCAGCTTCCAGACGGCGAAGCCGACGAGCACCGCGGAGAGCGCTGCGTCGTTCGCCGTCGACCACGACTCCCGGTCCGCCCGCCAGATCGTGCGCTGGGCAATCGCGACAATCGCGAGCCCGGTCGCGGAAGCGACGAGCCAGACGGGAATCGTCAACGGTCCAATTCGAAGCAGCTGATCAGCGAGCGACATGTGACCTCACGCCATGAACGTAGACATCACGGGCCCGCTCGGCAAGCCGGAACAGGCGCGCACCCACCGGGCGCCCGATGACGTCCCAGCAACCAAGGCGGCGAAGCCGGATGCCGCCGAAGCCGCACTTGAACCGGTAGAGCCCGTGCATCGGGTGCGACGGGTCGTCCGTCGGCGGCACGCCGTAAAGATCGTACCAGGCACACCCGTCGCGGCGGGCATCCACGATCGCGCGCCACTGCAGCGCGTAGTTGGGCATGAGGTTGCGTTTTTCGTCAGAGCTCGCGCCGTACAGGTACGTTGCTCCGCCTGAGTACCGCACGACGATGATTCCGGCGAGCACATCCCCCTCGTGGCGGGCGAGGTAGAGTCGCAGGTCCACCCCCCCGTCGGTCCGCGGCAGCTCGAGGAGGCGGGCGTAGTACTCTCGCGAATGGATGGCGATCCCATCCCGTCTCGCCGTCCGGCGGTACAGATCGTACCAGAGGTCCAGGTGAGAGGCGTCGGCCTCGTCGACCTCCACGCCCTTGCGCTCGGCAAGCCTGATGTTGTAGCGGTTCTTGCGGTGCATCGCGGCGAGCAGGCCATCTTCATCTGCTGAGAGATCGATGACCACCGTATCCGGCGGCTGGACACCGACGGGTGCCCTGCGCGCCGTCGTCGCGGAGTTGCCGTCGCCGAGCGCGCCGGCAAAGCCGGGATCGACGGAGCAGTGGGGCAGATCGAACCGGACGAGCACGGGCGGGCGCCCGAGTCGCCGCCGGACCTCGCCGACGGTCGCCAAGGCGGCGCGGCCGATCGCTTCGCCGAGCTCGGCCGCCTCCGGGCCGGGACACCACGCCCGGTTCTCGCCTGCGACCGCGGGGCCGTAGGGCACGTAGGACAGGAGCACGCCGGGCGCCACGCGACGCGTGAGCACCAGCAGGTCGGGCATCCCCGGAGCCACCTCATCGCCGGGGATGCTCGAGGCATGCCAGCCGAAGGCCGACTTGTGCTCACCCCAGAACCGGGTCTGCAGAAAATGCCATGGCCGGGGCGCCCGCGGCCCTGCGGCACCACCCGGCAGGGCGGCGCCCGCGTCGCCGGCGCCGGAGGAACTCATCCGACCGGTCCGTTCTCAACGAAGCGGGTGCGCACTTCACGCCCACGGGCCTCAAGCGGCGTCTCACCAACGACCACGACCCCGCGCTCGGCGCGGATGGGGATGGAGAAGAATGCGTCAATGTCGATCTGTTCCGGGCGTCCGGCCGCCTCCGGGGCGCCCGCGAGCCTGACCGGCGTTCCAGGCTCCACTTCGTGGAGGAACAACACGTCGACGCGTTCCTCACCGTCGTCATGCTTCTCGCTCGCGGCGAGCAGCATCCCCTCGCTCAGGACTCCCCTCAGTTTTGCCGGCTTCAGATTGTCCACGATGATCACGGTCCTGCCGACTAGCTCTCCCGGTTCGTAGTGCCCCACGAGGCCGCTCACGATCTGCCGCTCTTCCCCGCTTCCGTCGTCGATCTCCTCGACGTAGAGGCGGTCGGCCTTCGGATGAGGCTCGACCGAGGTGATCTTCGCGGCGATCAGACGCACCTCCCGCGAGAACCGGTGCTCAACCGAATCTGATGCCGAAGCTGCAGCTTCGGCTTCAGCTGCCCGCTCCGACTGCGAGCCCGAGAAGGCCGCCCGGAACCGCTCGACCTCTTCCTCGGTAATCTGCGCGAAGAGGATCTCGGGCTTCCCTACCCGGCTGATCCCGGAGAGCTCACGCAGGTCGCTCCAGGTGAGCTCGGACACCCCCAGGAAGCCCGCGATGCGATCGGCGGTCTCCGGAATGTAGGGCTTGACGAGTATCGCGAGGTCGCGAATCAGGTAGACGAGATCGGTCAGAAGGCGCAGGGTGCCCTCCGGATCGTCATGACGGCGCTTCCACGGCTCTCCGTCCTGAAAGGTCTTGTTGCCGAGCGAGGAGAGCGCGAAGACGGTGCGCAGCGCGTCACGCAGGTTCGCCCACTCGAGCAGACCGGTGATCTTCTCCTCAAGCGTCGAGACCTGTTCCCAGAGCGGTTTGTTCACCTCGCCCCCGGGCTCCGCGAGCCGTCCGTCGTAGTAGCGGTGCACGAAGGTGAGCGTCCGGTTGACGAGATTGCTGAGGTTACCGATGAGCTCGCCGTTGACCTTCTCCCGGAAGTCGTCCCAGGTAAACAGGTAGTCGCTGCTCTCCGGCCGGTTGTAGTACGTGTAGAACCGCCACACGTCGGCGGGTATGCCGGTCTCCATCGCGTCGTTGCCGAACACACCGATCCCCTTGCTCTTGCTGAACTTCCCCGCCTCGTAGTTCAGGTACTCGCTGCTCGACATGTGGTGGAGCATCGTCCAGTTCTCGCCGCTGCCGAGCAGTGAGCAGGGGAAGATCACGGTGTGAAAGGGGATGTTGTCCTTCCCGATGAACTGGAAGAGCTCGGTGCCTTCAGGGTCCTTCCACCACCGCTCCCAGTCGTCGGTGTGGTTCGCGGTGATCGAGATATAGCCGATCGGCGCGTCGAACCAGACGTAGATCACCTTGTCCTTGTACTCCTCGAGGGGCACGGGAATCCCCCACTTCAGATCGCGGGTGATCGACCGTTCCTTCAGCCCGTCGCGGATCCATGCATTGGTCATCCGGATGGCGTTGCGCGCCCAGCGGCCCTCTTTGGACGCGACGGCCATCCACTCCTCGAGCTTCGGTCTGATCGCAGGCAGATCGATGTAGAGGTGCCGGGTCTCCTTGACGACCGGTTTCGAGCCGTCGAGCGCGGAGCGCGGATCGATCAGGTCGGTGGGGTCGAGCAGCTTCCCGCACTGCTCGCACTGGTCTCCCCTCGCCTCCTCGTACCCGCAGGCAGGGCAGGTACCGCGGACGTAGCGGTCGGCGAGAAACATATCGGACGCCTCGCTGTAGAGCTGCTCGATCGTGTGCTCGGTGATGTAGCCGTTTTCGTGCAACCGCAGCAGGATCGCCTGCGTGATCTTCGTATGCCACTCGGTACTCGTGCGCCCGAACCTGTCGAAGCTGATGTTGAACCAGCGGTAGATGTCGTCGTGTATCCGGTAGTAGCGGTCGCAGAGCTCGTTCGGCGTGATTCCCTCTTCCCGCGCCTTCGTCTCGGTCGCCGTCCCGTACTCGTCGGTCCCGCAGATGTAGAGCGTCTCATACCCTCGCATCCGGCAGAATCGGGCGAAGACGTCGGCGGAGAGCACCTGGATGAGGTTCCCCAGGTGGGGGATATTGTTGACGTAGGGCAGGGCCGAGGTAATGAGTCGCTTCTTCATGGAAGCCAACTATAGGAGAGCGACCGCCGGCGGTCAACCGCGCCCCTTTGCGCCGCCCCGGGTGCGAGCGCGGGCTGCCGGCCGGGAGCCCGGCCTTGACCGCAGCCCGATCAGGGCGTACCCTTCGTTAGTATAGACAGGAGGCCATATGTCTGAAAGAGACGTCTCCCCTCCGAACATGCCGTTCAATCTGCGACCGAAGCTGGTGGTCACGGTGCTGGTGGTGGTGGTGCTCATAGCGCTCGCCGCGAGCAGCTTCTACGTGGTCGACCAGACCGAGCAGGCGGTGGTGCTTCGATTCGGGAGATACCTGAGAACCACGGGACCGGGATTGCAGTTCAAGCTCCCCTTCGGGATCGACCAGAACTACAACGTCCGTGTCCAGCAGGTCCAGCGCGAAGAGTTTGGGTTCAGGACCGCGGTCGCCGGTGACCAGACGGTCTTGAGCGCGACGCAGTTCCCGCGGGAATCGATCATGCTCACCGGAGACCTCAATATCATAGACGTCGACTGGATCATCCAGTACCAGATCGTCGACGCGCGGGCGTGGCTCTTCAACTTCGAGTCGATCCCCGGCGGAATCGGCATACAGGCAATGCCCCCCGCGGGTAATACCGCCGCCGACCGCCGCGTCAAGACAATCCGCGACGTCACCCAGTCGGTGATGAACGCGCTCGTCGGCGACCGGGCGATCGTCGACGTGATCGGCGCAGAGCGCATCGCGATCCAGGTCCAGGCCGCCGAGCGGCTCAACGTCATCTTCCAGGGCTACGACCTTGGAGTGCGGGTCCGCGAGATCCGGCTGCGAAACGTGGTGCCGCCGGTCGGGCGTGTCCAGGCCGCCTTTGACGACGTCAACCGGGCGGTGCAGGACTTCAACCGGCTGATCAACGAGGGCCGCGAAGAGTACAACGCGGAGATCCCGCGGGCAGACGGCCAGGGACGCCGGTTGATCGAGGAGGCCGAAGGCTACCGGGTCAACCGAGTCAACACGGCAACCGGCGACATCGCGCGATTCAACAACGTGCTCGCCGAGTACCGGCTCGACCCGCGCACGACGCGAACGCGACTCTACATAGAGATGGTTGAGGCCGTCTTCGCCGACGAGGATCGCGTCGACCTGATCGACCGGAACCTGCAGAACTTCCTGCCGCTTCTGAACATCGGCGGCGAGGGGATCGTCCCGGGAGGTCAGCAATGAAGAAGCTTATACGAACGCTCGTCATAATCGGTGTGGTGGTCATCGTCTTTCTCATCCTCGGGCCGCTGTACGTGGTTACCGAGGGTGAGCAGGCGGTCGTCGTCCGCTTCGGCGAGATCGTGAAGACCACCACGCAGGCGGGACTCCACGTGAAGACGCCCGTCGTGGACAATGTCGTCAAGTACCCGGCGAGAACGATGAGCTGGGACGGCCAGGCGCGCCTCTTTCCTACCGCCGAGCAGCAGTTCATCTACGTGGACACCACGGCGCGCTGGCGCATCGTCGAGCCGAGTCTGTTCTACTCGAGACTCATCAGCGTCCAATCGGCGTATGCGCTCCTCGACGATATCCTTGAAAGCGCGGTGGCGAACGTGATCGCGCAGAACCCCATCTACGAAGCGGTGCGAAGCACCAACCTGATCAACGAAATCGTGCGCGAAGAGGTGCAGGTCTCCGAGATCCCCGAGGACGACGAGGACGTGGCGGAAATCGCCGATCTCATCGTCACGGTCGAACAACAGGAGGACGTGCGCAAGGGCCGCGAGGTACTCTCGCAGGAGATGCTCGCCGCGGCGAGCCAGGAGATCGAGGATGTGGGGCTCGAGCTGATCGACGTGGTCATCCGCCAGATCCGCTACTCCGACGAGCTCACCGAGAGCGTCTACGACCGGATGGTCTCCGAACGCCAGCGCATCGCGCGCGCCTACCGCTCGCTCGGTGAGGGCCGCAAGGAGACGATCCTTGGTGAGCTCGACCGCGAGAAAAACCGGATTCTCTCGCAGGCCTTCGCGC
>SKQU01000249.1 GCA_007118855.1 Spirochaetaceae bacterium
ACTCTTCGTACACGACGCCCAGCAAATGTCCGTCTGCAAGGATCGGCTGCAGGAGAGAGCGGTCAGGATCATAGCGATTCGTACCAGGCGTCACCGCACCGTTGATCGTGCCGATCTCGTTGCCCACGAGCAACGCCATGTCGATCAACCGTGCAAACTCGGTTATCGCCAGATAGTTTTCGGCAACGGGAATCACTGGATGAAGGTAGAAGTCCAGGCGTAGCCCGCGCAGATACGTTGCCAGACCGTCCGGGGTTGGCGGTTGTCCGGGGCCACATAGAATCCCCACCCAGCGACGGGTTGGGGTCACGAAGATTCCTCAGTGAAGGTGCTCCCAGGGTCACGTAGATTCCCCAGGAGAACCGGTTCCAGGGTCACATAGATTCCCCACCCCGACGTAGACGACATAGGGTGTCTCCAAGAGAAAGGAGATGCCGAAGGATGGGGTACCGACGTATGGACACGCAGGATCTCTGGGAGATCTACCGACGGTGGATCGCGGGACAGACGGTCTCGCACATGGCCGCTGCAGAAGAACGGGACCGCAAAACGGTCAGAGAGTACATCGCAGCGATGAAGGCGGTCGGGCTCTCGCCCGAGAACGAACCGATCTCGCGTGAGGAGTTCGGCCATCGGACCGCAGGGGTGCTGCCTCAGAAGAGCGAGCGTGGCGCGCCGATGCGGGAGAAGCTCGAGCCGCATCTGGGGGAGTTACAGCAGCTCATTGGGCGCAGCGAAGACCCGCTCGTAGCGAAGAACGCATTCCTGGTGGTCCGTCAGAAATATGACCTCCAGGTGAGCTACGAGACGTTCAAGCGCTTCGCCCGCGACAACCGGCTGGGAGAGCGCCCGCGACGACAGATCATCCGAATCGAGCTGCCGCCGGGACTCGAGACCCAGCTCGACTACGGGAAGGTCGGCCATATGGCGGTGCCGCTGGAGCAACGCAACCGCGTGGTCTGGGCGTTCTGCGGCATACTCTCAAGTTGCCGGCTGCCGTTCGTGCAGTTCGTCTTCTCGCAGGACCAGAGCTCGTTCACCGGCAGCTTCGTGGACATGGTCGAGTTCTACGACGGGGTCACCGAGCTCATCTCGATCGACAACCTCAAGGCCGCAGTGGTCAGGCCCGACTTGTGGGATCCAAAGATCAACCGGGCGTTCGCCGACGCGGCGGCGCACTACCAGACCTTCGTCGATCCGTGTCGGGTCTCCACGCCGACGGACAAGGGGAAGGTCGAACGGTTCGTGCCGGTCGCACGCCAGCTGTTTCGCATGCTGCGCGAACTGCATCCCAGCGCCGGGCTTGCCGAGCTCAATCGTCATGCGCTCACCTGGTGCCGCGAGGAGTACGGACGGCGCGAGCACGGCACGACCGGCATCGCCCCGCTCGAGGCGTTCGAAACCGAACACGCTGCTCTGAAGCGCTTGCCCGAGCAGCGCTTCGTAGTGCCGCTGTGGAAGCGGGTTACTGTGCACCGTGGCGATCAGTTCGTCACCTTCAACAAGATGTACTTCTCCCTGCCGCCGAAATGGCGTGGTCAGACGCTGTGGGCCTGCTATAGCGCGCCTGTGCTGCGTCTGTACAGCCAGGAGAGCCTCGTTCGCCAGTATGTGGTCCGTCCGGGTCAGAAGCGTTACTGGAATCCGGATGACTTTCCGGCCGCCGTCCAGCACATGATGGACGGCGGCTACCCGGCGTGGCTCGTCGAACAGGCAGCTTCCTATGGGCAGTCGGCGCGTGAGCTCATCTCCGCGTTGCTGTCTCCCCACGCGTATCTAAACGCCAGACGGGCGCGTGCGATGCTGTCGGTCATGGAGGCTCACCGGGACAAGCCTTACTTCGATGAGGTGTGCGAACGTGCTCGCCGTCGTTCGGTGGAACTGCCGAAGACGCTGAAGCGCATGTTCGAGACCGCCGCAGGCAGCGAGCAGTTCTCTCGATCGCTTTCGATCTCCGAGCGTGGCACTCAGATGATCCGCGACATCACCTACTACCTCAACTAAGGAGACACGACCATGGAAACCCGCACCCAACTCGAGCAGCAGCTCAAGCGTCTGAAGATGCCAGGTGTGCTGCACGCCCTCGACCTACGCGTGGCCGAAGCCCAGCAGGCAAACCTCGGCTACCTCGAGTTTCTCTCGCTGCTCATCGACGACGAGATGCAGAGCCGCGAGAACAACATGCTCGCCAAGCGGTTGAAGGCCGCCGCCTTCGGCGTACAGCAGACCTTCGAGCAATTCGACTTCCGCTTCAACGAGCACTCCCTGCCCCCGGCGACGCTGCGCGATCTTGCCACCTGCCGGTTCATCGAACAACGGCGCAATGTAGTTATCGGGGGACCACCGGGCATCGGCAAGACCCATGCGGTCAAAGCGATCGGTCACGAGGCGTGTCGCCGTGGCTACCAGGTTCTGTTCCGCTCCACACAGCGGTTGCTACACGATCTGTGCGCCGACAGCGCCGAACGCGCTGAGCGCGAGCTACGCTACGCCATGAAGGTCGACCTACTCATCCTCGACGACTTCGCTTTCCGGGCCCTCGACCAGAAGGAGGCCGAGATGCTCTATGTCCTCGCCGAAGGCAGACTCTCAACGGCCTCCACCATCCTCACCTCCAACCGTCCTCCGGAGGACTGGTACGCCACCTTCCCCGACCCCGTGGTCGGCGGCGCGATCCTCGATCGCATGGTATCGGCGGCAATCAAGATCATCGCCACCTCCGGTCGCTCCTATCGCAGGGAAGTCATGGGACGGATCCCGGGCGCTCGAGATCTCAGCCAAGGCCCCGGCGAGACGAAGAACGAGGACCCGCGTGAAGGTGGGGAATCTTCGTGACCCCGGGGGTGGGGAATATGATGGCCCTTGACACGAAAACGGACCGGACACGGACGAGCGGATTGCGCGAAGCCCGCCTGTCGACTCCATCGGTACCCGCACTGGAAACGATGACGACGTCCGCAAGGGCACACAGTTGAATCGACTCGCTGTGCCCATACGCCTCGTTTATGACAAACGCGAACTGTCTATCCTCGGATCTCTCACCAGGCTGGCCATCTTGTAATTCCGAACTGAAGATCGCTGGCTGGACTCACCTAGAACGGCCTCCGGAGATCGCGGGGCGACTCAGCAATTGCTGCCCGGGATCTCCGGAGACAGGTTGATGTGGGGCCAAGATCACCGTCTCAAGCAGAGGCAGAGGACTGACGCCGGTATCGACGCCCTTATTCTACAAGCCGGGGGGCGATTGGTGCATGCCGATGTGCTCCCAAATCGAGCTTGCGCGGTTTGCACGATTGTGCTATTGTAATAGTACAATGTCGGTGACTCGCATGGTCCTCCTGAGAATCGACC
>SKQU01000145.1 GCA_007118855.1 Spirochaetaceae bacterium
CGACTCAAGACCGCGGGGGAGTTCGCGAAGCGGGTAGAGGAACACCAGGCTCAGTTCGGCGAGACGCGATTCGACTGGAATGCGTCCACTGAGGAGCTGATTGCCAAGGTGCTCGCAGAGGTCGAGAGGTACCTGACAGAAGGCGAGATCGAGGATGTAAAGAGCGAGTTGCCCGAGGAAATCGCGGCGCTCGTGTAGGGAGCGACGCTTTGCACGACCGGAGTGAAGGAAGTGCGCGACACTACGACGCTCGAGAGGCCACTGTAGGGCCCAAAATCGAGCCTCAGGTGATGGACTTCGCGAAGGCCCGGGTTATCTCGTCGGCCTTGTCCGAACGGAGCTGGACCGTCATCGGCTTCTCGTACGTCATGTCCAGAAGGAGATGGCGTCCGAGGCTGCCGGTGTCGTCGAAATGGACGAGATGCCGGACGTACCGGTAGCCGCTGTGGTCGCGGGCGAAATCCGTGATTGCCCTCAGCCGCTCACGCGCTTCCGTCGGGTTCTCCACGTTGGTGAGCGTGATGTCGAGTGCCTGCTGCTCGCGATGCATATGTGCCGAGATTTGGGTGATCGCCATGCCTTCGTTGTCCTTGAAGGTCGCGATCGCGCGATCGGTCGCCTCCTCTACGTCGAGCTTGCTTCGTACCTCCAGATTGAGCATATGGCCTCCTCTTTGAAGGTGCCACCCCAGCAGCGAGCGGCACATAGCCCGGATGGTCTATGCCGTTGCCGCTTGGCGGATGGAGCGTGCTCTCAGGGCGGGCCACGACCGGCGCTCTGCCGGCGCGGGGCGGACTTCCGCGAGGCACGGAGTGCGTGGTAGGATTTCCTATGGCATCAGACCGGACCGGTAATACGCTTCGGCCGGAGTTGCTGGACGAGGTCACCTACAACCGTCTGTGCGACTACAGCCCGAACGTCGCGGTGCTTCCCTGGGGTGCGACTGAAGCCCATGGGATGCACCTGCCGTACACGACCGACAACGTTCAGGCGCAGGCGTTCGCAGCCCGTGCCGCAGCGATCGCGCGCGAAGCCGGAGCGCGGCCCGTTGTCCTGCCGGTCGTGCCGTTCGGGAGCAACGCACAGCAACTCGACCAGGTGGCCACCTGTCACCTCTCGGCATCGACCATGTCCGCAATCCTTCGCGACATCGTTCGCTCAATGACCACGCAGGGAATGGACCGGCTCCTGATCGTGAACAGCCACGGCGGGAATGAGTTTCGTCCTTTCGTGCGCGACCTGCAGGTCGAGTGCGGCGCGCTGATCGTGGTCGCCGACTTCTGGCGTATCCGACCTCACCTGCGCCAGGAGATCTTCGACGTGCCCGGAGACCACGCTGACGAGTCGGAGGCGTCGCTCCTTCTTTATCTGCGGCCAGACCTCGTTCGCCTGCAGGATGCCGGCGAAGGTGAGCGCGTTCCGTTCAGTATAGGGGAACTCTCTCAACCCGGTGTCTGGACGCCGCGTCCCTGGGCTGCGGTTCATCCGGATACCGGAAGCGGTGATCCCCGCAAAGCGACCGCCGAGAAAGGCCGACGCTACTTTGAAGGGGTGAGCGAGGCGATCGCCGAGGTGATCGTCGGACTCTCGAGGGCGAGGCCCGGCGACATTCCCTATCTTGACCGGGCAGGCGAGGAATGAAGAAGGCGCACGAGCGGCAGGGCAGGATACGCGTGGGTACCTCGGGGTGGGAGTACGAGTCCTGGGTCGGTCCCTTCTACGGGCCTTCCGACCGCGAGGTCGTCGCCAACCGGGCTTCTCGTTCCGGCGGCGCCGGCTTGAGCGAACCGTAGAGCTCTTCTACCTGGAGCGCGAAGGCTTCCAGGCGCGACTCGATCAGAGACGGGAAGGGATTCCCGTCGCACTCGACCGAGAGGAAGGGCAGGGCAGGATACCGCTTCAGCGCGTCAGCATTGGGCAGGGAGTCAATCCGGTGATTGCCTGCGACGACGGTCTCGTTGGAGAGGATCGATTCAATGATGTTACTCGGCATGCAGCCGAACGGACCGGCGCTCACCACGCCGTGATGCTCGTGGAGGATGCCGCGGAACATGGACCCGGCGACGAGCACCGGCTCACCCACGAGGTTCTCGTTGACGAAGTTCGCCCCCGCCCTGACCATCTCTGCGATGTTGATGCGATGTGGCATGATGAGCCGTGTCCTTGCGAACCTGCGCTTGATATCGTGCTCCCACCGCGGGACGATCAACTGCTTGGCGGAGAGCTCCACCCGGTCGCGCACCCCAATCGGCTTACCCAGCAGATGCTTGACGAAGTAGTCGACGTAGTAGAACCACTCCAGGAAGGGAGAGCGCATGCACACGATGTTTCGCCGTGCGAGTCGCTCGACGATACCCTGGGAGGAGAACTCGTCCTTGCGCACGTAGATCTCACCGGCGATCACGACGCGCGGCACCTCTTCGATTCCGCAGCGCAACGGGATCCCGCAGAGCGCTTCTACCACCTCGTCGAGCACCGGGCTCAAGGGCCGATCGGTGGCGATCGCATCCTCCAGCAATCCGAACAGCCGGCTGAAGTCTGAGAGAGCCGACTCGCTGTCCACCGCGAGGACGCTGAGCGCATTCTTCACGTCATCCATCACGTCGGAGAGCATGGTGGCCTTCAGCGTTTTCAGCATCATCTGCGCGCTGAAGCCTCCGTAGTTGTTCTCCGTCGTCAGACTGAGTATGCCGACGTTTGGCATACGTTGTCTGGTGACGAAGTTCTCCAGGAAGACGGAGTACTGGCTGAACCGGCAACCACCTGAGGCCGTGGGCATGAAGTAGACGGTGACCTCGTCATCCTCGCGTTGGCTGAGGTACTCGACGAGCGATCCGGTGGTGAGGATGAGCGGCAGGCACTCCTTGCCGGAGCAATGCCTGCGGCCCTCCATCAGTGTGGCAAAGGAGGGCAGGGGAACCGCAACAGTGCGTATGCCTGAACTGCGAAAGACAGCCGCCCCAAGCCGGGCGGTGTGCGTGTTCATGGACGGGATGACCAGTCTGACCCGCGGATCGGTAAGCGGCAGCTCTCTGCCGTCGGCGAGGCGGACCGCGGGAACCGGCCTGCGCGCGACCATCTCAGGCATTCGGAACGGTGTGACCTCCGGTGTGGGTGGTTGCATCATGCGGACCCGCTCGATGATGTCGAGGAAGGCCTCGATACGGGTGTTGACACCGGCGTCGGCGCTGTGGGAGTCGATCTCCAGGGTCAGCGACGGCTTGGACCCCATGATGCTGCGGAAATAGCCCACCATGAACGCGTCCGGTCCGCAACTGAAGTTTGAGACGTAGATGGCGTAGAGCTGGGGGTGCGAGCTCACCAGGCGAGATGCCTTCATCAGGTCCTGGC
>SKQU01000218.1 GCA_007118855.1 Spirochaetaceae bacterium
CGCCTCGTCGGGCGCCCCTCCGTCTTCGACGCGCGGGTCGCCGGCGAGTCGCATGACCTGCCGCACGACGCCGTCAACCGAATCCACGACCGCCACCCGGGGTCCGGCGAGCTCCTCGATGAGTCGGCGCACGTGGATGAAATGGGTGCAGCCGAGCACGATCGTGCGAACCCCGGCGGTGCAGAGCCGCACGATCGACGGGCGAAGCGCTTCGCGCAACGGGTCTTCGTCGGGCTCGCCGAGACGGTGTTCGATCATCTGCACGAGCGAGTCGGCCGCGACGAGCTCGACCTGGTCGCGCGCGGTGAACCTGTGGATCAGCGAAGCGAGATAGGGTCCTTCCACGGTCCGGCTCGTGGCGAGCACGCCTATTCGCCCCGAGCTCGCTCGCTCGGCGGCGGGCTTGATCGCGGGCACCACCCCCACGAACGGCACGTTGAAACGCCGGCGCAGGTCGTCGAGCCCAACGACACTCGCGGTGTTGCAGGCGATCACGATGAGCCTCGGGCCGGAGAGCTCGATCAGTCTGGCCACGGCCTCACGCACGATCCGGCGCACATCTGCCTCCGCGCGGTCACCGTAGGGGAAGTTCCGCGTGTCCGCGTAGTAGACCAGGCCTTCGCGCGGCAGGAGGGCTCGAGTAGCGAGCAGGTACGGAACCCCGCCGAGCCCCGAGTCCAGGAAGGCGATCGGTCGATCACTCATCGCCGAAGAGTCTGGAGAAGGCGTCCTTCGCGACGTCCTTCGTCTCGTCCTTCGCGACGCCTTTGCCCGCCGGTCCCGCACCGGAGGCAGCCGCGAGGCGGAAGAAGTCGCAGAAGTTGGCGCGGTTCTTCTCGCGCACCGGTTCGGAAATCGTCTCCCTGCACTGCCACTGGGCGCCCTCATCGTAGAAGTCGCAGTTCAGGCAGACCTTCGCATCGGAGCCGCAGGATTCGCACAAGGTATTCCGGTAGACGCGCGACGGTAACGGCGCGCCGCATTCGAAACAGGTAGCCATACCACATGATACCGTCCCCCCGCCCCGCCATCAATCGGGTGAGGGAGTGCCGCGCATATCGCTTGAGTTCATCCGTCGGCGTCGGTACCATCAACCTATGTTCAACCCCAGGGAGTCGCCGGCACGGCCGATAGGCGGCGAGGAGCTCTCCCGACTGCTCGACCACCACCGGTTCGTGTCGGATCTCAACATGCCGCGTCTCGATCTCGTGGGACTCGAGATCACGGGAAACTCGTTCTACGGCTGTAACTTCGCCTCGGTGAAACTCGTGAACGCAACGGTCGCCGAGAGTTCGTTCGAGCTGTGCTTCTTTCCGTTTGCGAGCTTCAGCGACGTCGCCTTCTCCAACGTCACCATCAGGAACTGCGTCTTCGGCGCGAGTCGCGCCTCCCGCGCCAGTTTCGCCGGGTGCAACGTCATCCAGTGCAACTTCAACGGTCTGGAGGCGACCGACGTGAGCTTCGAGGACTGCGATCTGCTGCACTCCAGGTTCAACGCCGCGATGCTGCGGACCGTCCGGTTCGAGAACTGCAATCTCAAGGAGACCCGTTTTCTTCGAACCCCCATAACCGGGACGGTGTTCCGCTACTCGAATCAGGAAGACGCCGTCTTCGCGGCGGAGGACGGCTGGTGATGAACCTTTACAGCCACTACTCATTCGACACGCTGTCCAACTCCTACCTCCTGGGGCCCCGGGCCGGCGGCGATGCGATCCTGTTCGATCCGGCGACCTTCGACGTTCCGCTGCTCGACCTCGTCGAGAAACAGCACTACTACGTTCGCCACGTCGTCCTCACCCATTGCGACGACGCCAGGCTCGACGGCCTGCGCACCCTGCGACGTATCTACGACTGCACCGTATACGCCGCGCACGCCACGGTGCTCGGCTCTCCGGCGATCGCGGTGTCGCACGGCGAGGTTCTCGATCTGTGCTGCAGCCCAATCGAGGTCATTGCGATGCCCGGTATGGGCAGCGACAGCGTCGCCTACCATATGGCCGGATTCGTGTTCACGGGGACGGCGATGAGCGCGGCCGAATACGGGAGCGTGCCGAATCCGTACGCCAAGGCGCTGCTTCTCGCGGGCATTCGCGACCGGATCCTCACCCTGCCGGAGGAAACCGTCATCCTGCCGTGCCACGGACCACCGTCGACGGTCGCCGTGGAGCGCAGGACCTTTCCTATGGAAGCGTCGACACACGACGCAGGGTTGCCCTGAAGTCGGCAGGAATCCGGGCCGTGAAGGTGCGGGGCTCCGATTCGTCGGGCAGCCGGATTCTCAGGCGTACCGCGTGGAGCGCAAGTCGGGCTCCGCAGAGCCGGGGATCCGATCGCGAGTAGACCGGGTCGCCGGCGATCGGGCATCCGAGCGCAGCCATATGGACGCGAAGCTGGTGCGTGCGTCCAGTCTGCGGCTCGAGCGACACGAGGGAATACGAGCTCCACCGACGCAGTATCCGGTACCGGGTCAGTGCCTCGCGCCCCCCTTCGACCACGGCGTAGCGCTTGCGGTGCTTCGGGTCGCGCCCGATCGGAAGCTCGACCGTCCCGGACTCGGGCCGCGGAGCCCCCTTCACGATCGCCAGATACCGCTTGGCCGTCGCGCGGCGTTTGAACTGTGCCGCGAGCTCGGCGAGCGCGGCCGGGTGTTTCGCCGCGATGATGACCCCGGAGGTCTCCTTGTCGAGTCTGTGCACGATCCCGGGGCGGGCGTCGGAGTCGAACCTGTCGGCGAGCGAGCTCACATGGTGCATCAGTCCCTGGACGAGCGTCCCGGTCCAGTTGCCGGCCGCCGGGTGAACGACCATCCCGGCCTGTTTGTTGATCACGACCACGTCGTCATTCTCGAAGAGGATGTCAAGCTCCATCGGCTCGGGCTCGATCCTCGAGCCGGCCGGCTCGGACCAGCTCACCTCGACGAGTTCGCCCGCTCGCACTCTGCGGGAGAGCTTCGCCGCGGTGCCGTCTACCCGCACGTCCACCTCGCGCGAGCGGATCTGACTGCGCGGAAAGAGCTCGAGTTCCTCGGCGAGAAAGCGATCAAGCCGCAACCCGTTCGCCTCAGTGCCGACGCGAGCGTTCTCGTGCGAGCGCTCACTCATCCGGCGTTTCACGGCGACCGAGCGCGAAGTCGACCACTGCTATGACCGCGGACAGCGACACCGCGCCGGTGAGGATCCTCGCATTGTCCTGCCGGTCGAGGGGAACGGCGCCGGGAGGAGCGAAGAGCGGCGGAAGATAGGCAGGATCGATGGCCCCCGCCGCAATACTCGCGGCGAAGAAACGACCGAAGCCGTACACCAGCCGGGTGGCAAGCAGCGCGAGGGGGAAGCTCCCGAGCGCCACGATTTCGGCCCGTCTGAGGTCACGGGCCCAGACGGGAAACTCATCCTTCTCATACGGTTCGGCGCCGGGGACGACCGGCCGGTCCGTGCTCTGTCCGGAAAGCGCCACGGCAACGAGCAGAAGCAGGACCGACGCGAGTACCCGGCGCGCTGAGGACCTCATGCCCGGGCTCCAAAGAGGGCGCTCCCGACCCGGATCTCCGTGCTGCCCTCGGCAATGGCGATCTCGAAGTCGTCGGTCATACCCATCGAAAGCGTGTCAATCCGCGCCTCGCCGAGCTGCTTCTGCAGCCGCTCATAGAGCGCGCGGGTTCGCGCGAATGCCGACGCGATCTTCGCGGCGTCGCTCACGAAGGGCCCGATCGTCATGACTCCGCGCACCCGGAGCGCGGCAAGACCGGCGATCCGTTCGGCCTCTTCGAGCAGGATCGACTCCTCTTGATAGCCTGACTTGCTCGCTTCGCCGGTGCTGTTGTACTGCAGGAGCACCGCGCACCCGCATCCACCCGCCTCGCATCGCCTCGAAAGCGCCTGCGCCGTGGCGAGCGAATCGATGCTGTCGACCCAGGAGAACAGCCCGGGTACCATCCTGGCCTTGTTCCGCTGCAGGTGGCCAATGAGGTGAAGCTCCACCGATCCGGCAATATCACCGTACTTCGCGGCCGCTTCCTGGACCCGGTTCTCACCGAAGATGGTGATGCCTGCACGTCGAGCCTCATCCACGACCGACCGCGGTTGAGTCTTCGTCACGGCGAGCAGTCGGATCCCGTCCGGATCACGTCCGGCACGGGAAGCGGAGGCAGTGATTCGCTCTCTGATCGCCCGCAGCTGTTCCTCGATCACCGGCCTATTGTAGCAGAACCGCCATGCCGCTTCAATTTGCCGCCTCAGCGGGATGTTGACTTCGGTCTCTGTGGTGAACTACCTTCACTTCGGAAAGAGGTCATATGAGCGATGCACTGTGGAGCGAGCGCCAGAAGTCAACGTGGCGCACAAAGGTCGGACTCGCGGAGATGCTGAAGGGCGGCGTGATCATGGACGTCACGAGTCCGGAGCAGGCGAAGATCGCGGCTGACGCCGGGGCCCAGGCGGTCATGGCGCTCGAGCGGGTTCCCGCCGACATCCGCACGCAGGGCGGCGTCGCGCGCATGTCGGACCCGCAGATGATCCGCGGGATCCAGGATGTCGTCACCATCCCGGTGATGGCGAAATGCCGGATCGGACACTTCGTGGAGGCGCAGATTCTCGAGGCCCTGGGGGTCGACTTCGTCGACGAGAGCGAAGTGCTCACCCCCGCCGACGAGCGATACCACGTCAACAAGCACGAGTTCAAGGTGCCGTTCGTGTGCGGGTGCCGTGATCTTGGTGAGGCCCTCCGCCGGATCGGCGAGGGGGCGGCGATGATCCGCACCAAGGGTGAGGCCGGTACCGGCGATATCGTGGAAGCCGTGCGGCACTTGCGTACCGTTACCGACGAGATCCGCCGACTCGGCGCGCTTCCGCCGGAGGAGCTGATGACCGTGGCGAAGGAGCTCGGAGCTCCCTATGATCTGGTTGTGGAGGTCGCGCGTACCGGGAAGCTCCCGGTGCCGAACTTCTCCGCCGGAGGGGTCGCCACCCCTGCCGACGCGGCGCTGATGATGCAGCTCGGAGCCGAGGCGGTCTTCGTCGGCTCAGGGGTGTTCAAGTCCGCCGACCCGGCACGACGCGCTCGGGCGATCGTGGATGCCGTGGCAAACTTCGACAACCCGCACAAGCTCGCCGAGATCTCCCGGGGGCTCGGAGAGCCCATGTCCGGGATGAGCACTTCCACGATGGAAGACGGCCAGCGCATCGCAGGCCGCGGCTGGTAGTGAGCCTGACAGGAGTCCTCTCCTACCAGGGAGGGTTTGAGCGCCACCTCGAACGGTTGGCCGGCCTCGGTGTGCGTACGCTGCCGGTACGCAGCGTGGAAGCACTCGAGCGCGTCGACGCCCTGATCATCCCCGGAGGCGAGAGTACGACGATTGGCATGCTCATGGAGCGTTTCGGGATCATGCAGGCGCTTCTCGCGCGGATCGCGACGGGCCTCCCGGTATTCGGCACGTGCGCCGGTGCGATTCTGCTCGCAGCCGACATTGAGGGGAGCGAACAGCCGCGACTGGGCGCGCTCGACATCACCGTTCGGCGCAACGCGTACGGCCGCCAGATAGAGAGCTTCGAGGCCGACGTGTCGGACGCGGCCTGGAACGGCGCCGCCTTCCACGGGGTGTTCATCAGGGCTCCGCAAATCGTGCGGGTGGGGGCCGGTGTCCGGACGATCCTTCGCTTCGAGAGCCTTCCGGTCCTCGTACGCGAGAAGAACATGCTCGCGGCGACCTTTCACCCGGAGCTCACCGGCGACGATCGCATCCACCGTTACTTTCTCGAAGAGGTCGCCGGCATCTGACCGGTACCGACGGGTGCACCTCGCGAGCTGCTACACCACGCGAGTTGCGTTGAACGCGTCGATCGCGTCGAACAACCGGCGTGCGCCGTCACCGAGCTCGACCGAGGCAATCTCGCGCGCGGCTTGCGAGCGCAGCTGCGATATCCGGCGATCGAGGAGCGCGCGCGCGCCCGTCGCCTCGAGCGCCCGAGCGACGCGCCGAACCTCTTCCGGCGAGAGGTCGTCCCGCCCGAAGAAGGTGCAGACGTCCTCCCACTCGGTTCCCGCCGTCACTTTGCACAGCACGAGCCGATGCAGCGTCTGCTTGTCCGCCGCGATGTCGGATCCGGCCGGCTTGCCGATCTCGTCGGACTCTCCGACGATACCGAGCTGGTCGTCGCGGATCTGGAAGACGACTCCCTGAAGCTCGCCCCATCTGCAGAGCGCGTCCACAGTGGAGGAGGAGGCGCCCGCGAGTATCGCACCGAGCATCAACGGCAGGGAGAACGTGTAACGCCCGGTCTTGAACCGGTAGACCGCGAGGATCTCCTCCTCGGTGGCGGGCGTCGGACTGTGCCCGTTCGCGACATCGGCCATCTGCGCAACGCCTACCTTGGCGATCTCGCGGGCGAGCAGCGACATGAGCCTGACCCGTACCGACTCCTCGACGTCGATCGACCCGATTGCGGCGAACACCACGAGAATCGCCACGTCTGCGGCGCAGATCGCCATGCTCTCCCCGAACCGCCGCTCGTCACGAAATCCGTGCTCGACTGCGTGCCGACGGTACTGCTCGAAGAGCGCGGGCGCCCCGCGGCGAAGCGCGTCCTCATCCATGATGTCGTCGTGGATGAGCAGGAACGACTGCACGAGCTCGATCGCCGCGGCAACGGTATAGACGGCACGGTCCGCGGGTCGGCCGAAGGCCGCCGCCGAGGCAGCGACCAGCGCCCCGCGGATGAGCTTGCCGCGCCCGGCAAACTCGAGCATTCGGGCGCGCAGGTCATCGCCCCACCGGTTCACCTCCGCAAGCTGCGGACCGAGATCAAGGTCGATCTCGCGAAGCGCCCGGACGATTGGATCCCGGTGAGAGGAAAGCTCGGCAATCATGAGCTTGTCTCCCCGGTGCCCGGAATCGCGGCGGCGCGGCGAGGCGCGACGAAGTTCGCCGCCGCCTGGGCGAGGATGCGCGCACGAGTCGGTTTGACCTTCCTGCGGTACACCACGAACGGGTCTTCAGCGATTCGCTTCGCGCTCCAGTTGTACATGTCGCCGGCGGTTCGGATGGGCACCAGATAACTCCTGGGGATGAAGCTGTACCCGCGCTCCGCCTCCGCCTGCCATGCGCGGTACCGGGCAAGCTGAGCGCGAACGAAGCTGCGGAACTCGTCGGGATGAGTTCTCGCCTGCGCCTCGGTCAGGTCGGCAAGCGACGTTTCGGAGATCGGCAGATAGGTCCGCCCGAGCGCGTTGTCCTCGTTGATGTCGCGGATGAAATTGATGAACTGCATGGAGCGTCCGAGCATTCTCGCTGCATCGTCGGCCTCCCGGCTGAGCCCGAGGATCCGGGCCATGTAGAGGCCGACCACTTCGGCCGAGCCGTACACGTACTCGAGCGTCTCCGCAAGCGTGGCGTGGACCTGCTTGGTCAGATCGAGCTTCATCGAGTGGAGAAAGGCGTCGGTCCAGGCCGGATCGAAACCGACGCGGTGGGTGAGCTCAACGAAGGAGTCAACGATTACGTCACCCGTGCGATCACCCGAGAGCGAGCGGCGGTACCGGTCGACGAACCGTCGGAACTCCGTCTCCTGCTGGGGCACCGAATCGACGTAGTCGTCGGCCACGCGCACGAACCCGTAGAGCAGGAACACGTCGTCGCGGACTTCCGGCGGAAAGAAGAGGCTGCTGTTGAAGTAGGTCTTGCTCCCCGCTCGGAAGACGTCGCGGTGCAGCTCCGTGGAACGCATGGGTGACTCCTTGCGCGAAGAATAGCGTCCCGAATCCGCGCCGGCAAGGCAGAACAGTCGCTCACTGGTCATCCTGCCTCAGAAATCTGGACGTTGACACTGAGCATAAATTCGCTTGAGAAAGTCAAATTTGCCATGACCCCGGAATCATCGAGAAAAATCATACGAAAAACCGGCAAACTTCTGCGTTCTTGCTTGACGAGGTTCAGTGAATGACATACATTTCAGGCCACTTTGGCTCTCATTTGCGGAGAGGGCCTGAATGTTGAACGTATTCAGGAGGAACGATGAGCGAAACCAGACGAACGGGGGCCCAGGTGATCGTCGACGTAATCGAGCGCGAGGGCGTCGATTACATCTTCGGACTGCCCGGGGGTGCGGCCATCCCCATCTTCGACGCGCTGGTCGACTCCTCGGTCAAGCTTATCCTGACTCGCCACGAGCAGGGTGCGACTCACATGGCCGACGGGTACGCGCGAGCGACGGGGAAGCCAGCCGTCGTGCTCGTGACCTCGGGTCCGGGCGCCACCAACACGATCACGGGGATTCTCACGGCGCAGATGGACTCCATCCCTATGGTCATCGTCTGCGGCCAACAGACCCGCAACAACCTCGGGCTCGACGCCTTCCAGGAAGCCGATGTCTCAGGTATCTCCTATCCGGTCGTGAAGCACAGCTACCTCGTTCGCGATCCTCAGGACGTCCCGCGCATCATGCGTGAGGCGTTCTACCTGTGCAGAACCGGTCGGCCCGGACCGGTACTCGTGGATGTACCGAAGGACGTCTCGAGTGCGCTGATCGAGCCTGACTATGACGAGGAGTTCCACCTCCCCGGCTACTCCGTCCCGGGGCCCGGGCGGACGGAGGACATCGAGGAGGCGGCGCGCCTGCTGCGGCGTGCCCGCAAGCCGGTGCTGCTCGTAGGCCACGGGGCGGTGATCGCCGGCGCGGAGGCCGCGGTTGCCCGTCTCGCCGAGCAGCTGAAAATCCCCGTGACGAATACGCTGCTCGGGAAAGGTTGCTTCCCGGAAACGCACGAGCTGAGCCTCGGGATGCTCGGCATGCACGGAACCGCGTACGCGAACAAGGCAATGGTCGAATGCGACCTTGTCCTGTCGATCGGAAGCCGATGGGACGATCGCATCGTCGGTAACTACCCGAGCTTCTGCCCGGAGGCCGTCAAGATCCACATCGACGTCGACACCGCCGAGTTCGAGAAGACGCTGGAGATGGATTGCACGATCCACGGAGATGCGCGGCTGGTCGTCGAGGCGCTTGCCGAGATCGCCGAACCGGGAGAGACAGGCGAGTGGATGAAGCAGGTCCAGCGCTGGAAGCGTGACTATCCGCTCAAGTTCAAGAAGTCGGGCAAGCTGCGGGCCGAGCACGCGATCGACGAGATATACCGCCAGACCGAAGGACGGGCGGTCGTTACGACCGACGTGGGGCAGCACCAGATGTGGGCGGCGCAGTACTACCTGTCGAGCGAACGGTTCCAGTGGATCAGCTCCGGCGGCGCCGGGACGATGGGATTCGGCTTCCCCGCGGCGATTGGCGCGCAGTTCGGACGGCCGGACCGCACGGTCGTCGCGATCGTGGGCGACGGCGGATTCCAGATGACGCTGAGTGAGCTGTCGACCGCAGCGATCCACAAGCTTCCGATCAAGGTGATGCTCATCAACAACCGCTACCTGGGAATGGTGAGGCAGTGGCAGAATCTCTTCTACGACAACCGCCTCAGCGGAGTGGACATGGAGGGCAATCCGGATTTCGTGAAGCTCGCGCAGAGCTACGGGGTCAAGGGCTTTCGAATCCGACGCAGCGCGGATGTACGCCGGATCATCTCGAACGCGATCGCCTATAACGATGGCCCGTGCCTGATCGACGTCGAGGTCGAAAAGGAAGACAACGTTTTCCCGATGATCCCGGCAGGCGCGAGCCTGTCAGAGATGATACTCGAGCCACCGAAGGTCAAAATGGCCAAGCCGCAAGGGAGCACCTGATGTCAACGACGAACGAAGCGCCGCAGGAGGCGTTCGAGAAGCACACGATCAGCCTGTACGTTGCCAACAAGCCGGGCGTTCTGATCCGCATCGCGCTGGTCTTCGCTCGACGCGGCTACAATATCGACAGTCTCGTGGTCTCCCCCGCTCCGGATCCGGATTTCTCCACGATGAACATCGTGGCTTCCGGTCAGCGCAAGACGCTCGACCAAATCCTCAAGCAGCTGAACAAGCTCGTTGATGTCGTGCACGCGACCGACCGGACGACCGACGACGTCATCCACCGGGAGCTCGCGCTGATCAAGGTGCACTGCGAACCGGAGCTCCGTGGTGAAGTGCTGCAGCTCTCGAAGGCCCTCGACTGCGAGACCGTGGATCTCGGCGAGCGCAGCGTGACGTTGCAGGCGACCGGCAACAGCGATAAACTCGACGCGGTCAGCCGGGTCTTCGAGCGCTACGGCCTGCTCGAGATGATCCGCACCGGCAAAGTGCTGATTGCCCGCGGCGAGACGCTGACGCCGTAGGCCCGGACCAGAGGAGATCGCATGTCAGAAAACCTGTTCAATCGGGTCTGGGACCTCCACACCGTCACGACCCTGCCCACCGGCCAGGACCAGCTGTTCATCGGGCTGCACCTGATCCACGAGGTGACCTCGCCTCAAGCCTTCCAGATGATCGAAGAGCGAGGGCTCGAGGTCCTTTATCCGCAGCGCACCATCGCCACGGTCGACCACATCGTTCCTACGGATAACCAGGAGCGTCCCTTCGCCGACCCGTTGGCCGAGCATATGATGCAGGCGCTCGAGCAGAACACGAAGAGGCACGGCATCGAGTTCTTCGATCTGACCACCGAGCACCAGGGAATCGTGCACGTTGTGGGTCCCGAGCTCGGAGCGACGCAGCCCGGGATGACGATCGCCTGCGGCGACTCTCATACCTCGACCCACGGAGCCTTCGGCGCGATCGCTTTTGGAATCGGGACGAGCCAGATCCGCGACGTACTGGCCACGCAATGCCTTGCGATGGCAAGGCCCCGGGTGCGGCGGATCCAGGTCAACGGGACGCTCGCGCCGGGTGTCTCGGCGAAGGACATCATCCTGCGCATCATCGCCGACCTTGGCGTCAAGGGCGGGATCGGCTACGCCTACGAGTACGGCGGCGGGGCGATCGACGCGCTGTCAATGGAAGGACGGATGACCGTCTGCAATATGAGCATCGAAGGCGGAGCGCGTGTGGGCTACGTCAATCCGGACGACACTACCTTCGAGTACCTTCGCGGTCGCCGCTACGCCCCCCGTGGTGAGGCCTTCGACCGCGCCGTTGGATGGTGGCGCAGCCTCGCAAGTGGACCCGACGCCGAATACGACGATGTCTACGAGCTCGACGCCTCGAGCCTCGAGCCCATGGTCACCTGGGGGATAAACCCGGGGCAGGCAATCTCCGTTTCAGAGAGGATGCCAAGGGTAGAATCGCTGCCGCCGGACGCTCGTGAAGTGGCGGCATCCGCCTACCGGCACATGGGGTTCGACGACGGCTCGCCCATCGCCGGGACCAAGATAAGCGTCGCCTTCATCGGCTCGTGCACGAATGCGAGGATATCCGATCTGCGGGAGGCCGCCCGCATCGCCGAGGGGAAGAGTGTGTCACCCGGAGTCCGGGCCTTCGTTGTCCCCGGCAGCAAACAGGTGGCCTTGCAGGCACAGCAGGAGGGCCTCCCCGATGTCTTCGAGCGCGCCGGTTTCCAGTGGCGCGCGGCCGGATGCTCCATGTGTCTCGCGATGAACGCGGACAAACTCGAGGGCCGCGAGATCTGCGCGAGCAGCTCGAACCGGAACTTCATCGGGCGGCAGGGGTCGCCCACCGGACGCACGCTGCTGATGAGCCCGGCCATGGTCGCCGCTGCAGCGATCGCCGGTGAAGTCACGGATGTCCGCCGCCTCGCCGCTACCACGGTCTCATAGGAGGAGCGCATGAGCACGAGATCACCCGCGGTCAACCGCATCGTCGGTACCGGCATTGCCGTTCGCGGCAACGACATAGATACCGACCGCATCATCCCGGCCCGCTACATGAAGGTCGTGACCTTCGACGGGCTCGGTGAATACGCCTTCCGCGACGTGCGCTACGACGAGTCCGGAGTGATGACCGTCCATCCATTCAACGAGCCGGCCTACCGCGATGCGGCGATCCTCATCGTCAACAAGAACTTCGGCTGCGGAAGCAGTCGCGAACACGCGCCCCAGGCGCTCATGCGATGGGGGATCAGGGCGATCGTGGGAGAGAGCTTCGCGGAGATCTTCGCGGGAAACTGCAACGCGCTCGGCATACCGGCGGTGAGCGCGGATGAGGAGGCGGTCGAGTCGCTGATGCGAGGCGTTGAGCTGGATCCGTCCGCCCGGATCGAGGTTGACCTCGTGGCGCGGCAGGTGCGCTGCGGTGAGGCATCCTACCCTCTGGATTTCGCCGAAACGTACAGGCAGTCTCTGCTCACCGGGAACTGGGACTCGACCGCGGTTCTGCTCGCCAACCGGGAGGCGATCGAAGCGACCGCCTCCCTGCTTCCCTACGTGCGCGGATTCTCCGCCTGAAGCCTCGCCGCAAGCACGGAGGGAATCGTGTCTGAACCGCTGAATCGTCGCAGCCGCGCCATGACCGAAGGTGTCTCGCGCACGGCGAACCGGGCCATGCTGCGTGCCGTGGGGTTCACCGACGATGACTTCACCAAGGCGATCGTCGGCATCGCAAGCGCCGACAGCGATGTGAGCCCGTGCAACGTGCACCTGGGACACCTTGCGAAACAGGCATCCGACCACCTGCGCTCGCTCGAGATGATGCCCATGACCTTTCACACTTTCGTCGTCACCGACGGCGAGGCGATGGGTCACGAGGGCATGAAGGCTTCACTCGTAAGCCGTGAGACGATCGCCGACGTGATCGAGCTCGCTGCTCGCGGCCACGCGATGGACGGTCTGCTCGGCCTCGGCGGGTGCGACAAGACGATCCCCGGCACGGTCATGGGCATGGCCCGCATGGACGTGCCTTCCGTCTTCGTCTACGGGGGGACGATACGCGCCGGCAACTACCGCGGAAACCCCGTTGACATCGTGAGCGCCTTCGAGGCCGTGGGCGCGTTCAGCGCAGGGAGGATCAGCGAACAGGAGCGCCACGGCATCGAGTGCGCTGCATGCCCGGGAGCCGGTGCGTGCGGGGGGATGTATACCGCGAACACCATGGCCGCGGCGATGGAGGCGATCGGCATGAGCGTCACTGGGAGCGCCTCGGTGCCGGCCGTCTCCCGCGAACGTCCGGCTGTCATCCGGCGGAGTGCCGAGGCGCTCGCGCTGATGGTGCGCCGGAACGTCATCCCGCGTCAGATCATGACCAGAGCGGCGTTCGAGAACGCGATCCGGGTCGTGATGGCGGTCGGCGGATCGACGAACGCCGTGCTCCACCTCCTCGCGCTCGCGCATGAGGTGGACGTCGATCTGTCAATCGACGACTTCAACCGTTTCAGCGACACCACGCCCATTCTCTGCGACATGAAACCGGCAGGGCGCTACGTGATGGAGAATCTCCACGAGGTTGGCGGGATCCCCCTCGTGATGCGCATACTGCTCGACGAGGGCCTGCTTCACGGTGATTGCCTGACGGTGACCGGCCGTACCATCGCGGAGAATCTGGATGGCGTGACGGTCGATCTGAGCGACCAGGATGTCGTTCATCCCATGGACCGAACCGAAAAACCCACCGGACCCATCGTGGTCCTCAAGGGGAACCTCGCCGGTGAAGGCGCCGTCCTCAAGACCTGCGGCCTGCAGGAAGTGGCGCACCGCGGCCCCGCACGCGTCTTCGACGCCGAAGAAGCGGCGATGGCGGCTATCCTCGAAGGGACCGTCAGCGCCGGCGACGTCGTGGTCATACGCTACGAGGGTCCGAAAGGCGGACCCGGCATGCGCGAGATGCTCGGCCCCACCTCCGCGATCGCCGGGGCCGGCCTCCTGAACGAAGTCGCCCTGATCACCGACGGTCGTTTCTCCGGCGGAAGCCACGGCATGGTCGTGGGACACGTTGCCCCCGAGGCACAGGTGGGAGGCCCGATCGCGCTCCTTCGAGACGGAGACGTGATCCGGATCGACAGCCGTGAGAAGTCTCTGCACGTCGAGGTGTCCGACGATGAGCTCTCCATGCGCCGCGAGCAGTGGCAGCCGCCACAACCGGTCCACACTCGCGGGGCGCTTGCGAAGTTTGCACGGCTCGCCTCGTCAGCGAGTACCGGAGCCGTGACGAGCTGACGCTTCGGCGTTCGCGGGCCCCTCTGCCGAGACCAGGCGCGCCTCGTACGGACGAAGCGGCGCCTCAGGTCGGGCCTCGGGAGCATCGCCGTGCGTCGACAGAAGGATCCGTGCGGAGGCGGCCGGGATTCCCGCCGGCGGAGCCGGACGCTCACGCCCTGAGAAGTTGAGCATCACGATGACCTGCCGCTCTTCGTGCGCGCGCGTGTAGACGAGTAGTTTCCGGTGAGTACCGACAAAGGAAATCGAGCCGTGCGTCAGTTCGCAGCGCTTCCTTCGCACCTCGATGAGACGCCGGTACCAGTTCAGGAGCGAATCAGGGTCGGCCTCCCCTGCCTCAACGTTCACACCACCGGCCTTGCCGGACCCCGCGTAGTCCGTGTTGAGCGGCAGCCAGGGATCGACGTCCGGAGGACAGAAACCGGCATTGGGGCCCGAGTTCCACTGCATGGGCGTGCGCGAGCGGTCGCGGCCGGTGAAGAACGGCCAGTACTTGCGGCCCGTCGGATCGCGAAGCGAATCCCGCCGCAGCTTCCCGTCGCGCATGCCGATCTCTTCTCCGTAGTAGAGAAAGGGGGTCCCACGCTGGGTGAGCAGCAGCGCAGCGAGTACCCGCGCCTTCGCGAGCGAACCGCGGCACCGTCGCGTCATCGCCCGCGGCTTGTCGTGGTTGCTGAGCACGTGAGTCGGCCAGCCGTCGGGAGGGATCGCGGAGTACCAGCGCTCGAGGGTCCTGCGGTAGGCTCGTCCGGTGAACCGGGTCTCCATCAGCGAAAAGTCGAAGGCGAGATGGAGCTCGTCGCTGCCGTTGCCGAGATAACTCGCGCTCGCTTCCGGCTCCATGCGCCCCTCGTTCGGGTAGACCTCCCCCACGAGCATGGTCTCAGAATACCTGTCCATGAGGGCGCGAAACCGTCTCAGAATCTCGTGCGCCTCCGGTTGGTTGCGATCGTAGCGGTGGAGCTGCTGATCATGGCGGCGAGGAAAGGTCCATCGCAGGTGGTACGGGTTGTTCCGAAGCTGCCGGTCCTTGACGATGTAGTTGATCACGTCGAGTCGGAATCCGTCGACCCCACGGTCGAGCCAGAAGCGTGCCTGTTCGAACATAGCTCGTTCGGTGTCGCGATTGCGCCAGTTGAGATCGGGTTGCGACTCGAGGAAGAGGTGCAGGTAGTACTCGTCTGAGGACTCATCGAGTGTCCATGCGCTTCCGCCGAAGGCGGCGCGCCAGTTGTTGGGCGGCCGACGGCAGATCCGCCACGGGAGCCCCGCCAACCTGCGACCCCCATGCCACAGGTACCAGTCTCGCCTCGGCGAGTCCTTCGAGGCTCGTGACTCGATGAACCAGGGGTGTTCATCACTCGTATGGTTGAAGACCAGGTCAAGGATGATCCGGATGCCAAGGCGGTGCGACCGGTCGACCAGCTCGTCGAAATCGTCGAGAGAGCCGAACAGCGGGTGAATCGCGCAGTAATCGCGTACGTCGTAGCCGAAGTCGCGCATGGGCGAATCGAAGATCGGCGAGAGCCACAACCCGTCGATACCGAGGTCGGCAAGGTACGGCAGGCGCGAGAAGAGGCCGCGCAGATCCCCGGTACCATCGCCCGAGGAGTCTGCGAAGCTGCGGGGGTAGATCTGGTAGAGCACGCCGTGTTTCCACCAGTGGTAGTGTCGAGCCGTCACGCGCGCGGCCCGTCCGACCCGCGGATATCGGCGAGCTCCTTCTGGATGTCCGCCTGCGGGTACCTCAGGAAGATCAGAAAGCCTATCAGGACGAAGGCTGCGCCCACCGGACCGACGAGCTCCACACCGAGCGGCTGCGCCGCGTCACGCCCGAAGAACCCCAGCAGCCCGGCGGTGATCGCGAGCGCAAGACCGTAGTTCACCTTCATGAACAGCCCCTGCGTACCAAAGAACATGGCCTCGCGATTCTGTCCGCTGCGGTGCCCGTCGATTTCGCTCAGATCAGAGACCGCGGCATTGGGAACCACAAGCAGGATCGCGATGGGAAAGCCCATGAGCCCCATCTGGATCAGAGCCCCCGTGGATGCGTAGGCGCCAAGGCGCCTGATGACGATCGTCAGACTCATCAGCACTGCGAAACTGAGCATGCCGGTCAGCATGAGCTGCTTGTGAGAGTATCGTCTTGCGAGCGTGGGTACGAGCAGGAAGACGAGCACGGCCACACCAAAGAGCGTTGCCATGAGCATGCTCTGGAACTCCGGCGACTCGCCGAGCAGCACGATCGGATAGTAGGCGATCACGGCCCGCACCATGTTGAAGCCGAACCAGTAGAGGATCGTGCCGCCCATGTAGCGAATGAACCAGGGATTTCGCACCGTCTTGCGCAGCGACTCGATCAGACCGACCTGAGAGCTTCTGCTTCCGGAAAACCGACGCTCGTCCACCACCAGTCCTGACAGCAGCATCGACACGGCAGCAAGCAGGCACAGCACGAGCACCGCCCCGCGAAAGCCGGAGGCAGGTTCAAGTCCGGCGGCGCGAAACGCCTCCCAGGCGATGGGAAATCCGAGCAGAACCACGCCCGCCCCGCCGATGCTGAACGCCGCCTGGGTGACGGTGATCTTTATACGCTCCGCGACGGTCCGACTGAGCTCCGGGATCAGAGCAAGATTCGGCGCCATGTAGTAGGTATAGAGGAAGAAGAAGATGCCGAGGACGATCGCCGTGTACCAGGCGTTCAGGCTCGTCGTATACGGGTCGGGCTGGAAGAACAGCAGCGCCCCGGCGATCGCGAACGGGACCGCGCCGGTGACGAGGAAGAACTTCCGCCGCCCCAGGCGAAACCGCGCGTTATCGCTCCACCACGCCACGAGCGGATCGGCAAGCGAATCGACGACTCGCCCGAAGATATTGATCAGGCCTATGACCGTGATACCGAGCAGGAGCGGCCGGTTGTCGACCAGATCGGGCATCCCGATCTCCTCCGGAGGGATGAGGAAGAACAGCAGGTACGCCCCATAGATGTTGTCGAGGATGGAAAACCCGAAGTGCCCGTTCGCGTAGAGAACGCGTCTGGAGGTGGGAAACCGTTCCATCTGCGCAGTGTACGCCCGACGATCGGGAACCGCAAGCGCACGATCTGGAAGAAAAGCTGCTTTTCTCGCGGCAAGGCCCATTTCGCCGCTTGTCAACCGCTTGCGAAAGAGCGCACAATGCGCTCAGACGGTCCGGGCTCCGCGCGGAGGCGGGTCGGCGCCGGGGTCACCGGCTATCAGAACAAGGGTTGCGGGAGGCATGCGCGTGCGAACAAGGGCATTCTGGATTGGAATCGGTATCGTTGGCTTCATCATCGCCGGATGCGCGACGGGATCGGCCGTCGTGTCGCCCCGGTTCTACGAAACGAACCCGGACGCGATTGGCGTCGTGGCGATCCGTGGCGATATCTCCAGGGGAGCCCCTGAGAACCAGGTGGACGACTTCTTCTCCATGGAGCTGATGGCAAAAGGGTATCGCGTGATCGAGCGGCGTCGGGTGCAGAGCATCCTCGCAGAACAGAACTTCCAGCATTCCGACCGCACGAGCGCCGAAGGCGCCGCCGAGATGGGTCGCATCCTCAATGTACCCGCGGTCGCGATGCTCGACGTACACGTGGACGGTGAGAAGGTGAGCATGACCTGCAGGATCGTGGACACCCAAACGGCCGAGGTGATCTTTATTGGAGGCGGCCGTGGTGGAAGCGGCCAGCGTCTCGCGACGGTTGCGGGGGCGATCGGCGGTGCGGCGGCTGGCATGCAGATGAGCGACAGGGCGGCGATCGCGGGAGGCGTCCTTGGCGGCACCGCCGGGCACACGCTGTCTCCACAGGCCGCGCGGGTCGTGCAGCGCGCCATCCAGGAAGCGATCAAGGACCTGCCGCGCCGGTAGTCGCGGCTGGTGACCGGTGCGCCCTGCCGGGCGCACCGCGAAAAAGCCCGACGGCGAGCCGTCGGGCTGATGATGGGCGGTATTGGATTCGAACCAACGACCCCTTGCGTGTCGAGCAAGTGCTCTAACCAACTGAGCTAACCGCCCGTGCGGACCAAATGTACCCGATTACTTGAGCGACATCAAGATCCGCTCCAGCACTTTCTTGCGGTCCAGCGGCTTCACGATGTAGTTCTTCGCGCCCATGAGCAGCGATCTCTTGACGAGATCCTGTTTGCCGAGCGCGCTGACCATGATCACCCGTGCGTTGCGGTCGAACTCGATGATCTGCTCGAGCGCAGACACCCCGTCGAGCTTCGGCATCGTGATGTCCATGGTCACAAGGTCGACGTTCGGGTAGAGCTCCTTGTACTTCTGGACCCCCTCCTCGCCGTCACCGGCGGTCCCGGCTACCTCGAACCCCTCCGAGGTGAGGATCTGACTCAGTTGCTTCGCGACGAACATGCTGTCGTCCACGATCAGCACACGGTAGGGCGTGCCATCTTCCTTGAGTCCGTCGGCCGGTCGCTCGTTTATACTCGGAAAATCCTGCTTCGCCTTCATCAGCCTCGCTCCCGTATCGCTACGTTGATCTCTATCTTGCCCTGAGGCAGCTCCATCGGTACGATGAGCGCCTCCACGTTGGCATTGGATATCTCCATGTTATCACCGGTGACGAGCGCCGGCGGGGTCAGATCGAAGGCAAAACCCAGGTTGTGCAACTTTGTGACCGCCCGGCCCGTTATCATGTTTGCCAGCTCGGTGATCGTCGCTCGCCCCATCTCGTTGAGTTCCGAGATGGGCTCCATGTCCATACCCGCGAGCATTGCTGAGGCGACCTGTATCGCGGTCGTCCGGCTCATGTCGAGCAGAACCCGTCCTTCAACGTCGCCGGCGAGCCCGATGATCGCCGCAACCCCGAGCACGGGCGTCGCTGAGGACTTCAGATAGAGCTCACCGCGCTTCACGTCGGTCTGAAGCACTTCCTTCAGAACGTCATGAGCCGCTTCGACAAACGGATTGATGTATTCAACGCGCACGCGTACCCTCCGTCATGCCTGTCTGAACGCCCGTACCACGCCCCGAGACACCTCGACGCAGCCGGACAGTTGATCGAGGTCTTCGTGTGACCCGGTCACGATGAGCGTGGCGGGTCCGGTCTGCTCTTCGATCATGGAAACCACCCGCCGCTGATCCTCCTCCGGAAGAAACGAAAGGACATCCCGGATGACAATGAGATCGCACGGCGGAAGCTTCTGCACGTGTCTCAGGTCGCTGAACTCGAACAGCACGATCTCCCGGACATCCGCCCGGAAGGCGTGCATGTCGTCGGTCTCGACGGTGAACGGCTCATAGAACCGGGGAACCCGCGCCGGATCGAGGGTCAGGCCGGGAGCCATGGAGACGCCGAGCAGATCGGTGTCGGCCGCCCATACCTTGACCCTCGCGTCGGGATAGCTCGCCCGAAGCAGGCAGGCAATCGAGTAACTCTCATGCCCGTTCGCGCATCCGGGGTTCCACGCGTGGACGTTCCCGCCCGCCTCGGGCGGAAGCAGCGTCCTGACGGTGTCCAGGTAGTCGGCATCCCACAACCTGCCGGTATACGGTGAGTAGAACGGCCGAAGAAACTCCTCCACCTCGGCATCGGTCGTGATCTCCACTGTCCCGCCATGGGCATCGCTCCAGGAGCGAAGCCGCTGAGTGACCCATGCGCGGTTCAGGTCCGTCATCACGAATCCGCTCAGTGACCGAAGCGTCGCGGCGACGAGTTCCGCGGTCTCACCCGGCCCCGCAGCCGCGTCGGCCTCGACACGGGGCCCGGAGAGAGGCCCCGGCGGTGTATCCGGCGGCTCTTCCGGCGGAGGCACCGGCGCCTCTCCGAGAATACGTTCCATGTCGAGGATGATGTAGAGCCGTGACTGGTGCTCCACTACCCCGCTGATCGACCGGAGGTTGACATCGGCGAAGATCGGATGCGGCGGCTGGATGAGCCGGGACGGGATGCCGACGACCTCGTCGATCCGGTCGACGATGACGCCGATCAGGCCACCATCGAGACGCAGTATCAACCCCTCCTCGGGCTCGCCGGACGTTTGCTGCGGCACCGGAAGGTTGAACAGTACTCGCATGTCGATCAGCGAGATGATGTCGCCGCGCAGATTGTAGACCCCGGAGACGAAGGCGGGCGTGTTCGGGACGCAGGTGTAGCGGTCGTATCTGGCGATCTCAGCGACCTTCATGATGTCCACGCCGTAGTCCTTCCCGCCGAGCGAGAAGGTGACCATCCTGTAGTCGATCTCCTCCCGCTCTTCAGTCTCGTCCGGCCCGGCAGCGGCGAACAGCCCGCTGTACCGGTCGAAGGCCCGACGCGGCTCCTCGTGCTTCGTCATGACCCGATCACCGCTTCACGTTGTCTGCGAACGTCGCGCTCGTGCTTCAGCCCCAGAGCGAGCAGCTGCGCAACATCGATGATCAGCGAGACCCGCCCGTCGCCGGTGATATTGGCCCCGGCGATCCCGGGAGCGCTCGTGTACCGGTCCCGCAACGGCTTGATGACGACATCCTCCTCCCCGATCAGTGAGTCCACAATCAGACCGACCTTCTTGTCCTCGCTGCCTACGATCACCACGAACAGGTTCTCTCTGGCCTCATCCGTGTCGACGCGGAAGATACGGCTGAGGCGCAGGAGACTGACGACATCGTCGCGAACGTTGAGCACCTCCGAATTGTCGAGTCGACGAATCTCGCTCGATCTGATCCGCTGGCTCTCGAGCACGGACGTGATGGGTATCGCGTACATCTCCTGCCCGACGTTCACCATCAGCCCCTGGATGATCGCGAGCGTCAGCGGAATCCGGATCGTGAAGGTCGTGCCGCGATGCAGCCCGGAGCCGACGGTGACGGTACCGCTGAGCTTCTCGATCTGCCGGCGCACGACGTCGAGCCCGACGCCCCGACCGGATATCGCAGAGACCTCGCGTGCGGTGGAGAAACCTGGATCGAAGATGAGCTTGTAGGCTTCGACATCGCTGAGCGACTTGTCCGGATGGATGACCCCCCGGTCGACGGCCTTCCGGCGCACCGCGTCGACGTCGATTCCTCGCCCATCGTCGGATACCTCGATGACGATCATACTTCCTTCGCGGCTCGCTCTGAGCAAGAGATCACCGGTCTCGGGCTTGCCGTGCCGCACGCGTTCGTCGGGAGGCTCGATGCCGTGGTCTATAGAGTTGCGTACGCAGTGTATGAGCGGGTCGAGCAGATCTTCGATCACGGACTTGTCGAGCTCCGTCTCTTCTCCCTCAACCCGCAGGGCCACATCCTTGTTGAGCGAACGCGTGAGGTCACGCACCAGTCGTGGAAAACGCGAGAAGATCTGCGAGATCGCAACCATCCGAATCCGCATGACGCCTTCCTGCAGCTCCCCGGTGATCCTTCCAAGGCCCTGCGCGATACCGCGAAACCTGGCGACGCTCTGGCGATAGGCAGCCCCGGGCTGTTCGAAGTGCCGGTAGAGGTGTCCGAACCGCTCGGTTATCTCGCGTTTGACCTCCCTCGCGCTCGCTCCGTGCTGCATGCGTTCGAGGTACCGCGGCATCGCATCGAAGAGCTCGCGCAGACTCGAGCGATAGCCCTCCTCGGCTGCCGCGAAGCGGCCGAGCGCATCGGCGAACTCGCCCTCGAGCTGGTTGAGAGCAGCCTTGTTGATCACCGCCTCACTGACGAGGTTCAGCAAGCTGTCCACGCGCCGGCTGTCTACCCGAAGCACCGAACTGCTCGGCGTCGAGGCCCGTCGGGTGCTCGGTGCCGCCGGGCCGGCCTCCGGCCCGGCGGCGATCTCCTCGCGATCGA
Organism: Spirochaetaceae bacterium; assembly: GCA_007118855.1. Lineage (GTDB taxonomy): Bacteria > Spirochaetota > Spirochaetia > DSM-27196 > SLST01 > SLST01. The sequence continues at coordinate 21,793 of SKQU01000218.1, forward strand.
TCTCCTCGCGATCGATCCCCTCCGGACCCGGGATCTCATCGGCCACAGCCGATACGGTCACCCCGGTCGTCACATCCGGGAGGGTAATCGTCTCTTCGATGGTCTGCGCCTCCGCCTCAGTGGCGACATAGTAGGTGACCACCGGGTGGAAGTCGTCACTGTAGAGCGCATCGAAGTCGGGGTCGGTCTCGAGAACCGTTCCTATCTCCTTGAGTGCGGCGAACACCTGGATGCCGCCCACCGAGTTCATGGGATTCGACTCGTCGAAGGACACGCGAACCGCCCTGACGACGCCGGCGTCCGGCCCGGCGGCCTCGAGAAGCTCGCCGCGAGGCACGCGGTGAGGCACACCATCCTCCTCGTCGCCGGACGCCGGCGTCGCGACCTCAGTCGGAGGCCGCGAAGCACCTGCGACACAGTCGCGCAGCCTGCCGGCTACGGAGGCAATGCCGTCGTTCTCGTAGACCTCGCGGTTGGACCGGGCCTCGAGCATTGCCTTGATGACGTCAACCGCTGCGAGCAGCACGTCAACGAGCTCGCGAGTCACGCTGGAACTCGCCGCTCGTACGTCGTCGAGCACGTCCTCCAGGAGGTGGGTGAACTGGTTGATCTCATTCATCTGGACCGTAGCGGAGGCGCCCTTCAACGTATGCGCGGCACGGAAGATCTCATCCAGCGCATCCCTGTTCGAAGAATCGTCCTCGAGCACGAGTATACTGCTCTCGAGCAACTCGACCTGGGCCTCGGCCTCGACGTAGAAATCCTGCAGCAGCTCCTCGTTGTTCGGATCGAGGTAGTCGCTCATCAGCCCCCAATAGTATTGGCTCATGGCCGGGTGTCAAGTACTTACACTTTTTCCAATACCATCACCTTTACTGAGTCGCAATAGCTTTCGATAATGGGAGAGAGGTCGGTGTTCGAACAGGTTTTCCACCAGACCCGGAGGCTCTATGCGTAGAACAGTATTCCTGATGCTGCTGGTACTGTGGAGCGGCATCGCCGCATTCGCTGCGAACGTCACCATTCCGACCTTCCAGCTCCTGACGCGGGGGGTTCTCGACGACGGTCTTTTCGTCCTCCAGACCCGCGCGGATATCGACATCAGGCTCGGGGGGGGCTACAAGTACGGGGGAGAGCTCGGCCTTTCGATCCGAAGTGTCAACCTCGAAGAACCGAGCACACCGGGCGCTATCTACGATCAGGACGTGATCCAGGCGGCGTTTCGCGAGCGGCTGCGGCTGAGCTCGGCGAGCGTCATCGTACGCGACCTCTTCGGACTACCCGTCGATGCTCGCTACTTCATAGGAGAGTACACCCGCATACTCAACGGGGAGCTCTTCCCTGAGCAGTTCGGCACGCGGATCATCGCGAGCAACCTCCGAGGGCTTCTCGCCTTCCCCACCGGCATTGTCTATGACGGCGTGCACGCGATCGACGGAACGGGACTTGCACTCACCACGACGTCGATCGCTCCCTGGCTCTACCTCGAGGGAGCCTTCTATCAGGATGCATACCTCGGCCCCGGCCATTACTCAACCGACATCCGGGCGGCGTTCAACACACCGGGTATCAAGGCGGAGACCTTTCTTGGCGCGAGCCACCCCGGCGCGCAGTACGGAATCTACCGTGCGGGCCTTCTGCTCTACTATGCCGCAGGACCCCGAACCGAATTGTTCACCCAGATTGGTGTTCCCCGCTGGGCGCCGGTCGACGACGGCCCGCTCAATATCGACGCCTTCTACTTTCTGTTCGAACCCAGGGTGCACGTAGGAGTGGTCTCGATCGTTCTCTCGCTCTTCTGGCATCCGCAATACTATGTCCAGGCGCCGACGAACGAGCAGGGCGCGACCGACATCATCGTGCGCCTCGTAGCCGGCGATCGTAGCGAAGGCATGGTATCCGGGGGCATCGAGAACAGCATCCGGCTGCGCCCCACGAGCGCGGACGATCAGCTTCGCGTCGGGGTTGCTCCGTTCGTGACGATCACCTCGTCAGGGGTCGTATGGGACCTCAAGACGAACTTCAACCTCTTCCCCTTTGAGGCGGCCTCGCTCTTCGAGGCCTATGCCGGGGTGCGCACCCGGTTCTAGGAGCACGCATGAGACGGTTCATCCTGACAGTCACCATCGGTGTACTCGTGGTCACCGCCACGAACCTCTCGGCACTCGAGATCGGCGCGCATGCGACCTTCGGCAATCTCGACTTCGCCCGTGACCGCGACAGCAGTGCCTTGACGCTACCCGGTGACACCTGCCTGTGGGGTCTCGGGCTGTTCGGTTCGCAATGGATCTCCGATGAACTGAGAATCGACGTCGGTTTCGACAGCGACCCCATTCTGCGGAACATCGGCTCGGCGCTTCTCACCTACCGCAACCGGTTCTTCAGCATACGCTTCGGTCCCTTCTTCGGCCTGATCAACGCTCCGCGAACGCTTGTCCAATCGGGTCTGTCCACGACTGTCGAACTCTTCGTTCCCGGCGTCGTGGTGCTCGGCCTGCGCTCGGATACCAGCCTCGGCAGCCGGCTGCTGGTACCCGGCGACTACATCCAGGAACGGAGTGAGCTCTCGTTCGGCTTCTACGTGCCCAACGCGATTCCTGTGCTGTACGCCCGGACGAAACGATACACGTGGAAGACCGCCGCGGGCGAAGCGATCGACTCGCAGACCGCCTACGGGCTACGGGCCGACATCTTCGAGAAGAACATCCCGTACCGCGTAGTGCTCGACTTCGCCTACCAGGATACCTCGCGGATCTTCCAGGAAGCCGACGCTTCAACACATCGCTACGGCTCGCTCGTTTTCGGCACGAAGGCCTCGATCGATCTGCTCGAGACGCTCACGCTCCTCCTCGATCTGGAGAGCAGCATCTACACCTTCGGGCTCGATGCGTTGCTCGGCTCAACCAGCGCGGACCGGTATCTCTTCCGCCTCCGGGCCGGGGCTTCCTACCGGTTTGGTCGGTAGCGCCGACTTGACGGTGCCGGTGTGCCGTGGGACGATACCCCATGGCCAAGACGATCATCGTGTCCAACAGAATGTCCACCTCCGTCTCACGGGGTGAGAACGGCTTCGAGTTCACACCGAGCGTTGGAGGGCTGGCGACCGGGCTCTCCTCGCTGCACAAGCAGGAGGAGAGTCTCTGGATAGGCTGGAGCGGACTGCCGTCGGACACCTTGGGTCAGGACGAGCGCACCTCCATCGCAACGACGCTCCGCAAGGAGCACAAGAGCATACCGGTGGACCTCTCTACGACTGACCTCGAGTTGTTCTACTACGGCTTCTGCAACAACATCGTATGGCCGCTCTTCCATTACTTCCCGACCTACGTGACCTACAACGACGAGTACTGGGAGTCCTACCGTGCGGTGAATGAGCGATTCTTCGAGCGGGTGAAACAGTTCCTGGAGCCGGAGGATATCGTCTGGGTGCACGACTATCAGCTGATGCTGCTGCCGGCGATGGTCAAGGCATACGAACCGCTCGCGCGCGTCGGGTACTTCCTGCACATCCCGTTTCCCTCCTACGAGGTGTTCCGGCTCCTGCCCTGGCGTGAGGATATTCTGCGCGGCCTGCTGGGAGCCGACCTCGTCGGTTTTCACACGTACGACTACGCGCGTCACTTTCTCTCGAGTGTCCGGAGGCTGCTCGGGTACGATCATGATCTGGCGAACGTGCGATACGAGAACCGGATGGTCCGGGTCGACGTATTCCCTATGGGGATCGACTACGAGCGGTATGCAAGCTCGGTGAACCTGCCGGTCGTTCGCGAGAAGATTGCTGAGGTCGACGCCGACCGGCCGGCCGAGCGCATCATCCTCTCGGTCGACCGGCTCGACTACACGAAGGGGATTCCGCAGCGACTGCGGGCCTACGAGCGTTTTCTGGAACTGAAGCCCCATTACTGCGGCAAGGTCAGCATGATCATGATCGTCGCTCCGTCGCGAACGGCGGTTCCACAGTACCAGGAGCTCAAGCGCGAGGTGGACGAGCTCGTCAGTGTGATCAACGGACGTTTCTCAACGATCGCCTGGACCCCCATCCATTACTTCTACCGTACCTTCCCCTTCGAAGAACTCTGTGCCCTCTACTCGGAGGCCGACGTGCTCCTGGTGACCGCGCTGCGCGACGGCATGAATCTGATTGCGAAGGAGTTCATCGCTGCCAAAGGAGACACCCCCGGGGTTATCGTCGTCAGCGAGACCGCCGGCGTCGCCCGCGAGCTCAGCGAGGCGATCATCGTGAACGCGAGCAGCGTTGAGGATATTGCCGTCGGGCTCGCCAGAGCGCTCGAAATGCCGGCGGAAGAGCAGATGAGACGAAACGAGCGTATGCAGGAACGCCTGCAGAGATATGACATCCACTACTGGTCACACGACTTCGTGACGAAGCTCGAGTCGGCCGTCGAACATCAGCAGACCTACCTCAGCAAGAGGCTCGCCGCCTCTATACGCCGCACCGTCACGAAGGCCTACGCGGCCGCGAAGCGACGGTTGATCCTGCTCGACTACGACGGCACGCTTCTGCCGTACATGGACCGGCCGGATCGGGCGGTGCCTGATGACGATCTCAGACGGCTTGTCAGCAGGCTCGCCCTGGACAAGGCAAACGACGTCGTGCTGATCAGCAGCCGCGGCAGAGACTTCATGACCGAACACCTCGGCGAGCTCGGGGCGGGGATGATTGCCAGCCACGGCGTGTGGATCAGGCGCACCGGCGAGTGGGAACAGCTCGTGCCCATCGAGCCGGACTGGAAGGCGGAGCTCGCGCCGATCATGCAGCTGCACGCCGACCGCACCCCGGGAAGCCGGTTCGAAGAGAAGGAGTACGGTCTCGCGTGGCACTACCAGGGCAGCGAACCCGATCTCGCGTTCATCAGAGTCGCAGAGCTCCGCGACGCACTGCTGAGCATGTCTGCGAATCACAATGTCACAGTCTTCGAGGGCAATCGTGTTCTCGAGGTGAAGAGCGCCCTTGCGAGCAAGTCGCAGGCGGCCGCGATCTGGCACGAGCACGCCGATTACGACTTCATCCTTGCCGCCGGCGACGACCAGACCGACGAGGAGCTGTTTGCGAGCCTCCCCGGGGGGGCGCACTCGATCCGGATCGGGCTCGGCATGACGAACGCCGCCTACTTCCTGGAGAACCCCGGTGAGCTGCGCGTCTTTCTCAAGGAGATCTCCTGATCAGCAGCGACCGGGGCCTTGGCGATCAGTCGCCTGCAGGCACGACGACGGGATTACGCAGTGTGCCTATTCCCTCGATCTCCACTTCCACGACGTCGCCGTCGTGCAGGCGCCCGACGCCTGCCGGTGTCCCGGTAAGGATGATGTCGCCCGGGTAGAGCGTGAAGTTCCGGCTGACGAAGCTGACGATCGCGGGTAGCGGGAAGATCATGTGCGACGTGTTGGACGATTGCACCGTGCGGCCGTTCAGACGGCACTCGATGGAAAGACACTGTGGGTCCGACAACCGTTCGGCGGGAACGACGGTCGGGCCAATCGGACCGAAGGTGTCGAAGCTCTTGCCGCGGAACCATCCGGATCTGTCGCCGTTCTGGATGTTCCGCTGGCTGACGTCGTTCATGCAGGTGTAGCCGTAGACACAGTCAAGAGCGTCCTCTTCGTCGACCCACGAGCATTCGGCGCCAATAAACAGCGCGAGCTCCGCCTCGTAGTCGGTTCTCGGATCGTCGAACCGGTACTGCTCGATGATACGAGGCAGAACGATCGGCTCCTCCGGGCCTGTCAGGCAGCTCGGGAGCTTCGGGAAAAGAACCGGCTCGCTCGGCTCATCCGGCGAGAAGCCCCGAACGCGCACCGATTCGCTCTCAGCGATATGATCACGGTAGTTCAGGCCGAGCGCGATGATCTTGGAAGGCGCGACCTCGTAGTGCGCCCCGGTCCCGGCGACCGGCAGGCAGATGCGGGGACGACTCACCCCTGGGCGCCCTCGGTATCGCCGATGCCCGCATACGAGAAGAGCTCGCACTGGATCCATATGAAGTTCTCGTTCTCCGACGGAACGAGAAATCGCGCGCTTTCCGTCTCATCGCCGTCCTTCGTGAAGACGGTCACCTTCTCCACCGCGAGAACAGGGTACAATTTCTCCCGCTTGAACAGCTTGGCCATGCTGATGTACGCACTCGACATATGCGGGAAGAAATCCTGAAAAGCCTTTTTCAGGTCATCCTTGACTCGTACATAGAAGACTCCGGTCTGCATATTCTCTCCTCGCTCTCGATCGTCCGGCTCTCCACCGTTGATATCGTTCTCGTACTGCACTTGAACCGCCTTTTTCAGTACGTTGCTTGGGTAGCCCATGCTGATAGTATCACAGCTCGGGCGCCGGGAGAATAGGGTTGAGAGGAGACCAGCATGGAAGCCTATCAGTTCCCGCTCGAGCGATTCGGCGGGCTCCGCCGCCTCGAACGCCTGAAGGCAACCGCCGACAGGGGACCGACTCCCTGCCTCTACATAGACCTCGACATCGTTGAAGCACAGTACCGCCGCCTCCGCAGGGCAATGCCGTACGCGGAGATCTACTATGCGGTGAAAGCGAATCCGGCTCGAGAAATCGTCGAGTTGCTCGCCCGGCTCGGGTCGAGCTTCGATATCGCGTCCCGGTACGAGCTCGACCTGGCGCTCTCCTTCGGCGTCGATCCGGCTCGCCTCAGCTACGGAAACACCATCAAGAAACGCGCCGACATCGCCTATGCCTACGAGCGAGGGGTGCGGCTCTTCGCCTGTGATGCCGAGGCCGACGTGCACAATATCGCCGAGCTCGCCCCCGGCTCACGCGTGTTCTTCCGCGTGTTCACGCAGGGTACCGGCTCGGACTGGCCGCTGTCGCGCAAGTTCGGCGCCCATCCGGAGCTGATACTCGACATGGCGCGATTTGCGGCACGCAGCGGGCTTGAACCCTACGGGATATCCTTTCACGTTGGCAGCCAGCAGCGCGACATCGGGGAATGGGACGATGCCATCGCCCGTACCAAGCTGCTCTTCGAGGAACTCGAAGAGCAGGGGATCGCGCTCGGCATGATCAACATCGGAGGCGGCTTTCCGGCAGCGTATCTCGATCCGACCCACCCGGTGGAGATCTACACGAGCGAAATCGGCCGGTTTCTCACCGAACGGTTCGGCGACGCGTTGCCGAGGATCATCACCGAACCGGGCCGCTATCTGGTCGCGGACGCGGGAGTGCTCGTGAGCGAGGTGATCCTGATCACCGGTAAGGCGCGACAGAGCCTGTACCGTTGGGTCTACATCGACGCCGGCCTGTTCGGCGGGCTGATCGAGGCGATGGGCGAGGCGATCAAGTTCCCCATCTTCTTCGATGCTGAGGGCGCGGCAGAGGAGATCATCCTTGCGGGTCCCACATGCGACAGCATGGACGTGCTCTACGAGACGTACAAGTACTCCATGCCGAACCAGGCGAGCACGGGTGACCGACTCTACATCTACACGACCGGTGCCTATACGCACACCTACAGCTCCGTCTCCTTCAACGGCTTTCCGCCGCTGGAGATGCGATTTCTGCCGCGGCGAGCCGTTCCGGCACAGACTACCTCAGCACCAGGGCCAGGATCATCATAACGCTGAACCCGATCAGCGCAGTTGTCGCCGTCAGATCGGTGTGTCGGTCAAGCCGCGCGTCCGGCAGGACCTCTTCAATGACGACGAAGACCATTGCGCCGGCCGCGAACGGCAGCGCATACGCGAGCAGTGACGGGACCACCAGAACGAACAGAGCCACGATCACCGCGACGGCCGGCTCGACCGCGCCCGACATCTGCCCGTACCAGAATGCGCGGCGGGAGCGCATGCCCCCGCGGCGAAGAGGCACGGAAACGCAGGTCCCCTCCGGAATGTTCTGCAGACCGATGCCGACGGTGAGCGCAACCGCCCCGCCGAGCGAGACGCCGGGCATACCGCCGGCCGCCGCGCCGAAGACCGCACCCAGGGCGATCCCCTCCGGGACATTGTGCACCGCAGTCGAAAGAACCCGCAGGACGCTCTTTTTCCACGTCGTCTGAAAGCCCTCTGCGCTCTCCGGAGGAAGCCCGACGTGCAGGTGCGGGAGCGTCTTGTCCACGACCAGCAGAAACGCTCCCCCGGCAAGAAACCCGATCACGGCCTGCACCCACGTGATCCCTCCGGATCTCCCGGACATGACGATCGCGGGAGCAAGCAGCGACCAGAAAGCCGCACCGATCATGACGCCCGCTGCGAAGCCCCGCATCGATGCACAGGCTCTGCCGGTCAGCTCTCTGACGAAGAATGTCATCGCCGCACCGAGAGCGGTGAGTCCCCAGGTGAAGATCGTCGCGAGGAACGTCTGCGCCACTGCATTCAGCCCGCTGAACCATTGCATACATCGCACCTCCCAAAGGACGATCCCCGTCCTACGAGTCTACACGAGGTCGCTTGTACACTCAAACCGTGGTAGGCTGAACGATGGCCGGTTCCCCCGTTGACCTCATCCATGCCGACGAGTCGCTCGTCGTCGTCCGCAAGGCGTCCGGTGTGCCGTCTGCGCCGGACCCGACCGGCGCTCCCTCGGCACTCTCGCTGGCACAGGCCCTCCTCGGCTCGCCGTTGCTGCCGGTTCACCGGATCGACCGCCCCGCGAGCGGCATCGTCCTGTTCGCCCGCACGAGCGCGGCAGCCGCCGCCCTCTCGGCGCAGCTTGCCGCCGGCCGGATCGACCGTCGCTACTGGGCGCTGGTCGCCGGCACGCAGACACCGGATTCCGGAGTGCTCTCGAGTCGGCTCGTCCACGACCGGCGGTTGAACAGGAGCTTCGTGCGGGACGACGGCAAGGACTCCACCCTGAGCTACGGCGTGCGAGCCCGCGGGGACCGGTACACGCTCCTCGAGATCGTGCTGCACACCGGACGCCACCACCAGATCCGCGCCCAGCTCTCCCATGCAGGCTGGCCGGTGCGCGGCGACGTGAAGTACGGCGCGAAACGCACCTTGGCGGGAGGCGGTATCTGTCTGCACGCGGTTCGCGTGAGCCTGGTGCATCCGGTGACCGGTGACGGACTGACGTTCACGGCTCGGCCGCCTTCGGACCCGCTGTGGGACGCGCTCACGAAGGGAGTGGAGCCCGGCGGTGATCACGCCGCCGACCGAGCTCCTGCGAATCGCTGAAGGGAGGTCCGAGGAGCGCAAGGCGCTTGAGATTCGGATCGGGTCGTGCCCGGACTCGGGCTGCCGTCGTCGGCCCTTACTCGACGAACAGCGGCTCGAGTTCCGCCTCGCGAGCAAGCGCCTGCATCTGCCCGTCGGGGGGGCGGCGATCGTCGAACCGTTCGGCCGCGTCGATGATCCGCGGGAGCAGGTCGATGTCACCGGCGGTGTTGAGGAAGAGGTGCGGGTGGCTGAGCAGCCAGAATACGGCAAGGTCTATGTCGCTCTGCGCTTCGAGCGGCTCGTACCAGGTGTCGCGCGCCTTCTCCTTCTCGCCCCACGGACCGCGGGCGATGCCCTTGATCGTCTGAATCGCGATCCCGTCCGAGGTGCACCGGTCGTGAAGCTTCTGGAAATCGCGCGCGTACTCGGGGTTCTGCGACATGGGGTAGTTCCACGGGAGCAGGACGGTGTCGAAGGTGTACCGGTCGAGGCTGCGCATGTGCATCCGCGCCACCGACAATCCGTGTCCGGTCACGCCGACGAAGCGCACGAGTCCCGCCTCGCGCGCCTCAACAAGATACTCGAGCGCTCCCTGCGGTGCGAAGGCGGTCTGCCATTCGTTCTCATCCACGAGAATGTGCATCTGGATGAGGTCGATCTGGTCGGTCTGGAGCCGGTCGAGCGACCGCGCGAGGCTCTCACGCGCTCCCTGGTAGGTCCGGTCGGCCGTTTTCGTCGCGAGAAAGAAACGATCGCGATACCGCTTGATCCACGGCCCGAGCCGCTCCTCGCTCGCCCCGTAGCCGGCGGCCGTGTCAATGTGGTTGACGCCCTTCTCCATGAGAAACTCCATCGTCCGGTCCGCGTCGTCCCGGGATCGTGACCCCAGTGCGGCCGCGCCGAAGATCGTTCGCGTGCTCATGTGTCCAGTGGCGCCGAATGGCATGGTAGGAAGCATACCCCCTCCTCTTCTGTGCAGAATACTACGATTGGTCCGGGCCGTCAGCTCGGCCCGATGAACGGCGGGGCGACCCGAAGGAGGACCTGCGGTACCGATCGATCAGCTCACGCATAAGCGTCTCCTCGCCTCCGAGATCGGGATGGAGCTCGAGCGCGAGACGACGGAAGGCGGCGCGCACCGCCTCGTCGGAGGTGTCGGGCGGGAGGCCGAGCTCATCGAGCAGGAGTCGATCGTGGCCGAATCTCCCCGGCTCGCCCTCAGCCCCGCGGATCCAGAGGGTCGCCAGATACTCACGGAAGGCCCGGTCGCGCGATGACCGGTCGAACACGAGGAGCATGCGAAACGGGTAACGCACCGGAACGCCCTCCCGGAGCGAGAAGAACTCATCCCACAGCGGAGACCGAGCGCCCGTCTCCTCTCCGACGAGCCGCCGCTCGAGGCGGCGAAGATCGCGGAGCTTGCGGACGAGCTCGTCACGCCTCATCGGCTCGTTCGCAGAACCGCGCGAGGGCGCGGATCATCGACTCGGCATCCGCGCTACCGCCGGTTTCGCGGATGCTGTGCATCGCGAAGATGGGGATTCCCACGTCCACCGTGGCGATCCCGGTTCTCGCCCAGGTGACCGGACCGACGGTCGAGCCGCTCGGCAGGTCCGACCGGTTCGACATGCGCTGCATCGGGACGCCGGCACGCGCACAGGCGCGGGAAAAGCCCGCCGCTCCAGCGGCGGTCGTGGCGTAGCGGTACATGCCGTTCAGCTTGAGAACCGGCCCTCCGCCCAGGAGCGGCGCGTAGTCGGGATCGTGCTTGTCCTTGAAGCTCGGATGAATCGCGTGCGCCGCGTCATTGCTCAGGACCGTCGAGCGCGCCAGCACGATCTCGAGATCCTGCTCATCGCCTCCCGCGGCGGTCACGAGGCGCCGGAGGATCATGGACAAGAGCCCCGACTGTGCTCCTTCGCCGCTCTGACTGCCGACCTCCTCGTGGTTGTACAGCATGAGCAGCCGTGGCGACCCGGACTCGGCCCGCAGGAAGGCTTCGAGACTGGTGAAACAGCCGGCGAGGTTGTCTATGCGGCTCGAGGCGTAGAGCGACCGATCGTGCCCCAGAAAGGCGCCGGGCGCAGCGTCGAACAG
>SKQU01000414.1 GCA_007118855.1 Spirochaetaceae bacterium
CCAGTTTCGCGCCTGCGCCGCGGCCGGACTGGTGAACTTGACCTCACTCGTACCTGCCCGGCGATCCACCGGAACCGTGTAAAGCGATCAGCCCCGCTCGACCTCTTCCCGGGCTATCGCGGACCACCGGTCGAACCGTTCGGGATGGTGTTCGCAGGTGTGCGTGTCTTTGAGTATCATCTCGAGCACGCAGCCGTTGGCCTTTGCGAGGTCGATCATCTCACGGATGTAGGACCGGATCATCTGCTCGTCGAAGCTTCCTACGAGGTGCATTGGTTTGGGCTTCCAGCTCAGGATGTAGTCGCCGCCCAGCGCCTCTGCGGCGATCCGGGTGTCCGCCCAGGGAGAGATGGAGAGGCGGCGGAGCCTGGGGATCCTCAGCACGTACTCCAACCTGTCCGTGAGTGGCTCGCAGCATCCGTACCCGTTGAGCGCGAAGGGCTCGAGGAGCTGCCGCTCGTACTGCAACGCGAACTCCTCGTGCTGTGCGGGACCCACCTGGGCAAGCTCCTGGCTCTCCGCGCTCGACCACATGTCGCGCGGGCGTACCCGTGCCGGGTCACAGTCCGCCGGAGGCAGCTCGTCCGTGTAGCCGACGCCGCCGGAGTTGTGGTACGTGCCGTCGTTGTTGAGTGAGAGGAGGTTCTGCTCCTCGTACTGCCGCAGTATCGCCTGGTGAGCGGAGACGAAGAACCGCATCGTGGAGTGCAGGAAGTCCGGGTCGTCGAACATGTCGACCATCATCTGCTCAAGACCCCGCAGCGCCGTGTACTGGCTCATCAGGTGGTAGGAGATGTGTGCGACCCCTTTCACGCGCACGGGCAGTATGTCACCGAACAGCTCTTGGGCCGCCTCGATCCTGCGATCCGTCTCGGCCTCGTCGTGCGAGACGCGGGGCACCTGGAGTCGGTCGAGATCGTCCCTCGTATTGAGTACCGGCGCGAACTTCCACGCTCCGCGCTCGGTGGTCGACGGCTCGCGCGCGCCCTCAAGGCCCCACCCGGTCAGACTGATCGCCTTCTGAACCCCCCAGACACCGTCAAAGGCAAGGTCATCAACGAAGTGCTCGTGATGGTAGATCCTGCGAAGCAGATCGTGCTCCACCGAGCGCGCCTGGGGATCCTGACAGGCGAGCAGTGACTCCGGAACGAGCTCGCTCCATCCGCCCTCCGGGAAGATGAGGATCATCGGACGTTCCGGCCTGAGGCTGTTGTGAGCTCTCCAGAGCCGACGCCGCTCCTCCTGGATCGGCAGGGCGGCGATGTCTGCATATCTCGCGGCGAGATCCCGTAGCCGTTTTCGGTCGTGCGTGTTCATGCCGGCCATTCTACAGGACGCCCCCGGTCATTGCGTACAGGCGTTTTCGGCGAAAACAAGCCGACCGAGCCTCGACGGGTCGCCGTCAGGTATCCGGTTCATCCGCAGTCCAACGAACGGCATAGCCTACCTTCTTGAGCCCTCGCTTGAATGCGGATGCGGACCGCATGGGAACCACGAGATGCCTGCTGCCGGCACGCATACAGTGACGACGCGTATGGGTGTCGTGCCCGATGAGCGCCGCTACCGTCTCATCGTCGCACTCGATCAGGTGCGCAGTGCCCACCGCGCGCAGTCCACCGCTGCGCTGGGTAATGTCATCGAGCAGAAGCGTAACCGTTTGAGGAAGTGGTGTTTCGCTGTGGGTCTCCAGAAACTCGCGGACCTGCTCGATCGTACCACCACTCTCCACGAGCGACAGAAGCTTCTCCGGCTCAACGCGCCAGACGAGATCAGCCTCCGCCTCGAAGTACTGGTCCAGGGCGAGCCTGTCGGCCGTCGAGATCCCGGATCCGGCCACCACATCCCTGTTGGGAAGCACCCGCAGGAGGCGATCCGCCTCGTCCAGCGGCGAGCTGTACTGCTCAGTCGTACCCAGGCAATACGCGCCAAGCGGGTTGATCCGGATCGCGACAAGACCGTCGTACCGACTGAAATAGGGTAGCTCGTCGGCCCCCCAGAGCTCATCGGCCTCGTAGGCCGCGTCGGCAGGATGAATCAGGGCGACGTCGATGAGACCCATCGTCGCGGCGTATTCAAGGAGGAAGGCCCTGAGATACCCTCGGTCGAGGGCTTCGGCGCCGCCTGCATACCCGAGCGAACCGTACTCGCGGTGCCGGATGTAGAGCTCCCACGCGCTTCGTGTGACCGTAGCGTCGATTCCCGACGCCCGCATGAACCTGAGAAGCTCTTCGATCTCGATCCACTCGTCAGCCGGGCAGGAGGCAAGAGCGCTCTGTATCGCCTCGCGTCGCTCGACCGTCCACGTGAGACTCCGACTCCCCTTTCCGGTCTGCCCCTTCACACACTCGATTCGCGAAAGCTCGTCGAGTTCCAGCGCGTTGATCCACCGTTCCCAGGTGCGACACATCACCTCGCCGGGAGGCGACGACAGCGCACTCCGTCCTTCCACGGTCAGCTCAAGACGGTTGCCCGAAAGCCGAGCCAGGCCGCCCGCGTGCAGGATGATAGGCCAGGCGAAGGCACGGATCGCCCCGGGATTCGGGTCGTGGTACTTGCTCGCCGGCCGATCGTTCCTGTAGTAGTCATCGCCGTCGAGCACCGCGGAGACCGCCTCGACAGCTGCTTTGGACGGTCGCAGTGTCTTGCTTCCCAGCGTAACCGTGCGACTGTCAATGAGACGCAGCACCGAAGCCAGCTCCCGTTGCGCACGCTGTTCGCCCAGGTGCACACGCAGCGGGACCGCCCTGGGCTCCGCAGCCCGAGACCGGTCCCGACCCGGCCATGTCTGCGGTAGCGACTCGACCGTGCGCCACGTGACCGCCGCCGGTTCGGGCACGAACTCCCTCAGGCGCCTCTTGATCTCTCGGGGCATCAAACGGTCCCTGCCGATCAGGAACACCTCGAGCAGAATCGGCTCTCGCCGGAACGAGTGGCGGCCGTCGGGTTCCGGGCCCGGAAGGGAACCATACTTCGCGAAGAACCGCCCCGTCTCGAGCGTGTCAGTCTCCGAATGGACGACCTCGGCAACCGCCGCGCGCTCGAGCTCCCCGAGCGAGTTGTATGCTTTCCGCAGCCCGTCACCGGCGAGATGACGGGCGATGTGATCGGCGATGTCCGCCTTGCGCGTCGGTCTACGTGAGCCGGTCAACCGTGCGAGCCTGCCAAGGTCCTCGCTCGTACATAACTCCATGAGCGCGTCAGTGAGCGTTTCTATGTGCGTCGATCTATACGGGTTCATTTTTCCTGTGGGTACCTTGGGGAAACCAGAGTTACGATGCGCTTCGTCAACAGCGACCACCGGATCAGGAATCTATAGGGCATAGAAACGAGTAACCA
>SKQU01000423.1 GCA_007118855.1 Spirochaetaceae bacterium
CACGCCGAAGCGCTCGCTGAGCTCAGGCACGGTGGCGGCCTTCTGCCCGGCGAGCAGCTGCAAGATGGCGTCCTGGCGCTCGTCCTTGAACATACGCTCCTCTGCGACGGCCGTCCTTGACCCTACTCGAGCACCTCGAACACCGAACAGAAGCCGTCCACGACAAGCACGCCGGCGGCCGCCCCGGGATCCGGCCTGCCGCGGGTCTGCTCGCGAAACACGGCGGCCTTCCCGTGTTGAGCGATCATCTCCTTCGCGGCCTCGGCGCCTTCAGACGCGGCGCGGCGTATCACGATGGCAAGATGCGCGGCATCTGCGCCTTGCCGCGCGGCCGCCTCGGCGGCTTCGGCGACGGGGTTCAGAACGTCAACCACTGTCTTGTTTCCCGGTTTCGTCCTGCCGAGCTCCGTGACGGCGTCCACGAGGGCGCGGAAGAACACCGCCAGGTCCGGGACGTCGAGGTCAGCCTTGCCGCGGACCGCTTTCCCGCCCCGGATGAACCCGGTGCCGAGCAGCGTTCCGATCGTGGAGGGTGCCGCCTTCGACATGACCAGACCAACCTGCATGAAGTAGGCTCCGACGTCGGTCTGCCCCCACCCCGCGAGCTGGTCGTCCGCCGCGGAGAACGCCCTGGTCATGGTCAGCCCCAGATCACCGTCACCGATCCGGCTGTCAAGCTCGATCAGGTGGTCACGATTCTCTTCCATCCTCCACCGGATCGCGCGCAGAGCCTGCTTCGCCTGGTCGACGCGGAACATCTGCTTCTCTCCTTGCATACCTCTCAACGCGTGCGATCCAGCCCTGATACTGCACAGCTGCGGGCGGCGCTCAGAGCTGAGACTGCTCGAAGAACGGAGACCGTGCCGGTCTGCTCAGGAGCGCTTTCAGCTCGTCGTCAAGCCGGCACAGGCTGATCGAGAACCCGGTCATCTCCAGCGAAGTCGCGAACTCTCCGACGTAGGTCCGGTATACCGAGATGTCGTGCTGCTCGAGAATCTGCGACACCTTTCGGTACGCGATGTAGAGCTCCTCCTTCGGGGTCGCTCCGAGCCCGTTCATCAGCACGGACACTTCGTCTCCCTTGCGGTACGGCAGATCGGGCAGAATGGTGTCCATCATCTCGGACACCACCTCGTCGGCCGTAAGCAGCGGACCCCTGCGTACGCCGGGTTCCCCGTGGATGCCCATGCCGATCTCCATCTCGCCTTCGCCGATGGTGAACGAGGGCTTCCCGACCTCCGGGACGGTTACGGGAGACAGGGCGACGCCCATCGTCCTCACATTGGCCCCTGCCTTCTCGGCGACCCGTTTCACCTGAGCGAGATCCGCCCCCTCGTCGGCTTTGGCGCCGGCGCACTTGTAGACGTAGAAGATGCCCGCGACGCCGCGGCGCTTCCCCTCTTCACCTCTGGGGGCACTTGCCACGTCCTCTGCGGCCACGCAGGAGTCTACCGGGATGTCTTCCACCTCCGCCAGTTCCGAGGCCAACGTGAAGTTGATGATATCGCCGGTGTAGTTCCCGTAGAGGTAGAGGACTCCCCTGCCTGCGCTGATACCCTTCGGCACTTCCAGAATCTGCTCTGCACTCGGACTCTGAAAGACGTTGCCCACCGCGCATCCGTCGAGGAGGCCGCGACCTACGTAGCCGAGAAAGAGCGGGAGGTGCCCGGAGCCGCCTCCGGTAGCCAGGCCGACTTTGCCACGGACGGGACCATCCGCGCGCGTGATACAGTGCAGGTCATCGGCGACGAAGGTGAGATCCTCCGGATGAGCGGCGACGATTCCCTGCAGCATCTCGTCAACGAAACGCTCCGGATCGTTAAGGAACTTCCTCACGGCATCCCTCCCTCATCAAGCGCAGGTTGCCGAACAAGACCGTCGGCGTGATTACCGGACATACGCCATCAAATCCTCGATCTCAGCGGCGATCTCCCGGTCCGAGGCGGTCTGCTCCAGATGGACGTGGTCCACTGCGCCGCTGTGGTCTCTCGTCCACCGATGCGTACCGGAGGCTGCATCGTAGCGGATGCGGTAGCCCGAGCGTTCGCGGAAGCAGTGCCGTCTGCCTCGCACGGCATAGAGGACGGTTACCTGGTCCCAACTACAACGGTCGCGGCCCGGACCGCCAAGATAGATCTCGTACGCTCGCCGGACGGGACTGTGTTCGGGATGACTGCGTGCCAGGCCGCTTCCGGTGAGTATCGTCTCTCCCAGTTCGTTGACGACGAGCCGGGTAGGCCAACTTCCGAGCACGTCTGCGGCCGCTTCGCGGTCCATGCCCCAGTTATACGCATCGTGTCCTTCCGGAAAAGTCCCCAATCCCATCGTTACCAGCTCTCGTACCTTCGCACGGACGAGCTCAGTACCGGTCAACGGGCTCGCCTCGTCCGGCCCGGAGTGCAGGAGCTTCTGCAGTGCCGTGAGCAGACCGATCGCCACGATCGTGACCGACCGATCCGTCCGGTTGGCCAGAAGGGTCCGATAGAGCTCCACGGCATCGCCCGGCGACCATGTCCGGTCTTCCGGATGCCGGCACTCCTGCGCGATAGCGCCGTTGTAGCGGGACCACTGCTCCGTACTCTCCTTCGCGAGCTCTGCCCGGTACACCTCGAATCTGGGACTCTCGTCAAGGCGCTCACCCATGAGAAGCCCGACCGGGATGTCCGGTCGTCCGTAGAACCGGTTGATGGCCCGAACGCATCCAGCCGTTGGAGGATAGGGCACCGAACACACAACGCCGAGTAAGTCGGCCTCTTCTCGCTGCGAGAGCGCGTGCAGTGCGGCAAGCGCGCCGACGTCGTCACAGTCCATGTCGATGTCAGTGTCGAGGATGATAGTTCTGCTCAAAGACACACCTCTCCAGCCATCATTCTGCGGGCGGCAGTAAGCGACGGTCGATTGGAACGCCTCCAACCGACCGTCGACGTGCAGTCCTCTCCGGTGACAACGATGTCATCCTATACCGGCAGACATGCCCGGATAGGGACAGGGACCGGCCTACCGGTACCCGCGTCGGGCAGCTTCCGCATTCACCTCGTCGAGCATCGCCTCGAGGCCGTCCCGGCGATACCCCTCCATGATCTGTGACCACAGCTCGTCCGGGTCCTCTTCCGAAAGCACGATGCGCACCACGTCGCCTCCGTCGATGAAGAACTGGTCCTTCAGCGGGGTGGACATGTACTGAACGTCGAAGCTCATCGCAGGCCTCTGGGCTTCAGTGATCACGAAATCAAGGTGTCGATTGGACATCTCCCGAATTCTGGGATCGAATGAAGGATCCTGAAGCGGCCATTCTCCGCCCCACGCTGCCAGGTACGGGAAACCAGCGGTGAACGGATAGATCTCGAACAGCGGGACGAAGGACCCGCTGCGCTGGTCCGTGGGACGCGTGATGACGATTTCGTCTCCATTCAGTTGGTAGTCCGTGCCTTCGATGCCGAGTCGCATGAGGTAGGTCCCTTCGTTTGAGAGCATGAAATCGTAGAGCCGCAGGATTCGGTCGAACTTGGCGTCGCTGACTCCCGAGTTGATGTAGCTCTCCGACCAGAACGTCGTAGTGCTGAACCGGTACATCTGGCCATCGATGTAGTGACGCAGTGGCCGCACCGGTCGCACGGCTTCGAAGAAGTCGCTGCCCGGCTGCATCGTGTCCCACCTGTTGACCAGCCAGTCGCGAAGGTGTTCGGGACTGACCGACCAGATCAGCATACCGGCTCGGCCGGAGGCAAACTTGTCGAGACCGTCGGTATCTTCCATGATGCCGAAGTCGCGGTCGAAGAGACCCCGTTCGTAGAGCTGTCTGACCGCCTTGATACCCTCAATCGTGTGTCTGGACAGGAACGACGGGATGAACCTGTCGTCCTCTTTGGTCCAATGGCCGAAAGGCACCGGGTTGTAGGCCTGCATGATGTAGTCGAGATACCCAAAGGCGTGCGTCATGCCGATGGTGTCCGCGCGCCCGGTCCGGTTGGGGTCGTCACGCACGAACGCGGTCAGCAACGCAATCAGGTCGTCGAGCGTCTCGGGATCCTCGGTGATGCCGACGTTCTCCATCCAGTCCTGGCGTACGAAGACCGTACGGTCAGCCGCCCACAGATCGATGTTATCGTAGGTTACCCGAGGGATGTTGTAGAACCTGCCGTTGACCGCAGTCGCCGCGATGTCCGGACCGGCCATGACCGCTTCCAGATGCGGGTACGGGCTGAGGTCCTCGGGCAGCGGACGCACGATTTCCTCGCCGACCCAGTTCCGGAACACCTGGGAACCGAGCGCATCGATCGCGAACACATCCGGGAGGTCACCGGACGCTGCCCAGATGTTGATCCGCTCGTGGTAGTCGCTCCAGCTGATCGCGATCGGATCGATCCTGATGCCAAGCCGGTTTGCGAGCTCCGCGTACACCGCATCGTTGTCCATCGTAAACGTGGGGTCAATGTCCCACAGCGCGATCGAGATCCGTTCGGGAGCGTCGATCCCGATCTCTTCCGGGGCACCGCGGCCGAAACCGAATCCGGCAACGCCGAGCGCCAGCACGAGTACCAACAGTCGTTTGTGACTCATGGCAGTCCTCCTTGCATAGTATTCTCCGGCTTCAACGAAGCCGGTTGCTAACCCTTGATCGAACCGATGATGATACCCTTGGTGAAATGCTTCTGAAGAAACGGGTAGACCGCGATGATAGGCACACAGGTGATCACGACGATCGCCATTCGAACGGCCTGCGTGTAGATCGGTCTTCGCATCGCCGCGATCGTGCGGCCCATCTCTGTTCCTATGTTCTGAGACACGCGCGCGAGCACCTCCCGCAACAGGTTCTGGAGCGGCAGCTTGCGGTGATCCGTGATGAACAGCAGCGCGTGCCACCATTCGTTCCATCTGCCAACTGCATAGAAGAGGGATATGGTGGCGAGTATGGGCGCAGCGACCGGCAGGACGATCTTGTAGAGGATGAGGATATCGTTCGCGCCGTCCATTTTCGCCGACTCCTCCAGACTCCGCGGGATGGTCAGGAACCAGTTCTTGAGGATGATCAGGTAGAACGTGTTGATTCCGAGCGGCAGGATAAGCACCAGCAGGCTGTTGATGAGGCCGAGACCCCGGATGATCACGTAGTACGGGATGAGCCCACCGCTGAAGAACATCGTGAAGACAATGCCCGTGAGTATCGCGTTGCGCCCGGGAAGGTATCTCTTGGAGAGGGCATAGCCGGCCGATACCGACATCGCCATGCTGTAGAGCGTACCGGTGATGGTGACTAGTGTGGAGATCAGAAACGCCCGGATGACTCCGGCACCGCGGAAGATGACCTGGTAGGCAGAGAAATCGAGCGACGTTGGGAAGAGGTATATGGTTCGGCTAATGACCTGCTCGTAACTCGCAAACGAGACGATGAGCACGTAGTAGAGCGGTACGATCGTGACCAGTGCCATGAGCACCAACACGAGGTGGTTCACCAGCGAAAAGATGCTGAAGCTGCGCCTGCTCCCACCGCTCATATCAGAACACGCCCTCCTCTCCGAGAGCTCGCACGAAGAGATTCGCTCCAACCAGGAGGATGAAGTTGATCACGGACTGGAACAGCCCGATTGCGGTCGCGGAGCTGAAGTCCATCCCCATCATGAGTGCCCGCCGATAGATGTAGGTATCGAGGATGTCTGCAACCTCGTAGACTACCGGGTTGTACAGGTTGAAGATCTGGTCGAAACCGGCAAACATGATGTTGGCAACCGAGAGGACGAACAGGATGCCGACGGTACCGCGGATCCCGGGCCACGTAATATGCAGCATCTTGTGAAAACGGTTTGCTCCGTCGATTGATGCAGCTTCGTAGAGCTCAGGGTTGATGCCCGCGATGGCGGCGAGGTAGATGATGGAACCCCAACCTGCGGTCTTCCAGATATTCGTGACGTACAGCATTGGCCGGAACGCGCTGATGCGGGTGAGAAGATTCACCCGCTCGCCCCCGAGCGCGACCAGGGTCTGGTTCAACACGCCGTCGGTCGACAACAGGTTGAAGATGATGCCCGACACGATGACCCAGGAGAGGAAGTGCGGAAAGGTGTAGACGGTCTGATAGAACCGTCGTGGCAGCGACCCGCGCACTTCGTTGAGCAACAAGGCGATGAGAATCGGGATGGGGAAACCGGTGATCAGCTTCATGATGCTGATAACAACGGTGTTGCGGAACACCTGCCAGAAGCCGCGGAACGCGAACAACGCCTCGAAATGCTTGAAGCCCACCCAGGGGCTGCCGAGTATTCCGCGACGGTAGGAGAAGTCCTGAAATGCGAGCGTGATGCCGTATATGGGCAGGTAGGCGAAGATGACGTAATGGACAATCGCGGGGATGAGCAGGATGTAGAGATACTTGTACTTCAGGATACGGACGCGCGCCTTGTGTCTGACCGGTATAGCTGGAAGCGCCTGGTCTTCCACGTCTCACTCCTGGGAATGCTCTTGCTGGCGCATTGTATCATCAACCATCACGAACGGTCAACGAAATAATCATCAATCCGCATCGAATGGTCACAAAGGCGCATGACGCGGGTGGTGCTCGGGTTCCCGGGGTCGTGGACGTGAGCCCTGCGGGAGCGACATGACCGCCTTGTGTTCTTCCATGATCATGAATGGTCTTCGAATTGCCGCTCATGAACACGTATGATACACTTGCTCCGGGCGCTCCCACCGGAGGCGGTGCGCCGGCGGATCGGGTTCGCACCGTGGGCGCGAGGAGACGTGGGCATGAAGAGGAAGGTCGTCATACTTGGGGTGGGAAGCACGTATTTCACCCGCTCGATCATTGAGGGGCTCATCCGCGTGGGCGGCGAGTGGGAGGTCGCGATGGTCGACATCGACGAGCGCCCGCTCGGTGTCGCGATGCGGCTCGGCCAACGCATGTGTCATCTCTACGACGGGCGTCTGGCCGTTACGGGATCGGTCGACCGGCGTGACGTGCTCGAGGGCGCAGGAACGGTGGTCTCGGTGATAGGCGTGGGCGGGCGCACGGCGTGGATGGATGACCTGCTCCTGGGCCGGCGCCACGGCGCGTACCAGACAACGGCCGACACGTCGGGGATCGGCGGCCTCTCCCGGGCGCTCCGGACGGTGCCGCAACTGCTCGCGATCGCGCGGGACATGGAGGAGCTCTGCCCTGACGCGCTGCTGGTGAACTTCACCAACCCGATGTCCGTCAACTGCCGGGCGCTCGCGCTGAGCTCGTCTATCCGGACCATCGGACTGTGCACGGGGGTCCGTGCGTTCCATCATCGGCTTGCCGAGCGGTGCGGCGTGGACCCGCGCGAGACGCGGTGCGAGGCAATTGGGGTGAATCACTTCACGTGGATCACGAGCCTGCGCAGCGGCACGGAGGAGCTGCTCGACCGGCTCCTGGATGAGGCCGTCGGGGGAACCGGGCTTCCGGGAGGACGACTGACGACCGACCTGTTCCGGGCGTTCCGCGCGTTTCCGGTCGTGGGCGATCACCACATCAGCGAGTTCATCCCGACGCTGCTCGGTGAGGGGCAGTTCTACGGGACGACGCTCGGCTTCGACGGCGAGCGGGACACCGCGGCCGAGTACTTCCGCACGTACGACAGGACCGAAGCAGATATGGCCGCTCAGGCCGACGGGTCGATGCCGATCGAGAAGAAGGATCTCCACGATCCGGATCGACAGTACAGCGACGAGGACTTCTTCGCGGAGTTCCTCGACGCGCTCGAGGGGAATCGTGAGCTGCAGTGTACGGTGAATCTGCCCAATGTTGGACAGTGCGTCGATCTGCCACGGGGGGCGATCGTCGAATCGACGGCGGTCGTGGATGCGGCCGGCGTACATCCGTTCTGCGCGGCCACCGTCTCTCCCGGACTGAGCGCGATTCTGCATCGTATCATCACGGTCCACGAGCTCGTCGCTCGCGCGGCGATGGATTCGGACCGAACGCTTGCGGTTCAGGCGCTCCTCGCCGACCTCACCGCGCGCAGCCTGGCCGAGGCGGAGGCAATCGTCGACGATATCCTGCAGACCCATCAGGCCTGGTTACCGCAGTTCCCCCAGAGGGATTGAGCGTATGGAGGGATTGAGCGTATGAACCGCAAAGGTCTGCATCTGATGCTGGGATCGAGCGACGATCTGCCGGCGATTCGCACGATTCTCAGTGAAGTCGCACCGGATCTTGGGGTGAACTGGGTCATCCTCGAGGTCGACTACCATTTCGCCTACCAGAGCCAACCGGAATTGGGCGAGCCCGGTTCGATAGACCACACTCAGGCACGTGAACTTGCCGGAGTGGCGAATGAGAACGGTATCAGCCTGGTCCCGCAGTTCCAGTGCCTGAGCCATCAGTCGTTCCGGGAGGAGATCTTCCCGCTTCTTCGTGAGTATCCGGAGCTCGACGAGAAACCTGACCTGGACCTCGCCGCATTCCGTTTCGACAACTTCCATTCCTGGTGTCCCTGTCAGCCACAACTCTATCCGATCGTCTTTGGACTCATCGACGAGCTGATCGAGGCGTTCAGGCCCCCCGCGGTCCACATTGGTCTCGATGAGGTCTTCGTCCTGGGTGAATGCCCACGCTGCCGCGGCGCGAAGCCGGGTGATCTGTTCGCGGATACGGTCCTCGCACTCCACGGGCATGTGACCGGGAGTCACCGACTCGAGACACAGATGTGGGGCGATCGGCTGATCCCGCAGAGCCTTGGCTACAACATGTGGGAGTGCAGCCACAACGGTACCGACGCAGCGCTCGACCGGATCCCCCGTGACATCGTCATCACCGACTGGCATTACGAGGTGATGCCGGACGGCGAGTATCCGTCGGTCGCCTGGTTTCAGCGGATGGGGTTCCGCGTCTGGCCGGGCGGATGTTACTATCCCGCGGCGGTGGAGGGGCTGATCGACGCCTCCCGTCGCACCGATGACGGTAGAATGCTCGGGTACCTCGCAACCACCTGGCAGCCTGTAGCGGACCTGTGTCCCCATCTCATGGACGAGCGCGTGGAGGCTGTAGCCGAGAGTATGGACGCGACGAAGGATTTCTGGTCAATCACCAACGCGTCGGAAAAGCTGATTCGCACCGCCGCGTGTGTGCGACTCGGGATGCGACTCGCGCGCGACTGAGTTGATCTGGCGATCCTCTCGATATTGTGAACGAGGCAGAAGTAGAGCCACTCGATGCGTGTCTTCGACCTGCCTCGCAGTGCGAAGAGCTCGGGCCGTACAGACGCCTGCGCCGGCGGTCACGGGGCAGCGTCCGGGGCGCCCGGCGGGGTGCTCGCCGACGGCGCGCATCCGGCAGGAGCACGCCGGAGACGATGGGTTCAGGCTTCCTCGACGGCTGCCTGCGGTGCATTGGGAACCCCGTGCTCGCTGAGAATCACCTTTGCTATGTAGCGCACATCTCCCGGCTCGTACCCCTGCGCCTCGGCAAGTCGGTAGGCGAGCAGCTGCAGGGGTACTACCGCGAGGACGGGCATGAGGTCCTCGGCCACCGCCGGCAAGCTGATCACGAGCATCCGGTCATGGACGTTCATGCCGGTGTCGGAGTCCGCGGTTATCACCGCGACGCGCCCTCCGCACTGCACGATCTCGTGGCACAGCGAGAGATTGAGCGTGGCCCGTTCGCCGCGTCCGAGGAAGACCACCGCGCCGAACTCCTCGTCGATCACCTCGTTCGGGCCCTGACGAAACTCCGCCGCCCCGAGCGGTACCGAAGGCGTTCGGGCTACCTCCTCGAGAACCAGGCGGGCGCACTTCGCGCTGCCCTCGTAGGCTCCGCGATAGAGCAGGTGCAGAGGCCTGCACCCCGCGAAAAAGGCGAGCAAACCAGACGAACACTCTATCGACGTCTCTACGGCCGCGGACATCGCGTCGGCCAGTTGCTCCAGATCCTCGCGAAGCGCATCCATCTTCCCGACGACTGCCGATGCGAGGACCAGCGCGGCGGTCATCATCCCGGTCACCACGTTGATGGATACAAGGTGGTCCTTATGGGTTTTCGCCCATATCAGGTAGGTGGCAAGGCGCGCAACCGTTGAGTCGGGCTCGTTCGTGATCGCGACGAACGGTATGCCACGATCGTGCAGCAGCCGGGCGAGCTTCACGACTTCCGCCGTCTCGCCGGATCGGGAGTTGACCACTACGTGCGCGCCTTCGAGCTGTGCCGGGGTTGAGTAGAGCGCCTCCGAGGCGCACAGTACCGAGGCGAAACGCCCGTGGCGCCTGAAATAGGATTCCGCGGGCATCGACGAGTAGGCGGCACTTGCAACACCGACGAAGAGAATGGGTTTCTGATCACGCAGGGCGGTCGCAGCAGCCTCCACGCAGGCCCGTTCGCCGGTGTAGAGGTGACGAACAACGTTCCCCAGGTTCGTCTTCTGAGCGAGAATATCGGACCAAAGAGTGTTCTCCATGGGGTACCTCATAGTCGAGCGATTTCGCGGTCACACATGATCATAGTATGGTTCTTCATGATAGTAAAGTGATTCTCCTGTTGTATAGTATGAACAGGTATGATAGGATTGGTTGTATCCATTTCACGGTCGACGCGGGGTGCAGGTGGCTTCCATAGGATCACACGGCTGTTCGATGCTCTCGGATGCGGAGGTGGCGTGCATCCATGCAAACGTCGTCCGGATTCTCGCTGAGGTGGGCATGCAGATCGAGAGCAGCGACCTGCTCACGGTCCTGGCGGATTTCGGGCTTCCTGTCGATTTGAGTAGGGAGCGGGTCCGATTCCCCGAGCAGACGGTCGAACGATTTCTGGCCGAGGCCGAACCGTACGACTGGGAGGCCCATCGTCCCTGGGTGTCCGCCTCCGCAGGAGTCTACCACTCGACGTTCCAGAATCCGCAGACGTTCGAGCTCGAGCCGTGGACCGAAGAGAAACTCGCGTTCTACTTCACGCTCGCGCGTTTGCTTCCAGGAGTCGGTTCGGCGGTGCTGCTTGGCAGTCGCCTCACAACGGAGCCGGTGCTCGATGCCCTCTACGAACGGTACTACTGCTGGAAGCTGGGAGCTCGCGAAGGAGGCTCGATCAACCTCAACGAGACGTGTCCATACCTTCATGAGCTGTACGAGGTTCGTGCGGCGCAGTTGGGGAGCGACATCCGGGACGTCTTCCGGGCAACCGTGTACCTCGTACCTGCGCTGCGACTGGGGCGCAATGAGGCGTACCAGGTTCAGTACTTCCGGGAGCGGGGGTTACGCGTGGGGATTGGCGACATGTACGCACTGGGGGCCACCGCCCCGGTGACGATCGCCGGCGGCGTGGCGCTCAACATAGCCGAACAGCTGGCGCTGGGTATCCTGGACTGGGCGTGGTTTGGTGTGAAGCAGCTGCGCCTGGGAGGCTCGCTGTCAGTAATGGACCTGAAGACGATGATCTATCCGTACGGGCGACCCGAGATGGCGGTGGCGAACATGATGACGGCCCAGATGGCGCGCTTCTACCGCGCCGGATTCTCGGGCCATGCGGCGCTCTCGGACGCAAAGACCCCCACGGCAGAATCCGGCTTTCAGAAGGCGTTGACCGCGCTGCCGACGCTGCTCGCGTGCGGAGGGCTCGCGATTGATGCGGGGCTGCTTTCGATCGACGAGATCTGCTCACCGATTCAGCTCGTGTTTGACGCGGAGTTCGCCTCCGCGCTGTCGCACATCGCGAGGACCTACGAGGTCACGGACGAGAGCATAGGGTTCGATACGATCGCCGAGGCGGGTCCCGGCGGACAGTACCTGGACAAGGACCACACGGTGGCGTACATGAAGACCGAGCACTGGGAACCGACGCTGTGGTCGCGGGAGATGGTCTCATCGTGGGCGGAGTCCGGACGCACGGCGGACGTGGACCGGGCGCGCGAGGTAGTTCGCCGTGTCCGGGCAACCGCGGGAGCCGAACCTCCGCGGCTGACCGACGAGGAGGAACGGGAGATCATGAGGGTTATTGCGCATGCCGGGAGACGACAGGGCTAGAGTGGAAACCGGGAGTATCGCCGTTATACCTCGACCACCTCAACGCCCAGTTCGCGCGCGCCGCAGACGAACTCATCGCCGGCCGGCGCGTTGGTGATGATCGTCGCGATGCGATCGAGGGGCACGATGAAGGCGGCGGCCACTTTCTCGATTTTACTGCGATCAGCCAGAACGTAGAGCTGATGGGCCATGTTGATC
>SKQU01000225.1 GCA_007118855.1 Spirochaetaceae bacterium
AAAATGCAGCCATCATCGATCTCGTGTCTGTAGTCTCGAAGGAGCTCCAGGAGCTGTGAGGCGATGACAGAGGGTCGCACGCCGGTAGTCTTGCGGAACAGAACGAATGATGGGCGCACCGATGCGCGAAGAGCAAACTGCGCTCCGAAGTCAGTGTCTGCTGGAAATGGTAACCTGAAATGACCACCTCGTGGCAAACAAGAATGACCAGGTGGTGCAAAGAATAAGCCCTCCGGCTACTGTCGCAGGTGAGAACAAACCGCAGCAACCAGGAGGGCACTACAAGGTGGTTACCATGAGTGTGTACCGAGTGGGCGATTACCGGATTCTCTGTCAGATTCTAGACGCAGAACTGGTGATTGTGTGGTGACTATCCGTCACAGGAAAGACGTGTAGCGAAACTGAATTGGACGGTACACTTGATCCTTGGCGAACCTCCGCGTCCGAACGACCTGCCGACGGTGGCGTGTTCCCGTCATCGAGAACAATACACGCATCCGGGACAACCGTGAGCAGCCGGGGCACACGACGACAGGTCTCGGTAGAAGCAATAGCACCTATGCGATCGGACCGACTGTGGGGATTGACATCTCCTCCGAATGGGAATGGTAATTGTATCGCATGGAGTTTGAGTTCGATCCGAACAGGAGTACCGTGAGTTAGCACAAGCGTGGGATCGACTTCATCGAGGCGCGGGTCTGCGGCAGGATGTAGACGATGTTGGGCTGGGCCACGAGTTCTCCTTACCGGTCGGGTGCCGGTGCTACTCGCCAAGATCAACGATGGCGATCACCGGACCGCCGCCCTGCGGACCCTGGTGCATCGCGTCGACCGAAACGAACACGGCGGGGTCTCCGATCGCGGTCGCTGCGATACCGCCGACCGCGGCCTTCACGTGGCGGTGCCAGGAAACGTCGGAGTCATCGAGCATGATCTGGCGGCGACCACGCAGCAGCGCACGGCGATCGGCCTCGCACTTCATGAAGCAGTTCACGACACGGTCGCCCAGATCTGACGCACGCGGCCGTTCGGGAAGGTCGAGTCCGGCATCGCGGATCGCGTCGTAGATCCCGTCGATGTCGAGCGCGTCCTTCATGATGCTGTGCCCGATTCGGTAGCGCCCACCGGCCCCATCCACGTTGCCCATCAGAACGATCTGAGCGCGGTCGAGCTCGACACCCGACGAGCACGACGCAACCGAAGAGTAGAGATCGAGGTTACGGCAGACGTCTTCGGGCTTCGGGTCTTTCACCTCGCCCAGGGCGACGGCAATCCCGAGCCCGGTGGTTCCGTTGGACACGCCCATCGACTCGTGAACCTCGCACGCCACGGTCTTGCCCCGGCTCTCTGCATCCTGCACCGCGTCCACAGTCAGCAGCGGCGTTTTCGTCTGGACGTAGTGCACGTCTTTTGGATCGGTGATGCCGGCGGCATCCATCGCCTTCTTCACGCCGATGGCAACCTTCTCAACCATCGAAAGGCGTCCTATATCCTCCGGCAGGATCTGCGGGCTCATAGCCTGGCCGACCACCAGCCGGGACCTCCCGGGGGTGCCCTTCGTGGCGGTACGCGCGAAGATCGTCGCGTGCGGCGTGATGACGCCGTCACAACCGCCCGACCAGACCAGCGGCACTTCCGCAATCCTTTCCTTGGAGCGCGTGCCGTGCTTGAGAAGCATCTCGCGAAACGCCCGATCGGCAAGGATGCGGGTGAAGTCGTTGACACCACCGTTGCCTTCGGTCTTGCCGATGACGGCGATTACCTCATCGGCCTTGAACTCTCCCTTTCGGATGCACTCCTCAAGACCCGATGCATCGGTCACGCTCTTCAGTACTACCTTCGCTACCTGAATGGCCACTCTGTCCTCCCGTGCAGTTCACAGTAGGCGAAGCTTCGCCTTGCTGCAAGTGGTACAGGCCCGGCGCCTGTCGGAGCAGTTCATCGGAGGCGCGCTGGAGGAGACCTTCCCGGGAGAGCGCGAGAAGTGGTTCATCGCGACGAAGTTCGGCCACCGGTTCACGGGACTCTTCGAACGCGACCAGATCTGGGACGCCGACGGCGTGGCGCGCCAGCTTGAGGAATCGCTTCGCGCCCTGCGGACCGACTACGTCGATCTGCTCCAGTTCCGCTCGCGCGGCAACGACGTCTTCGACAACCCGGCGCTCTGAGAGTGCTCAAGGCATTGAGCCTGCTTTACCTGGCCGTTGAACCATGGTACCGTTCTGCGGAGGCTCACTTTGGCGCAGGACCGGATAGACAGCAGTATCTCAGCCACGGCTTCCGCGCGGGAGTTGTCGATTCGGGTCACCAAGGCTTCCCCGCAGGAATGTGACGCTACGATATCACTGTCAGGGTGTCTCGATGCTCAGACTGCCGACATGCTCCACCTGGAAGTGACACGGTGCGTTCACGGTGGCATCAAAAACTTCATCTTTGATCTACCCGCCTTGCTGTATCTGTCATCGAGCGGAATCGACTGGTTCACGCACGCGCTCAAGCTGGTTCGGCCTCGCGGGGGTGATGTGATTCTCGCCGGCGCAACGGAGCGTGTCCGTGGCGTGATTTCAATGTACGGCTTCGAGTCAACGTTCCGGGCCGTCGCCGATGTCGACGCAGCATTCCAAGTATTGCCAAGACTACGCGATCGGAGTTCTCCTGACTCTCCCTTCCGCGCATCGTGGGCAAGTTGCGGGCAGGATCTAACTGTATCGAATCCGGAACCGTTGACTTGCGGCGGACGCGGTGTACCACTGAGGATACGAGTGCCCTTCGGCAATCGCTCCCTACAGCCGCTCGGAAAGCGAGCTCGAGTTGTCGGCTGTCCGAGCGCAAACGGGGAAGCTGGTACGCCATCGCGGGCACTGTGCCATGATTCGTCGGTGTGTGCAATCGTGCCGAAGCGCTCCGAGTTCGCCGCGGGAATCCAGTACCATCGATGCGAAAATTGCACACGCGTGAATGCCCTTTCGGGGCAGAAGGATGCGATAATGGAGTCGTGAATCTATCTGAGCGAGGTCTGTTTTCACTCAGTGGACGGTACGAGCAGAGGATCTGGCGCTCGGCGCGTGGGTCTATGGACAGGAGCCACACCTGATGATGGGACGCCGTCGCTCGACGCTGTCCGGAAGGCGGGCCAGACTGTCAGTCGTGGTGTTCGCCAGTCTGCTCGTTCTGCTGATCGCCGGCTTTCTGGCGCTCGGCCTGTCGGCGTCCGGAACGATTCGGCAGGCTAATCATCTTGTCGTGCGCAGCGCTGCGCAGGCCGCAGACATGCGGCTCAGCGCGACCGTCTCTGCGTTCCAGCAGCTGCTCAGCACATCGGACTCGCTCA
>SKQU01000003.1 GCA_007118855.1 Spirochaetaceae bacterium
CCGCCTTCTCGATCTTCGCGTAACCGTAGGAGGGGCTCTCGCCCACGACCACGTACTCCGGGTTGACGTCGTTCATGGAGATGCCGGCGTCGTAGAGGGCGTTGATGAGCCCCGCCTCGCCGATCACGTAGGCACTGCAGCCGTGCGTCTGCGAGGCGAGAAACTCCGCGGTGGCGAGCGCGCTCGTATAGAAGTGCTCCGCACCGACGTCTATCCCCAGGCGCGCGAGCTTCTGGCGAAGCTCGGGCGGGCTTCGCTCCGAAGAGTTCGTCAGGAACAGGTACCTCTTGTCGCGTATATTCTCAATATATACAATTGGGAGCGCATGGAAACCGTGTCGTTGCCGGAGTTCGAAGGATTCGATTGGGACGAAGGCAACGCCAGGAAGAACTGGGAGTCCCATCGCGTGATGCAGCAGGAGGCCGAGCAGGTCTTCTTCAACCGCCCGCTGATCGTGGCCGACGACGTCAAACACTCTGAGGCGGACCGCAGGTACTACGTGTTGGGTCAGACCGATGAAGACCGCGCGCTCTTTGTTGCCTTCACCGTCCGCGAGGAACGTATTCGCGTGATATCGGCGCGTGACATGAGTCGACGAGAGAGAAAGGTGTACCAAGGATGAAAGAGATACCGAAGTTCAGGAACGAAGACGAGGAACGGCGATTCTGGTCGGAGCACGATTCGGCCGAGTATGTGGATTGGTCGAAGGCGCGCCGTAGCGTCTTTCCCAATCTCAAGCCCTCGACGAAGACGATCTCACTCCGATTGCCGGAATCGATGCTGGAGCAGCTCAAGCTTCTGGCAAACAAGAAGGACGTCCCGTATCAGTCGCTCGTCAAGGTGTTCCTGTCCGAGAGGATCGAGTCGGAGTTGCAGAAGCACGATCCGCAGAGGATCAAGAGCTGAGCCATCGAGCAGGAATGAGCGACGAGAGACTGCCCGACATCATTCCTGGCAGGATCCTTCGAGAAAGAACACGGGGACGCCAGAGACCCGCGTGTCGTACTTGAAGTCGATACCGGGCTTTATTATGATTAATATAGTAATGTTCATCGTGTCCCGCTGGAGATGCAGACCAGAGGATCGCCGTTGTCGAGTCAAGCCAGATAAACCGACTTCCTCCCTGACACGTGCGTTCAACAGGAGGTCGGAATTATGCGAATGTCACTCTTGAGGGCAGGTATCTTCCTCTTCGTGCTCCTGGTGGCCGCCGGGATGGGACCAGGCCGGGCTGAGCTTCGTGGGCGAGTTCTACCGGATCAGCTCAGACAGTGACGTCTACCTGGACAACCTGAGCTACCTCGCGCTCGGGTTGCCGGTACCCGAGGAGACTGATCCGGAGGATCTGGCATTCGCGGTGCTTGGTGCTCCCGGAAGCGTCATCGCGCACTCGGAGATCGAACCGTGGATGCGGTGGCACACGGAGCGTGGTGTCTACGACGCCGACAGCAACCTGTTCGGGACGAACCTGCCATCCATCGGTGAAGATCCTGCGGTGTATGTCCTCGTAGAGGGCGTGGACTACGATGACGTTGAGATTCCGGAGGAACTCGGGAATCCGACGATACCACCGCTAACGGAGCAGGAGTTCCTCGGGTTCGCAGTCCATTGCACCGTGGAGTTCCCGGGAGATCCGTGTACTGAGCCGCACCGGATGCAGACCCAGGCGGCGCTCGACGAAGCGCATGAGGCATGGGTGGAGAATCAGGGATTCGCTGAGCCGAGATTGCAGCACACCGTTGTCGATGTCGTCTTCTCAGACGATGATGGTCCGCTCGTCACCGTGCTCAACCTGCATGAGTATGTGCTCGATTACGCGGAGTCGCCAAATGGAGTCTATCGGCTCAATTCGAAGCTGGCCGCTACGTTCTATCCGGTAGATGACGAGCACCCGGTGCCCGACGACGACATCTCGCAACACGAACTCTTTCACGCGATTCAGTTCGCGTACGGGAGCACGTTGGAGAACACGAACTGGAACCGCGGCATCATTGAAGGCACAGCGACCGCAGCCGAACAGTCGCTTGAGTCGCTCACCCGGAGTACCCGGCATGACCTGCCGGGACGATCGCCTCGTCACGTGGACGTCGGTATCATCCGGGACCTCGCTTCGTCTGATGAGCACGCTTATTCGCTCCAGGACTTCTGGGTGTTCCTGGGACTCCAGATGAACCCGGTCGATCCGCAGCTCAGTTACCTGATCCCTCTGTTTGAGATGGGAAGTCAACTCGAAGACGTCGAGCAACTCCTTCGTGACAGTGCTGCATTCGAGTCGCTGTCTGATGCGTACTCGCAGTGGGTGCGGAACCAGGCGTTCGAGAAGACTCAATCGCTGGGATTCGACGGGGATGGAGTCGCGGTTCCAGCCGGAGACCAGTGTGCCTGGACGGGCTACGGCACAGCGGACGAGATCTCTGTGACCACCGACATGCCATCACTGGGGCTCTCGCTGGATATCGACCCGCTGACATCGACGATCCTCGAGTATACCCTGGAGCCAGGGGAAGATGCGTACACAGTTCGGATCGAACTTGATTCCTCGATGAGTCCGCACGGCAATGTCATATCGCGATTCTATCTTGACGACGATGCGGGAACCGGTGATTGCGTCACTCGCGCGGAGTCGAACAGCCGGACATTTGAGGTTGGCAATGAACCGCGGACGATCCACGTGCTCGTGTCAAACCTCGATCACGAAGCAGCCGCAACAGACCTGTTCATTGAGTACCGCATTGCACAGGACGTCGTATTCCAGTCACCGGACGGCAGATCCTGGGCACGTTTCGGGGAATCGATCGCGGCAGTCGGTGAGAATGTGCTGATTGGATCGCCCGGCGAAGAAACATCGGCCGGGTTCGTGGCCGGTCGCGCATATCTGGTTGATTCGCTCGGCAATCTCGTGCAGACCTTCGAGGCACCGGATGCTGCTCCGAACGCGTCCTTCGGCTGGTCGGTAGCTGCGGCAGGGGACCGCGTGCTGATCGGAGCTCCGTATCACGACGTCGGGTCGAACTTTGACGTCGGACGAGCTTATCTTTTCGATTCAGACGGCAACGTGCTCCAGACGCTGCAGCCTCCCGAATCGGCTGGCGGGCAGGAGTTCGGGTACGCGGTGGCAGCGATCGGGGATACCCTGCTTGTTGGCGCCACGGAAAACAAATTTGGTGATGATCCCGGTGATACCGACGGCAAGGTCTATATGTTCGATACGAGTGGTTCACTCATCCGAGCGATCGCCGGACCTGGTATTGGCGATTTCGCGTTCTTCGGATCGGCAATCGATGCACGTGATGATCGCATTCTGGTAGGGGCCCGGTTCGACGCGGAAACTCCTGGCGACGGCTTTGGTCGGGCCGACCTGTTCGATGCAGCAGGGAACCACCTCGAAACGTTCTCCTCGCCCCTCCCACAGCAGAACGCTTACTTCGGCTGGGACGTCGCAATCACCGAGGCGGGGTACCTGATTGGAGCACCGCGACAGGAGACCGGCGTGGTCAACAACACGGGAGACACGGTCTTCGTGGAGACGGGGCAGGCGTTCCTGTTCGATGAGACGGGCAATGTCCTGCAGGAGATCGAACCTCCGAGTCAGCAGAGTGGTGCTCGTTTCGGCTCGACGGTGGCAGCACTGGAGTCGAATCTGATGATCGCAGCCGAGCGGTACAACATTGACGGCGACAACAACGCGGGTGAGGTCTACCTGTTCGATGGGGATGCAGTCCATCTGGAGACATTGCAGTCGCCCGAGATTCAGCAAGGGGCATGGTTCGGACGGTCGCTCGACTCGTTCAACGGCGGAGTTCTGGTTGGGGCACATAACTACAACAGAGGGGGTTGGACGAGCGCCGGAGAAGCTTATCTGTTTGCGCGATGATTCCAGAGACCGGCATAAGCGCCGGAAGATGCCTGTTCCGGATAGTCCCGGAGCTTCTTCCTGTGGTTGGGATGGCGCAGGGCGGTCTCCTCGACCAGGTTTCCGGTGGACAAAAGGTTACCGTGACCTACCGGGGAAAACCTCCGGCGAGGATCGTCCCCTACGATTCTTCTCCCTCAGACGCTTGCGATGAGCCCATATTCGGTATGTGGAAGGACCGGGCAGGCAGCAGAACTGTAGACGAAGAAGTGAGAGACATCAGGAAAGGGCGGCGTTTTTGATCATCGATACGGACGTGCTGATCTGGTACCTGAGAGGGGACGAAGGAGCACGGAAGGCGGTGGACGAAGCAGTTCCATTCTCGATATCCGTGATCACGTACATGGAACTTATGCAAGGAATGAGGAGTAAGGCGGAGAGCCGAGCATTCCAGAGGCAGATGGAGAAATGGAATGTAGAGATCGTGCAGATCAGCAGAGAGATATCTTCACGAGCAATGTTCTACTCACAGGAATACGCACTGAGCCACTCAATGGAACTGGCCGATGTGAACCGCCCCGGCTTTCCCGGAAGCCAGGACCTGTGAGAAGATGGTGGGGAGGTCGGCCGCTGATCCGGGAGGAACGATGAAAACCGAGTACGACGTCATTGTTGTCGGGGGCGGTCCCGCAGGGATCCCGGCGGCGGTCCAGGCTGCGCGCCTGGGCGCCGCGACGCTTCTCATTGAGAAGACGGGTCAGTTGGGCGGCACGACCACAACCGGCGGCGTGAACTACCCGGGCCTGTTCCACGCGTGGACGAGACCGATCGTTGGCGGCATCGCGTGGGAGCTGGTCGAGCGGGTCACCCGCGAGACCGGGAGCACGCTTCCCGATTTCTCACGGCAGAGACAGAGGCCGCACCACACCGAGCACGTTCTCGTGGACCGGTTCGTCTACGCGATGATCTGCGACGAGGTTGTCCTGGAGTCCGGAGCGCAGTGCCTCTTCCACGCGATGCCAACGGGGGTCCGCGAGGACGCGCGCGCGAAGACGGTACGTGTGGCGTGCAAGGAAGGAGTGCGCGAGTTTGGCGCGAAGGTCGTGATCGACGCGACCGGTGATGCGAATCTGGCGTCGATTGCCGGGTATCCCGTTCGCGTGAGGCAGACGCTCCAGCCGGGAACCATGGTGTGCACGCTTGCGGGGTACGACGTCGGCTCACTCGACCTTGAGCAGCTACGGGTGAACGCCGACGCGGAGGTTGCGGCCGGCCGACTCTCCTATACCGACTTCAGCTGGGATTCGACCGGCTTCAGCCCGCAGATCATCAAGCAGTCGGGGCGCAACGCCAACCACGTTCGCGGGATCGACGCGCGGACGAGCGAGGGTAAGACCCGAATGGACATCGAAGGCAGGCGATCGCTCCTGCGACTCTATAGGTTCCTGCGGACCCAGCCCGGATTCGAGAACCTCAGATTCGACTATGTCGCTCCCGAGTGCGGCGTGCGCGAGACGGTGACTATCGACGGCGAGGTCGAGGTGACGGCGCACGACTATCAGAGCGGCAGGGTCTGGGACGACGCGGTCTGCTACTCGTTCTACCCGATCGATCTCCACTCCTGTGAAGGGACGGGACTGCAGAAGCGCTACCTGGAGGAGGGGACGGTAGCAACGATTCCGCGCCGCGCGATGCTGCCAAAGGGCAGCGCGAACTTCGTCGTCGCCGGCCGAAGTATCTGCAGCGACCGGGAGGCCAACTCCGCGCTCCGCGTCCAGGCCTCCTGCATGGCGATGGGCCAGGCCGCCGGGGCGATGGCGGCGTTGGCGGTACGCCGCGACCAGAGCGTATCCGATGTCCCGATCACGGAGATCCGCAAGACGTTGAAGGCGCACGGGACCGTCGTGCCGGGAGTGGAGCAGGAACGGGCAGTGATACGTTAGTCATGGAACTCTTCCAGGCCGTCAAGCCTGACGCGGAGGTCCACGGAGGCCGGCGTCCGGGGACCGGTCGCCGGCGGTGCGGTTGGGCTCGTCCGACGGTCCTGTGCCGTACGTGACGGGCGTTCCGACCCGGGTGAGGATCTCGCCGGCGAGGGCGATGCACGGGACGAAGCATGCGACGACGCTCAACGGGACGAGTCCAACTCATCGAGCGGTACACCGCGATTGAGGAGCTTCGTGCCGGGCTTTCGATGGGCCGGCGAGCCTCGTGTCGGCGTGCAGATCCGCGCAGACCCCGAAGCGCATGGTAGTTGGTCCGTTGGGTCGCGCCGATCAGAAGGTCGAACCCGTCACGGTCCTCAGGAAGTACAGAGCCTCCGGACGGCAGCTGAGACGCACGTCTGATTGACGGCTGCGCGAGCCCTTGTTAGGCTGCGGGTGACGCGCGTGGCCGGAGACGACGGAATGGACCGCAGGTAATCGGAGCCCTGGTTCGTCTTTGGTTGATTGTGACGTGTGCCTGCTTCGCAGAACGTTCAAGCTCAAGGGGGCGATACGCGTGAAGATCACATCAGTCGAGACGTTTCTCGTCAATCTCGGCGATGGACCGGGCAGCCGAAACCTGCCGTTCGTCAGGGTCCACACCGACGAGGGAATCCATGGAGTCGGCGAGGCGTACTCGTGCGGACCAGACCGAGCCACCGTGGAGGTGATCAAGGACTTCGCACTGTGGCTCGAGGGGAAGGATCCGCGGGACGTCGAAGGACTGTGGCATCTCATGTACGCCGGCAGTCGGTTCCCCGGTGGTTCGGTGGTGAACGCTGCGATCAGTGGGATCGAGCACGCTCTGTGGGACATCGCCGGGAAGGCCGCCGGCCTTCCGGTGTACAGGCTTCTCGGTGGAAAGTGTCGGGAGAAGATCCGTGTGTACCAGAACCCGGGAGGCGCGACACCCGAGGAGATGGCGGACAACGCGGTGCGCCTGATCGACCGCTACGGATACACAGCGCTCAAGCTGAGCCCACTGCCCACCGGCTACCAGGAGATGCCGTGGCGTGAGCTTCTGCGAGCCGCCGCAGGACGGGTAGAGGCGGTTCGGAGAGCCGTGGGAGATACCGTCGACATAGGCGTGGATCCTCATGCTCGGCTCTTCGAGCCGTTTCGCGCGATAGAGCTCTGCCGCGCACTCGAACCCTTCGATCTCCTGTTCGTCGAGGAGCCCGTGCGACCGGAGAACTATGACGCACTTGCCAAAGTCAGGGAACACGTGTCCGTCCCCATTGCAACCGGCGAGATGCTCTACACTCGTCACGGGTTTCGGGATCTCATCGCGAAGCAGGCCTGCGACATCGCTCAACCTGATATCTGTCTTGCGGGAGGGATCCTCGAGACGAAGAAGATCGCGGCCCTCGCCGAATCCGCATACGTGACTGTGGCCCCGCATAACCCGTGCGGCCCGATCGCCACTGCCGTGAACGTGCATTTCGCGGCGGCGACAACAAACTTCCTGATTCTGGAGTACAAACCGGACGAAGGCGCTCGGGCCGACATCGTTGATCATCCGATCGTAATCTGCGACGGCTACCTCGAGATCCCGGAGGTCCCGGGTCTCGGAATCGACTTGAACGAGACTGCGGTTGGCCGCTACCCGCATCGCCCCTGGCACCGGCCGTTCAACTATCGTACCGACGGTTCGCTCGCATTTCAGTAGGCACCAGTTGAGGTGCCGATCGCAGAAGGAGGGGAGAGATGGGATTTGAGGCGAAGGGGATCGTCCCGGCGATGATCACACCGTTGACAAGCGATGAGAAGATCAACGAGAAGGCGCTTCGCGCCTTGATCAGGCATCTCATCAACGGCGGGGTCCACGCGATCTTTCCGGTCGGGACGACAGGGGAGTTCTACGGACTCAGTGCCGACGAGAAACAGGAGGTGTTCGAGATATCGCGCGACGAGACGGCTGGACGGGTTCCCGTCTATGGAGGCACCGGGGCGATTACGACCCGCGAGTGTATACGACTCGTCCAAATCGCTGAGAAGTCGGGCCTCGACGCCGTCTCCATCCTGACGCCCATGTTCATCAGCCCGACGCAGAAGGAGCTGATCGAACACTACAAGCGCATTGCGGCTGAGACCAGTCTTCCCATACTGCTCTACAACAATGCGCCGAAGACCGGAATCACCATCACGCCCGCTACCGCCGTGGAGCTCTCACAGGTGGAGAACATCGTCGGTATCAAAGACTCCAGCGGTGATTTCACGCTCACCGCGGAGTATATCCGGCTGACCCGCGGCACGGGCTTTTCCGTGCTCGCGGGACGCGATACGCTGATTCACGCCTGTCTCGCTTACGGAGGCAGCGGTGCCATCGCCGCATGCGCCAACGTGGCGCCTCGACTCGTGGCGGACATCTATGACAGGTACGTCGCGGGAGACGTGGCCGGGTCCCTCGAAGCGCAGTTTACCCTCGCGCCGCTTCGTCTTGCATTCACGCTCGGCTCCTTCCCCACCGTGATCAAGGAATCGCTGGAGTTGCAGGGGATAGAAGCCGGACCATGCATGGGCCCGGTCAGCCCGATGAGCACCGAAGAGAGGGCGCAGTTGCGGACGATACTCACCGAGATGGGAGTCCTGGAGAAGAACGGCCAAGGGAACTCGGTGTGAACAGGAGGAGGGTTCTGATTACCGGTGCGGCCGGCCGGATCGGACGCGCGTTGGTTGACGGGCTGCATGAGCGGTACCGGTTACGTGCGCTCTACAACCGCACCATCCTCGAGCAACGCCATGACGAGGAGTGCATGGTCGGGAGTGTCTCGGACCTTGCGAGCATGGAGGATGCCGCCGAGGGGATGGATGCGGTCATTCACCTGGCCGGCGATGCGTCTCCGCGGTCACCATTCGACAAGATCCTGCAGCCCAACATAATCGGCGCGTACAACACCCTCGAGGCGTGCCGGCGTCGCGGCGTGAAGCGGCTGGTCTTCGCGAGCACGAATCGTGTTACAGGTATGTACGAGAAGCAGACCCCCAAACCACTTCTTATCTCATGGGATGCACCGGTGCGACCCGACAGCCAGTACGCGGCGAGCAAGGCGTACGGCGAGGCGCTTTCGCGGTACTACGCGGACACATTCGGACTGTCGGTGCTGTGTCTGCGGATAGGAACGTTTCGCCCGCTCTCGGCTATGCGAGAACTCACAGACGAGCGTGTCCTGTCGACCTGGCTGAGCCCGGATGACGCCGTGCAGCTCGCGTGGCGCTGTATTGAGGCGCCGGAGTACGTCCGCTTTGCGATCTACTACGGTATCTCAGCCAACACGCGAGCGTTCTGGGACACCCAGAACGCCCGCGACGAGATCGGCTACGAACCGAAAGACGATGCTGAGGACTATGCAGGCCCCCCTACCAGTAGATAGGGATCGCCGAGCTCGAGCTCGGCGACCGACCGCTGTGCCGCATTCATGAAGGATCCAAGGTATTCTCGCCGCAGAGCGATCCGAAACGGTGGGCCATACTGAGACAGTGCCATCTCTCTGCCCGCCAGCGTTACGCAAAGCTGCTCGGTCTCGGCAAAGCTCACCAGCGACGCAGTGGTATCAACCATGCGCAGCACTCGTTCGGACAGCGATCCGCTGCCGGACCATCCTCCGCGGTCTGCGTGTATCGCACCCCGACCCGCAGGATCCTGTAGAGTGGGCCATTCGGTTGAGAATCGGGTCTTCCGTGCGTCACTTTTTCAGGCACCATGAGGTGGGGGGGAAGCTCTCCGCAAACCTTACAAACCGTAGTTACTAACGGCGTGCTCACTCCCGCCGGGCGGTTGCCTCTATTGATGTCGTGACTCGTTTCATGAAGAGGTAGTCATGAAGCGCGAACTTCGAACAGTCCAGCCCCACCCCGCTGTTCTTGATGCCGATGTGCGGCAGATGGATATCCCACTTGGCGCCGTTGACCATGACCTCGCCGAACTCGAGCTCGCGCGAGAAGCGTGACGCGCGCTCCATGCTCGTCGTAAAGACGTAGGAGGCCAGACCGGCATCGGTACGGTTCGCGAGTTCCAGCACCTCGTCGTCGTCGTCGAACAAGTAGACTCCGATCACCGGTCCGAAGATCTCCTCGGCGAAGATCGGGTTGTCCGGAGTCAGGCCGACGAGCAGGTGCGGGGTGACGTACGCGTCTCCCAGGTCGTTCGGACCGCCTGCGACGATCTTCGCGACCACCGGGCCGATGGGTGCGTAGGTGATCTTGTGCTCGGCATCGCCTTCGGTGTCGTGGAGCAACTCACCGGCGAGGTTCTTCATCTCGATCGGGAAGAAGTGCAGCCCCTTCTGAAGCTTGTCGAAGTCGTCCTCGGCGACGCCGCGATTCTTACCAGTCTCCCACATGAGAGCCTCGATCAGATGCTCGCGCTCGGCCAGGAGCGCTTCCCGGAACTTGTGCATCCAGCCGAGTCGTTCATCGACCGAGAACCGGCGCCACGTCTGGAAGCCCTGCTCGGCACTCGCGACCACCGCGTCCACATCGCCCGCGCCCGGAAACAACCGCCCTACCGGCTCTCGCACGGTCGGCCTGGGATCATGACCGCTCTGGCTCGGAATCTGTCAGCGATTCCTCCGCGTTCACAGGTCTGGTCTCCCGATGACTAGTACCTGAGAAACACGACGCTGCGGCCGGGACAGAAGACGTGGAGACGGTCGGCCTCGAACACGAGGTCTCGCTCGTCCCAGACCGAATGGACGCTGCTCACCGATGCGGGAACGCCCAGCTCGCTTCGCGTGAACGCGATATGCCGGCTCACGGTCTTCCGGTTGAAGATGCCGACCCAGCCGGCATCCTTCTTCGTAGCGTGGGGTGCGTGGCGGATATCCAGGTAGTTCTGGAAGTAGACCTGTTTGCCGCACACGTTGTTCGCGTTGCACGCGAGCACCTCCGGATGCGTCACAAGCTCGAACGATTCATCGTCGCTCATCGTGAGCTCGCCGCCGAACATCAGTGGTGAAGAAGCGAGCGCGAGCATCGTGATGAAGAATCGCTTCTGCGCGGAGGTGAAGTTCGACATGCGCCGGAAACCGCGACCCGCGAGGAGCGCTTCATCGCCATCAGATCCCGCCTCCTGTGCGTACACCTGCAGGGCACCAAAGGGGATCATGTCGATCCGGCATCCGGGAGTGTTCGCATCCTGGTAGAGATACCAGCGGTCGAGAATCTTCTGGAAGTCGTTCGTGTCATCCCAAACGTCACCCGTGATGCGAAACATGTTCGCGCGCCGGTATGTTTCGAGATTGAGCGGCGTGATGTCGTTCCCGGGTGAAAGCGAGAGCACGATCTCACGCGGCGCCTTCTCGATCGCGTCCGCGATCGCGTGGACCTCGGCGGGAAAAGGGGTCAGATCGTCGGCCTTGATGAAGTCGACCTCGTAGTCAACAAGGATTTCGATCATCGAGTCGTAGTACGCCTGCGCCGCCGGGTGGTCCATGTCGACGCCGTAGAAGACTTCGTTCCACGGGCAGACGTCTTCGGTGTTCGCGATGTCGCGCGCACGGTAGTCGGTGCCCTTGACCGGCGTATTGAGCTCGACCGCCTTGCGGGGAATCCCGCGCATGATGTGAATGCCGAACTTGCATCCAGCGTCATGGACCCGATCCGCGATGAACTTCATCCCGCGCGGGAAGAGCGTCGGCACGGCAACCACACGGCCGTACTCATCGATCTCGGTATCGATTGACGTTTTGACCTTGGAGAACTCTTCCCCGTCGGGTATGGGGAAGTGACTGTACCAGCCGGCATCGAGGACGAGGTACTCGTATCCGTGCGGCCTGAGTCGCGTCCGGAAGACTTCGAGGTTCGCAAGGAGTACGCGCTCATTCGCGAAGATCCCGTAGCAGTCGAAGCTGTTCCATCCACGCAATGGCTTCTCAATGTGTGCGATCATTGGTGCTCCTTCATGTATGGTAACGTCTCAGTCGTTTCACTTCCACACTACCGGCAACCACACCGACATCGAACCGAAGCCGCGGTTTGCCCACGCGAAGCAGGGAACCATGCGCAGGGCGATCGGTTCGAGAGCCGCGACAGCCATCTCCCGGGAGAGAAGGTCGTCGCCCGATTGCGGAGGCTGCGGTCGACTGATATGCTTGGCCGCCAAGGAGTAGCACGATGAAACGGCCCAACATCCTCTTCTGCCTTGCCGACGACGCGAGCCTGCACTTCGGCGCGTACGGCTGTTCGTGGGTCGCCACACCGGGCTTCGACCGCGTCGCGCGCGAAGGCGTGATCTTCACGAACGCGTTCACGCCGAACGCGAAGTGCGCGCCGAGCCGTGCGTCGATCCTGACCGGACGCAACAG
>SKQU01000293.1 GCA_007118855.1 Spirochaetaceae bacterium
CCCCCGGGCGACGGGATGGAACGTCCTCGCATCGGTCGACCCGGTGGGCGAGCTCAGGGGCGAGCTCATCGTCAGCGGCCACCACGACAGCGCACGGGTATGCAACTTCCTGATACATCAGCCGCGGCTCTACCCGGTCCGGGTCTTTGGCGGGATTGGATCGCTGGTGCTCCTGTGGCTCGCATCGTGGGCGCTCGTCGTGCAGACTGCAGTAGCCGGGTCACCGCTGGGCTGGACGCACGCGGCGGCCGGCGCGTTCACCGTGCTGTTCCTGCTCGTGGGACAGCTGTGGTGGTTCGCCTCGCGTCGTCACACGCCCGGCGCCGGAGACAACCTCGCTTCGAGCGCGGCCGCACTGGAGGCTCTGCGTGAAGTCGCGGAT
Organism: Spirochaetaceae bacterium; assembly: GCA_007118855.1. Lineage (GTDB taxonomy): Bacteria > Spirochaetota > Spirochaetia > DSM-27196 > SLST01 > SLST01. The sequence continues at coordinate 383 of SKQU01000293.1, forward strand.
GCGCGCTCGCGCGGGGAGGGGCTGGATCACCTTCGCGTGACGTTCGCGAGCTGGGACGCGGAGGAGTGCGGTCTGCGCGGGGCTCGCGCATGGCGACGTTCCCAACCTGCCGCGGCGGGTCACCCGGTCTGGAACCTCAACCTGGAGTGCCTCTACGACACGCGCGACTTCTTTCTGCTGGCCTCGGACATCAACGGCAGCGTGCCGCTCTCTGAGGCGCTGGCACAGCGGTGCTCGATGCTCCTGGCCGACGCCGGGTACCCGGGAGTCCCGGTCAAGCCGATCGCCTTCCTCACCGGCGGCACCGACGCGGCCGAGACCGCCCGAGGCGGAGCGCACGCAACGACGCTCATGGGGATGCCGTGGGGCAACACGACGCGCTCGGCCGTCTACCACACGCCGTTGGACACGATCGATACCGTCAGCGAGGACGCCCTCAGCTCGGCGGTCAGCCTCGCCCTGGCCCTTGCCCGATCGATCGACACCGAGCTGGCGGCACCGACGCGCGGGTAGAAAGGACCCACGCCATCTGGTCGCCAGACAACTGGCTCTACTCCTCAGTTATGGTCGCCGTCTCGATGTAGTCGAGCTCCGGAAACGACTCACGCAGGTAGGCGTTGCCGCGCTGTTGGACAGCGCCCTGGTCCGGGCCGTTCCCGCGCGGCGCGCCTTCGCCGTATCCGCCGTGAAGCGACTCCACGACATCCATGCCGTCGGTGACCCGGGCGACCGGGCAGAACCCCATGGAGTCGAGTCGGGTATTGTCCGCCAGATTGACGAAGAGCTGGGTCGTGCGGGTTCCCGGCCCTGCCATCGCGAACGATATGGTGCCCTTCGTGTTGCTCGCCACGACCGGATCGTCGGCGATTGCGCGTTCCCGCCAGGCCTTGCTCTCTGCGGGGTCCCCGCTGATGCCGAACTGCGCGACAAAGCCGTCAATGACCCGGAAGAAGGCGACGTCGTCGTAGTAGCCGGACTGGACGAGCTCGTACAGCCGGTCCGCCCCGTTGGGAGACCAGTCCCGGGTGACGCGGGCGGTGAACGATCCCTTCGTCGTGCGGAATGAGATTGAGTAGGTCGATGGTGCCATGGGAACTCCTCGCTCCCAAGAATACCGCCGGGCGCACATGTACGGCCATCCCGTTTCCATCGCCAAAGAGCGGGTCGAGGTCAATCGACTCGATCAGCCGGGTCGGGTTCCGCGTCCGGCACCTTTTCAAGAGCGGCGACAAAGGCTTCGCGGGACGCCCGATCGCCACGGGACTTCAGGTAGTCCTCAGTTTCCAGCGCGGAGACCTTCTCGGCGACGGCCAGAGTGACGAGTTGGTTGATCGAGACATTCTCGCGCCTGGCCATCTCACGGACCTGCTTGTGAAGCGAATCGGGAATCCGGATACTGATCGCACTCATATGATCTCTCCTATCTGACGCAGAAACTCCGCCGGGCGCAGCACAGACACCCCGAACCGATCGGCTCCGGTAAAGTCGCTCACGTTGAAGGTTACGATGGCCGACGCATGTGCGGCCACGGCAAGCTCCAGAACCATATCGTCATTCGGGTCGCGCAACACGGGCCGCCAGAGGTAGTGGATGCGGTGGTGTGACGCCACGCGACACACATAGTCGATCACGGCATCGATGTCGGCAAGTCCGAGAGTCAAAAGTGGAGCGTGTCGCTTGGCCACGGATTCATACTCCAGCACCAAGGGAACGGAGACGCACACCCCGAATCTGTCTGAGTCGATCATGGAGAGGATGCGAAACGAGGCGCCTCTCCGCGAACGAAGTGCCGACACGAGTACACACGTGTCGATGACGATCCTGTGATCCACTCTGGTATCATATATAGTACCAGAAGGCGCGTCAAGCCCGATGGCGAATCCGTCGGACACAGGAGTTCTCGCCACCGGCGGTCCGACGCGAGCGGGCGGTGCCTCAGGGATGCAGGACGATCTTGTATGCCTTCTCGCGCTCCTTGTTCGCCATTACGTCGAAAGCCTTCGCGGCCTGTGCGAGCGGGAAGCGGTGCGTGACAAGAGGCGCGACGCGGACTTCGCCGCGGGACAGGAGATCGATCGCCTGCGGAAAGTCCGCGTACCGATTGTTCGCGGCGCTCGTGATGGTCCGCTCCGCGCTCAGGGATACGGTGGGCAGCGAGATCGACTCCGGATGGACCGACAGGAGCGCAAGTGTTCCGCCGGGAGCGAGGCTTGAGGGCGCCCGAGCAACCGATCCAGCGGCGCCCACCGTGTCGATGATAGCGTCGTAGCCGGCGTCCGGACGCAGGAAGCGCTCGGCGTCAGACTGGACAAGATCCGCGAAGCCGAGCCCTGCGGCGAGCTCGAGCGGCAGCGGCGCCGTGTCGCACCCGCAGACCGTCGCAGCCCCCCGGGAGCGGGCGACCTGGGCGGCGAGCATGCCAATCGGCCCAAGCCCCACGATCGCAACCCGCGAACCGGCGGCGACTGCCGCGCGGTCGCAGGCGTGGATGGCCACGGCCAGACCGTCGAGGAAGGTGGCCTCGTCGAAGGAGACGTGGTCCGGGATAGGGAAGGCGAAGCCGGGCCAGACCTCGAACTCCTCCGCCATGCCGCCGGGGTAGTAGTCCATCGCGCCCCAGCCCGTCGCGTGCCCAATGTGCTGGACGTTCGCGCAGATATTCTCGCGCCCGGCCCGGCACGCCGGACACTCGCCGCAGGCGCGGTACGCAAGGATCGCCACCCGCTGCTCCCGGCCGTCAACCGTCGCGATCCCGGCGACCTCGTGACCCAGGACCATGTTGGGCGGCGAGACGAGGTTCTCTCCAAGCGTGTGCAGCGCCCACGGGTTCTCGCCGGCGAGATATCGAAGGTCGCTCCCGCAGATGCCGCAGGCTCGCATCGCAACGCGGACCGCACCCGGACCCACCGACGGGACCGGAATACGATC
>SKQU01000401.1 GCA_007118855.1 Spirochaetaceae bacterium
CGAGCAGCTCCTCCGGTGAACAGATGCGATCGCGGCCGTCACGGAAGGTGTATACGGCTCCCCATCCCCGGTAGAAGCTCTCGGCGACCGCCTTCCGCGCGCGGGCAAAGGACTCGGCATAGTCTTCCGGCGTCTCCATCGTTGGGCCCAGACCTATGGCGCAGCCTCCACGATTGATGCCTGCTCGTCCCAGGAGTGCGAAGATACGCGCGGGAAGCTCCCGCAGATCCGAGCCACGACCGGCGATCACGAGCTCCTGCTCAACGAACTCACCGAACAGCAGGCCCGGCGGCGATTCCGCGAGACGGTGATGCAACTCGTCCTTGACGCCATGCTCTACCGGGGCCAGGAATCTGACGACCATCGCAACGATCCCGCCGTCCACCGGCATTTCGATTCCCCCGAGCCGGAAGTACTCCTCGATCTCCGCGGCGGGAGGACTCTGCAGCAGAAACGAGACCGTGTGGGCTCTCGTCAGCAGTTGATCGGTCTGGCGGCGGCGAACTGCTCGTCCGAGGGCCTCGAGCGTCCTTGTCATGTCCTTGATCGCAACAGGCTTCTCGACGTACCCGAACACGCGCAGCTCAATCGCGGACATGAGATACTCCCGATCGTCATAGCCGCTGATGAAGAGGACCTCGGTATCGGGATGGCTCCGCCTGATGGCAGTTGCGAGTGCTATGCCGTCGCGCCTTGGCATCCGGACGTCGGTGATGACGATGTCAGGCTGATGCTGTTCAACGAGTCTCTCCGCCACGGCACCGTCACCGGCAGTCGCAACAACCTGCATACCGAGCTCGGACCAGGGTATGATCTCGCACAGGCCCTCTCGTGTAGCGCGCTCGTCATCCACGACAAGCACTTTCAGCGGCTGGGCAGGATTCTGCGGCGTCATACGACTCGAGACCTCACGGGATCACGTACTCTCCTGCGAAGATACTATCAATATTCTCCCCCATACAGCAAACCGCGACGTTGAGGACATCCAGAGCGCTCGCTACGATACTCACGGAGGTGGATCAGGTGAAAAGTGAACAACACGAGTTCGACTTCGTGGTTGTGGGTGGTGGGCTCGCCGGCGTATGCGCCGCTCTCACGAGTGCCCGAGCCGGAGTTGATACGGCGCTCGTTCAGGACCGACCCGTTCTGGGCGGCAATGCGAGCAAGGAGATCCGGGTACCGCCGGTAGGCGCGACGGGATGCAACTACCTCTACTGTCGCGAAACCGGGATCATCGAAGAGATCCAGCTGATCAACCTCCATCAGAACCCCGCGGGGAGCTACGAACGGTGGGATCTGCTCCTGCAGAGTCTGGTGTACGAACAGGAGAACCTCACCTGTTACCTGGACACGGTGATCCAGTCGGCACAGATGGACGACACCGACGGTGTGATTCGCTGCCTGACGGGTTACACGCTCGGCTCAGAGCTCACCCACGAGTTCCGCGGCCGCTACTTCGCCGACTGCACCGGTGACGGAACCGTCGCTGCCCTCGCAGGCGCCAAGTGGATGATGGGCAAGGAGGCAAAGTCGGAGTTCGGCGAGTCGATGGCGCCTGACTCAGCGCAGCGGGGCGGGATGGGGATGAGCATCCATTTCCACGCATCCGACATCGGCAGAGCCGCTGCGTTCCGCAAGCCCGCCTGGGTTGATCTGGATCTCGAACGCGCGAGCTTCGGCCCTTTCCGGGATGCGTGCGGCGCATTCATGCGGGATCACGGGGGCTACTGGTGGCTGGAGTGGGGCGGCAACCTCGACACGGTGCACGAAACCGCCGTGGCGAAGAAACAGATTCTCAAGATCGTCTACGCGGTGTGGGACTACCTCAAGAACCGGTCGGGAATCCGCGATGAGATCAGGACCTTCGAGCTCGACTGGGTGGGATCGATCCCCGGCAAGCGGGAGTCACGGCGCATCGTGGGCGATCATGTTCTGACGCAGCAAGAGATCGAGAACGCGGTCGGGTTCCGCGATGCCGTCGCATTCGGAGGATGGGGGTTCGACGATCACCCGGGAGACGGGTTTCTCGCGGGAAATGAGGCTTCGTACCATGTGAAGCACGCATCGCCGTACAATGTACCCCTGCGTTCGCTCTATGCGAGGGATGTGAAGAACCTCTTCCTTGCCGGACGCGATATCAGCACATCCCATATTGGACTGAGCTCCACGAGGGTTATGCTCACCTGCGCGCAGCTCGGAGAAGCGGTCGGCGCTGCGGCGGCGGCGTGCCTGCAGAAGTCGTTGACGCCGCAGGAGCTCGCCTCAACTCCCGCGGTGGAGGACCTGCAGCATGCGCTCAGGCGTGCCGATCATCATCTGCACGACATGGCGGTGGCCGACCCCGAAGACCTCGCTCCGGCGGCACTCGTCTCAGCGTCCTCCACGCTTCCATCACCGGTACTCGAGGAGAGCCTGCACACCCTGCAACTCGAGTACGATATGCTGTGCCAGTTCCCTGTCGTGACGGATCGGCTCGCCGAAGCTCATGTCCTGCTTGATGTCGCGACTCCAACCGAGATCAGGTATGTTCTCCACCGGGGCGCCTCCAACGGCAACACGTATCCGGAGACGAGGCTACATGAAGGTATGCTGCCGGTTGAGCCGGGGGCGAAGCAGTGGGCCGAGTTTACCGCGCCGATCACGATCGACCGACCGGGTTGGCACTACCTCGAGCTCAAGGCAAACCCGGACGTTGCGGTTCACATGGGCCCGGCCCCACCGGTCGGCCTCGCCGGGTTCACGGTCGCCAGCAAAGACCCCATTCGCCCGAACCCGTATTCGCGCTGGGCACAGCTCGGGCGAAACAGGTTCGTCCGCGTGGCCCCCTTTCTGCGCATCGCACCGGAACAACCGGTCTACGCCAGCGCGAACGTCACCAATCCGCACGCTCGCCCGTGGCGCCTGCCCCATCTCTGGATCTCCGAGCCATCCGATTTCTCGCGACCTGAATGGGTTCAGCTCGAGTGGGACTCACCGCGTACCTTCTCACGGGCGATCGTCCTGTTCGACAGCTCGCTCGACTTCACCTTCTACCAGAGCTGGCAGGGCTACCCGGACAACGTGATCCCCTCGCTCGTGACTCATTACCAGCTCGCGGTCAGTGACGACGGCGAAAGATGGGAGACCGTTGCCCACGCGGAAGACAACTACCTGAGACGACGCCTTCACTCGTTTGCTACGGTGACCGCGCGCTACCTGCGCCTGTCCATCCGTGCGACGAAGGCCTGGCCTCGCGCGCAGGTCTACGCGCTCAGAGTTCTCCCATAGAGAGGCGGGACATGGCACGGCGGCAAGCC
>SKQU01000103.1 GCA_007118855.1 Spirochaetaceae bacterium
AGCGGCTGACCAGCGTCTGGATCTGCGAGGGGTAGTCTCGACTGGTGACCGCGCTCACAAGCCCGTCGAAGACGAACTCGCCGGGAAGCTCCAGCGAGCTCAGCAGGTCCACATGCGAGGCCATCGCCTGGCGCCCGAGGCGCACCACCGCGTTGGCCACCGCAGTGCGCGAGCAGCCGAGCTCCCGCCCGATGTCGCGCAGGCTCGAGCCGCCTCGCACGCGGCTGAAGATCTCGTCGAGATCGAGCCTTCGCTTGGCGTAGTAGTGCATCGACTCGGTTTGCCCGCCCATCCCCTTGCCGCAGCGCCTGCACACGTAGCGCTGCACGGTGCCGTGAGCGCGCGTAGAGTAGGTGCCGGCTCGGGCGAGCCACTTCGGCGGCGGGGCGTGGGCGTAGCGGCAGGAGGGATTCCGACAAAACCGTGGACGTGGCATGTATCTCATTACGCCCCAAATCGCTCTCACGCTTCACTACTGCAGGGTGGATGACAGTCCACAAGTCGTGCCCACGTGGGTATATTCGATCCTACCGCAATGGCTGAACCACGAACGCGCAGGTCGGCAGGCAGTCGTCCCGCGCCCCATACCATACGAATCACCGGAGCCCGGCAGAACAATCTTCGGAACCTCGACCTCGAGATCCCGCTCGGGAAGCTCACGGTGATCACCGGGGTGAGCGGCAGCGGGAAGTCTTCGCTCGCCTTCGATACGCTCTACTCGGAGGGACAGCGACTCTACGTCGAGACCTTCAGCGCCTATACGCGGCAGTTCCTCGACCGCATGGACAAGCCGGCGGTCGACCGTATTGAGGGGATTCCACCGGCCATCGCGATCGACCAGACCAACCCGGTACGCACGTCGCGGTCCACGGTCGGAACGATGACCGAGCTCAACGACCACCTGAAACTGCTCTTCGCGCGGGCGGCGACGCTCTACTGCCGGGGCTGCGGCCGCCCGGTGCGCCGGGACAATCCTGAGAGTATAGCCGACGAGATAACCGCCCGGGGCGCTCGCGCCGCGTCCGGTCGTCGGCTCATCACCTTCCCGGTCGCGGTGCCCGAACGGCTCCCGGACGACGAGGTCGAGTCGCTCGTCCAGTCGCAGGGGTACCGCGGCGTCCACGCCCGGGCCGGCGGGACCTGCCACATCACCCAGGACCGGCTTCGCTCCACGGCCTCTCGTGAGCGCCTCGTCGAGTCGCTCGAGCAGGCGATGAGCCACGGGCAGGGACGATGCAGCGTCTGGCAGATCGACGGCGGCGAGGCGACCGAGCACCGCTACTCCGGCGATCTGCACTGCGCCGCGTGCGACATCCACTATCGCGACCCGATCCCCAACCTCTTCTCGTTCAACTCGCCGCTCGGCGCCTGCGACACCTGCCGGGGCTTCGGTCGTGTGATCGGCATCGACTACGGGCTCGTCGTCCCCGACGGATCACTCTCCATTCTCGAGGGAGCGGTCAGGCCGTTCCAGAGCAACAGCTACGACGAGTGCCGCCGCGATCTGCTCTCCTACTCCCGCCGGCGCGGCCTGCCGGTCGACGTACCGTGGAACGAGCTCGACGAGGAGGAGCGGCGCTGGGTGCTCGACGGAGAGGGTGACTTCGACGAGGGAGTCTGGTACGGAGTCAAACGCTTCTTCGACTGGCTCGAGGGCCGCAGCTACAAGATGCACATCCGGGTGCTGCTCTCGCGCTACCGCGCCTACCGCCGCTGCGAGTCCTGCGACGGGGCGCGGCTCAAGCCGCAGGCGCTCGCCTGGCGGATCGGCCCCGGCGGCGGCAGGGACCTGCACGACCTCTCACTCGAGCCCATCGACTCGCTCGCCCGCTTCTTCCGGGAGCTGCGGCTGCCCGGGAGCCTCGACGAGGCGACCGAGACGGTGATGAGCGAGATCCGGCGTCGGCTCGCCTACCTCTCGGAGGTGGGCCTGGGGTACCTGAATCTCGATCGCCAGTCGCGCACGCTGAGCGGCGGAGAGGTCCAGCGCGTGAACCTCACCACGGCTCTCGGCACCTCGCTCGTGAACGCGCTCTTCGTTCTCGACGAACCGAGCATAGGCCTGCATCCGCGCGACGTGGGCCGGCTCGTCGGTGTGCTGCGGCGGCTTCGCGACTCGGGGAACACAATCGTGGTCGTCGAGCACGACCCGACGGTCATCTGCGCCGCCGACCACGTCATCGACATGGGACCCGGGGCGGGCACCGCGGGAGGCGAGCTCGTCTTCACCGGTACCCCCGAGCGGCTTCGCCGCTCCCGCGCTTCGCTCACCGGCGCCTACCTGAGCGGGAGGAAGCGCACGCGGACCTCGGGCGGCTCGGCGGATGACGGTACCGCCGCGCACGACGGCGGCTCGGCGCACGACGGTGCTGCCGCGCCGGGACCGACGGTCATCGTCCGGGGCGCGCGCGAGCACAATCTGAAGGCGATCGACGTGACGATCCCGCTCGGACGGCTCGTCGTACTGACCGGGGTGAGCGGCAGCGGCAAGAGCACGCTGCTCGAAGATATCCTCTCTCGCGGCGCGAAGCGCCATCTCGGCGCGCCGACCGAGGAGCCCGGCGCGCATGACGCCATCGAGGGGCTCGAGGCGATCGACGACGTGGAGCTCGTCGACCAATCGGCGATCGGCAGGAGCGCGAGGAGCAACCCGGCGAGTTACGTCGGAGCATTCGACGCGATCAGGGCCACCTTCGCCCGGCTCGAGTCGGCGCGCGAGCGGGGGCTCGCGGCGGGAGCATTCAGCTTCAACTCCAGCGCCGGTCAGTGCCCCGCCTGCAAGGGGAGCGGGTTCGAGCACATCGAGATGCAGTTCCTGAGCGACGTCTACCTTCGCTGCCCGGACTGCAACGGCCGACGATTCCGCGACGAGGTACTCGAGGTGCGCCTGCACTCCGACGACGGCAGCGCGCTGTCGATCGCGGACGTGCTCGATCTCACCGTCGACGATGCGGTCGAGCGTTTCGCCGACGACCCGAAGATCCGGAAGGCCCTGCAACCGCTCAAGGACGTGGGGCTCGGGTACGTCCGACTCGGACAGCCGGTTCCCACGCTGAGCGGCGGGGAGGCGCAGCGGCTCAAGCTCGCGAGTCATCTCGCATCCGGGTCGGGCTCCGGCGGGAAGCACGTCCTGTTTCTCTTTGATGAACCGACGACGGGCCTCCACTTCGCCGACATCGGGACGCTGCTCCTCGCGTTCCGGAAGCTGCAGGCCGCGGGCCACTCGCTCGTGGTGATCGAGCACAATCTGGACGTGATCGCCGAAGCCGACCACGTGATCGATCTGGGACCCG
>SKQU01000092.1 GCA_007118855.1 Spirochaetaceae bacterium
CCGCGGAGGCGACGATGACCGCGAGGCTCACCGTGCTTCGCCGGCCCGCGCGTCCGGCCTGCTGCCAGGCAGAGGCGACCGATCCCGGGTACCCGCCGAGGACCGCCGCGTCGAGCCCCCCGATGTCTATGCCGAGCTCGAGCGCATTGGTCGACACGACGCCATGAATCGAGCCGTCGCGCAACCCGCGTTCGATCGCGCGACGCTCGTTCGGAAGGTATCCGCCGCGGTACGCCTCGACCCGGATCCGCGAGTTCTCGTTGTACACGTTCGCGAGACTCCGGTTGATGTAGCTCGCGATGAGCTCGGTCCGCGTGCGCGAACGGCTGAAGACGATGGTCTTGACGCCGGCCCGCAGGAACCGGAGCGCGATCCGCTGACTCTCATTGACCACACCCCGGCGGATGCCCTGCACCCGATCGACGAGCGGAGGATTGTAGAGGATGAGGTGCTTCTCTCCGGAAGGAGCGCCGTTGCGGTCGATCAGCACCATCTCCTTCTCCACGATTCGGGCCGCAAGCTCACCCGGGTTCCCGATCGTCGCCGAACAGCAGATGAACACAGGATCCGACCCGTAGAACGAGGCGATCCGTCGCAGCCGCCGGATCAGATTGGTCATGTGCGACCCGAAAATGCCCCGATAGGTATGCAGCTCGTCGATCACCACGTACTTCAGATTCCGCAGGAACTTGATCCACTTGGGATGGTTCGGCAACACGCCGGCGTGCAGCATGTCCGGGTTTGAGATGACGATCTGACCCTTGTCGCGCGCAGAGACACGAAGCGAAACCGGCGTGTCTCCGTCGTAGGTGACGATCTTCACGCCGAGCTCGCCCGCGATCACCGATTCGTTGAGCTCCGACTGCTGATCCTGGCTGAGCGCCTTCGTGGGAAAGAGGTAGAGCGCCCGGCTTTCCGGCGTCTCGAGTATTGCCTGCAGCACCGCGAGGTTGTAGCACAGCGTCTTGCCCGACGCCGTGGGCGTCACCACTACGAAGTCCTTTTTCGCGCGTGCGGCGCGATACGACTCGGCCTGATGCGCGTAGAGTGAATCGACTCCGCGTCCTCTGAGCGCTTGATCGAGTCGCGGGTCGATGCCGTCCGGCAGCGGCTCGTAGGCACCCTCACGGGCAGGGATGCGCTCCCACCTGGTGACGCACGACATGAAGCCGTCATCGTCGCGGAGACTCCTGATCACCTCGGATACCCGATCCATCCTCTGCATCATAGTACGATTCGCTTTTTGCGCAATCCTCATCAATCAATTCTTGACCGCCGGGTATAGGCGGCTTAGACTACATCGATGCCGAAGACCAATGTCCTGACGATCGTCCTCGGGGGCGGCAAGGGAACGCGACTCTACCCGCTCACGAAGGACCGAGCCAAACCGGCGGTTCCCTTCGGCGGCAAGTATCGACTCGTAGACATTCCACTGTCAAACAGCATCAATGCCGGATTCAAGAAGATCTACGTACTCACGCAGTTCAACACCGCCTCGCTGCACCTGCACATCGGCAGCACCTACCTCTTCGACGCCTTCACCAGAGGCTTCGTCGAAATCCTCGCGGCCGAACAGACCTTTGACCATCAGGGGTGGTACGAAGGCACCGGAGACGCCGTGCGCAAGAACTTCGTCCACTTCCGGACGCAGACCCCGGAACACTACCTGATCCTCTCAGGCGACCAGCTCTACCGCATGGACCTCGAGGATTTTTTCCGCGAGCACCTCGAGCACGACAACGACGTGACGATCGCCGCGACGACCGTAGACCGCGGTCAGGCGGAGAGTCTGGGGATTCTCACCGTCGACGAGACGACCCGAATCACCGATTTCACCGAGAAACCCCGGGCGGGCGTCGACATTGCTCACATGAAGATCCCGGATGAGCTGCACCCCAACCGCGAGCACCTTGCGATCGGCCGCGAGTACCTCGCCTCCATGGGCATCTATTTCTTCAAGGCATCTGCACTCGAGCGGGCCCTGGATAACGAGCTCGCAGACTTCGGTAAGGAAATCATCCCCATGATCATCAACAATGAGAAGGCGGGAGCGTACGTCTACTCGGGGTTCTGGGAGGACATTGGGACGATCCGCAGCTTCTACGACACCAACCTCAACCTCGCGAGCATCAACCCGGCGTTCAACTTCTACGTCGAGCGCTCACCCATCTACACCCGCCGTCGGGATCTTCCGGCGAGCAAGTTCAACTCATGCGTCCTGTCCAACTCGATCGCCGCCGACGGATGTATCATCACGAACGCCACCATCCGGCACTCGGTCGTCGGAATCCGCACGATTATCGAATCGGGAGCCGAGCTGGACGGCGTGATCTGCATGGGCGCCGATTACTACGAGACGCCGGAGCAACGCGCCTTCAACCGCGAGAACGGTATTCCGGACCTTGGGATCGGCTCGGACACGCGCATCGCGCGCGCGATCATCGACAAGGATACCCGCATAGGCGCCGGATGCCGGATCGGCGTGAGCGGCACGGTTCCCGAGGACGGCGACTACGGAAACTATCACGTGCGCGACGGCATCATCATCGTCCCGAAGAACGGCACGGTACAGGCAGGCACCGTGATCTAATCACGTGAGACGGCGAGCGACCGCAGAAGTGATGCGTCCGACGGCGCCAGATCAAGCGCGAGCGCCTCGCCGATCGTATAGTACCCTGACGCCTCGTGCTCGCGCAGCTCGATTTCGGCGTCGGCTACGGTAACTTCATACCCAACGAGCAGATAGCATTCCCCCTGGTGAGTGAACCGCGCTTCGCCGACCGGCCTTCCGACGTCGGCCTCGATCCCGAGCTCTTCCCGCAGTTCGCGCCTCAGCGCCTGTGCGGGGGCTTCACCGGCGTCGGACTTCCCCCCGGGAAGCTCCCAGCATCCGCCCAGGTCTCCGCCGTCGGGTCGCCGCACGAGCAGAAGGTGTTCACCGCGCCGGATGAGCGCGGCCGTTGAGACGCGCATCGACTCAGAGAAACAGCACGCGGTGGAAGAAGAAATGAAGCACCGCGACAAGGAGTCCGAGATACGCCAGATTCTCCGAGTTCTTCAGAAAGATCGACTCGAGACGAGTCACGAAGCCCGACTCCACCGTGCTCTTCTCACAGTAGTAGGCGAGCATCAATGTACCGCCAAGGATCATCCCCGCCAGAGCGGGTACGATATCGCCGATGATAATGACGTCATCCGGATGCACGCTCAGAAACTGGAAGAACCCGACGAGCAGCGTGACCACTCCCAGACCGAACCGGAACCCGGGACTCTTGAAGACATCGGCGCTGAAGAACGCGCCGACCCGCAGTTTTTCGTGCAGCTGGTCGAACGCCAGGCTGACACTCGCAAGTATCAGGGTGACGATCGACAGCAGATAGACTTGATACATCCGGGACCTCTCCTGTATCAGGATAGCGTGAGGGCCGCGGCGGGTCAATGGAGCGGCAATCGGTGCGTATGGGTCCGTCCGCGCAGCGTCACCTCCAGCGGCACCTCCTCCCGCTCGAGGAAGCGGTCGGCATGCTCGCCGGAGAGGACGTGGCGTATGGTGATTGGGTGCTCCGGATCGGTCGGCAGGGTGTCGGTTATCTCGCTGCCGTCCGGAACGGTCACGCGGACGAGCGTATCGGCCCCTTCGAGGAGCACCGCATCCGTCGTTCGCCTGATCGTCAAGCTGAGGTAGATATCGGTATCGAAGACGAATGCGCCGCCTTCGAGCACGAAACCGTCAATCTCGCTCGCCGCGGTCCCGGGGCGGATGAACAGCAGGTAGATCACGAACATGACCAGAACCAGCACGATGTCGAGCAGAATGATGATCAGCGACCGGTTGCGCGCGAACAGTCCCACAGGCTCGGGCTTCTGCTCCTGTTTCAGCGCGAGCCGTTCTTCGCGGTCATAGTGCCGGACGAATCGGTCGGACTCGGCCGTCTCGTCACCGCCCCGCCGCGCCGCAGACATCGACGATCCTCCCGATTTCGGCCGGCAGCTGTTCGGCCAGGAAGAGCCCGACGCGTGCACGCAGCGTCCGTCCGGCCTGCTGATGCGCGATCACCGCCGCCCGTGCGGCGGTCCACGCATCCATCCCGCCGGCCAGCAACCCTCCGATCGCACCGGCGAGGACGTCGCCGCTGCCGCCGGTGCCCATCGCGGCGTTCATGCCGTCGATCACGGCAAACCGTCCGTCCGGACGCGCGACGACCGTCGTACTCGCCTTGCCCACGACGACCGCGCCGCTCTGTGCGGCCAGCCGCAGGCTCGCGTCGACGAAATCCTCGCTCACGGTCTTCACGTCGGTCCCGAGTACGCGCGCGAGCTCACCGGGGTGCGGCGTGAGCACCCATCCGTCATGAAGACCCCGCAGCAACCGGTCCATCCCCCTGCCGGCGAGCAGATTCAGCCCGTCGGCGTCGATGACTCCCCGGGAGGCTCGCCCCAGAATCGTCTCGAGCTGCGAAGCTCGTGACCCGCCGGTTCCCCAGCCCGGCCCTGCAACGACCGCATCCGCGTGCCCGATCGCCCCGTCGAGCTCGTCGAGCGGGCGAACCATCACGGACCTGACGAGCGATGCGATGATCGGGTGGACTGCGGCATCTGCGTAGATCGTCACCAGCCCGGCGCGGCAGCGGGCAGCCGCTTCGGCCGCGAGAACCGGGGCTCCCGTCGTCCCGACCGCACCGCCGACGACGGCGACGACGCCGCGCTTCGTCTTGTAGGCGCCGGCACCGAGCGGCTCGAGGAGCCCGTCGAGGTCCGACGACCCGAGCAGATCGCCCGGCAGCTCCGGGTCCTCGATCAGCGCGGTGGGAAACGAGAGCGCGACCGGAACGATCTCGCCGCAGTACGGCCGGCCCAGCGGCGTGTAGAGACAGGTCTTGGGCAAGCCCATCGTCAGCGTCCAGGAGGCGTTCACGACCGGCATCCCGGGACGCCACCGGTCTCCCAGGCCGCTCGGTGCGTCTACCGCCGCGACACGCGCCCCTGAAGCGTTGACCGCCGCGCAGATGGAGTCGAGCGGCGCCCGCAGCGCCCCGCGGATGCCGGTGCCGGCAAGCCCGTCGATGATCACCTCACTCGAGGCGATCGCGCTCCGGCACTGATCCTCGGCGCTCGGCCACTCGCTCACCGGTATCCCGAGATTCCGCACGATATCCGCGTGAAGGCGCCCCTGCTCGCCCAACTCGCCCAGGGCGGCGGCAAGCACCACCGTCACGGGAACCCCGTCCAGCGCCGCGTAGCGGGCCATCACGAGCGCGTCGCCGCCGTTATTGCCCCGCCCCACAACAACACACATGGGCGCGGCATGAGAATCACGGTGAATCCGGGGGCTGAGCTCGTCCCAGGCGCGCAATCCGGCGCTCTCCATCAGCAGCAACTCGGGAATACCGTACTCGTCACGGGAACGGCGATCGATCTCCTGCATCGCCTCCGATCCTGCGAGCTTCACCGTCCCTGCCTCGCTTCGAACAGGCGGTCGGTTCGCCACCAGACGATTGACACGTCTTCGCGTGTCGCGAACATCGCGCTCAGGATGCCGGTGTTGGAGAGGTTGAGGTCCCGGATCACGATCTCATTGTAGTCGATATCGAGGGTCCGGCGGCGTATCACCTGGCCGCTCGTGTGTAGAATGAGGAGCTGGCTCTGCTCGCGACTCTCCTTGCTGAGCAGGAAGAGGTGCTCCCCCGGTGCGGCACCGATGAGCTCGTAGTAGAACTCCTGTTCGTCTGCGGTAGAACCGAACAGCGAATCCCGCCGTACGTTGCGCGGCACCTCCACGTACCCCTCGTACCCGCCGTCGTCTATGTCGATCCAGTAGACGCGACTCATCAGCCGGTCCACGGACTCGACTCTCTGGGCCGGACCGTGCCGCTCACGGACGTAGTAGTTCACCTTCAGGTAGAGCCGACGCAGATCGTGATCCGGCCGGACCGACTCGAGTAACGGCGCCGCGGCGGTCTCCGTGGGAACCGGAAGCGCATCAGGAGTGATCTCTATGCGCCGCAGAAGGGTGCCGTCGGCGGCGAACCAGTACACGATCGTCCGGGGAGGGGCGAGCGCCGTCACGACGATCTCGTCGTTGGCCATCACATCGATCGACTTGATGAAGGGGAAGAAGGCGCCTCCTATGCCCTCCTGACCGAGATAGTCGATCTGGCGTCCCGTCCGGTCGAGCCGGACGACGAGGCGGTTCAGCATGACGCCGAGCTCCTCGTCGAAGACGGCGACGCGATCAGGCACCTGGTCCTCCACGAGCAGCGTACTCTCGCTCGTGACCGCGATCTCTCCCACGATGTTGAACGGATACTCGAATGCACGCCGATTGGAGACGCGATCACCATCGGCGCCGGTCCGAAGCATCACCGGCCGGGGATTCTGTGCGGGGTTGAAGTAGAGGGTGAGCAGGTCCCCGAACGAGGTGAACTCCATGATCCGGTTATCGTAGCCGCTGGCGAGGTAGAACAGGCCGCCCCGCATCGCGAGGCGGGTCTTGCGGGTCACCGCCGACCCGTCGAGAAAGAGCCCGACCTGGTCTTCCATCTTCCCGTACTCGATCGAGAAGAGCCCTTCGCGCTGGAGCAGCGGCACCTGCGCCCGGCCGCAACCGGAGGCGAGGAGCCATACGAGCAAGACGAAGACAGGGAGACTCGGAAAGAGGAAACGTCGCGGCATCTGGTACCGCATACTACCTGCCGGGCCCGCCCGGTGTCAATCTTGACCCGACTCTCACCGGCCCGCTACATTCACGGTATGCTGGAAAACCTCATTGAGGCGCTGTTCGGCTCGAAGACCGAAGCCGATCTCAAGGCGCTGCTACCGCTCCTGCACACGGTGAACGCCGCCGAACCGTGGGCGATGGCGCTCACCTCCGGCGAGTATCGCGAGCAGACTGCACAGTTCCGCCTGCAAATCGCAGGCGGAGAGCCGCTCGACGCGATGCTTCCGCAGGCATTCGCGCTCGTGCGGGAGGCGGCGCGCCGGACGCTCGGAGAGCGGCTCTACGACGTGCAGATTCTCGGCGGCATCGTGCTCCATCAGGGCAAGATCATGGAGATGAAGACCGGCGAAGGCAAGACCGTGAGCAGCGTCACGGCCGCCTATCTGAACTCGCTCACCGGTCGCGGAGTGCACGTTGTCACGGTCAACGACTACCTCGCCGAACGCGACGCCGCGTGGATGAAGCCGATCTACGACTACCTCGACGTGAGCGTCGGGGTGATCCTCAGCGATATGGACAACGACGCGCGCAAGGAGGCATACCGCAAGGACATCACCTACGGTACGAACAACGAATTTGGGTTCGACTACCTGCGCGACAATATGCGCTTCGACTCGGACCGCAAGGTCCAGAACGGTCACTACTACTGCATCATAGACGAAATCGACTCCATTCTCGTGGATGAGGCCCGAACCCCGCTCATCATCTCGGGACCTGCGGAGGACGATACCCGCAAGTACGCCGCGGTCAACCGGGTCGTAAACCAGCTCGAAGAGTGCGAAAAGGACCCTGCAACGAACGACTATCCTGAGGAACCCGTCGGGGACTACAAGCTCGAGGAGAAATCCAGGCGCGTGTCCTTCACCGAACAGGGGCTTACCCGTCTCGAGGAGATCCTCCAGCGCGCGAAGATCATCACCGACTCGCTGTTCGTCGACGACAACTTCGAGCTCATACACCTCGCCACGCAGGCCCTGCGCGCGCACAAGCTGTTTCACAAGGACCAGCAGTACGTGGTCGCCGACAGCAAGGTGGAGATCGTCGACGAGTTCACGGGCCGCATCCTCCATGGCCGCCGCTACTCTGACGGTCTGCACCAGGCTATTGAGGCGAAGGAAGGTATCCGGATCGCTGAGCGGAACCGGACGCTCGCAACGATCACGTTCCAGAACTTCTTTCGCATGTACGACAAGATCTCGGGCATGACAGGAACGGCTGAGACGGAGGCGAAGGAGTTCGGCAAGATCTACGGACTCGACGTCGTGGTGATCCCCACGAACCGGCCGGTGGTCCGGATCGATCAGGACGATGTGATCTACGTCGACGCACGCCAGAAATACGAGGCAATCTGCGATGAGATCCAGAGGCTCCACGACAAGGGACAGCCGGTACTCGTGGGCACCGCCTCGATCGAGCGCTCGGAGCTGCTCGACGGCATGCTCACGAAGCGGGGTATACGTCACGAGGTACTCAACGCGAAGAACCACGCGCGGGAGGCGCTGATCATCGCCGAGGCGGGCTCGAAGGGGGCGGTCACGATCGCGACCAATATGGCCGGCCGCGGTACCGACATCAAGCTCGGCGGCAACCCCGAGTACCGCGCCCGCAGGAAGGTTGGTACCGACGCCGCGCATGAGGAGTACATGGCCGCCTACGAGCGCGAGCGTGAGTCGTGGCGATCCCAGTACCGCGCGGTCCAGGAAGCAGGCGGACTCTACGTGCTCGGGACCGAGCGCCATGAGTCGCGCCGGATCGACAACCAGCTGCGCGGACGTTCAGGCCGCCAGGGCGACCCGGGCGAGAGCCGCTTCTTCCTCTCCATGGACGACGACCTGATGCGGCTATTCGGTCGCGGCGGCGCCAACCTCAAGTCGATCATGGCACGCGGGCTGCCTGAAGGCGAGCCACTCAACCACAAGATCATCAACCGGAGCATCGAGCGGGCCCAGAACCGGGTGGAGGAACGCAACTTCGACATCCGCAAGCACCTGCTCGAGTACGACGACGTGCTGAACGAGCAGCGCAAGTACATCTACGGACAACGCGACGCGATCCTCACCGACTCGTCGCTGAACACGCGGGTACTGCAGACCGCGCGCGACCTCATCGCCGAGTCGCTCGCAGACGTCAACGAAGCCTCAGACGCGACCGCGACACGGATCTCTGAGCTGTTCGACTTCCTCAGGGAACGCCTCTACTACACCCCGGACGTGGCGGCCGAGGATCTCGAACGGCGCAGCGCACGGGAGATCGAGGACGCCTTGCTCGCCGAGATGGCGCGAGACGTCCGCGAGAAGGAGGAGATCGTCGGCGACGAGCAGCTGAACTTCGCGATTCGCTACGAGTACCTGCGCAACATAGACGCGCGATGGCAGGACCATCTGGAAAACCTCGAGGCGCTGCGCGAGGCGGTCTACCTGCGCTCGTATGCCCAGAAGAACCCGCTGCTCGAGTACAAACTCGAAGGCTTCGAGATCTTCGACGAGCTTCTCTACGACATCCGGCTTGCGGTCGCACGAAAGCTGATGGCCGTCAAGGCTGAAGGGTTCCGAACGAGGATGCAGGTGCCCTCCCCGGTCCACTCAGCCGAGGAGCATCACTCCCAGGTCTCCGCCTTCGGCGGCGGCGACGGACGCAGCGCAGCCGCGCTCGCCACCCGCCCGGCACCGTCGGCCGGGTCAGAGCCGCAGCATCAGACGGTCAAGCGCTCCATGCCGAAGGTGGGCAGAAACGACCCGTGCCCCTGCGGCAGCGGGAAGAAGTACAAGTACTGCCACGGGCGCTGAGGGCTCACCGCCGCACGAGCTGGCCCATGGGGTCGATCCATCGGCCGTTGCGGATGACCGAGAAGTGCACGTGCGGTCCGGTGCTGCGCCCGGTATTGCCCATGCGCCCGATCATCTGCCCGGTCGTGACCCACTGGCCGGCCGACACCGAAAAGGAGTCCAGATGGGCATAGAGCGTGCGTATGCCGTTGCCATGGTCGAGGATGATCAGGTGCCCGTAGGTGCCTGAGTTCGGCTCAACGTGCACGACCCGTCCGGAACGCGCGGCAAGCACCGGCGTACCAATCGCATTCGCGAGGTCTATGCCGTTGTGCATGCGCCACTGCCGGGTGATCGGGTCGGCGCGCATGCCGAAGCCGGAGGTCAGGCGGAAGCTGCGAACCGGCCATGAGAGCAACTCCCCGATCGCCAGAAGATAGTCGTCGGTGGCCATCCGGGCACCCGGCACGAACAGGGTGTCGCCCACCTGGAGCACATCCGTGTCGAGGTCGTTGGCATCGAGTATGGCGTAGACCGGCACCTCGTAGGTCGAAGCGATCCTGGACAGCGACTCGCCCGGCCCGACGGCATGGAACAGTCCGTCCCGGTTGGGAATCGAGAGAACGGTCCCCGGAAGCAGTCGCCGCACGTCGTCGACCGGATTCATGGAGAGTATCGTACCGGTACTCAGCCCGAAGCGCATCGCGATCTCGGATATCGTGTCTCCGGATCGAACCACGTACTCCGTTCGGCGGATCTGCTCGAAGGCCGTCGCATCGACGCTGAGCGGTGCGCCACCGCCACGGGCCTCCGGGACGCTCGGGCGCATCACGAGCTCTCGCACCGCGGCTGCCGGCACGTGAACGCCGACCTGCCGTGCGTAGAAATCGAAGGCCCCGAGGAGCGGGAGCGCCAGCGCAAGCGCGATGAGCGCAAGCGGAACGGCCCCGAACATCGCCACGTCGCGCGGATAGAGGCGGGCGGCCGAAGGTACGCGGGCAAGCCAGTAACCGGGCGGTCGCTCCCGGCGCGGTCCCCTCACCGTACGTACGGCAGCCGGCCCGACCCGCGATGGCGCGGGTGCCGCCTCAATCGTGACCTCCGGCTTCGTATAGCGATCGGCACCGGCGCTACGCACGAGTGCGTCATCGCCTACGACGAGCCCCCCCTTACGCCGCAGCGGGTTCGCCCGGCGTGTCACTTGCCAACGTCTCTCGATTCGCTGCGCCTCGATGATTCCTCGCATCTCGCTTTTCATATCGACACGTTCATCTGAGCTTGTTATAGTCCGATACTGAACTAGAGCCGCTTGTGGCCCACGATACCCGAAACTCCACGAACGTGCATCCCCCAATCCCTCCGCTCAGGACGCCTCGGTGGCGCTTCTATGCGTTATTTCTCCTGATCACCGCCGCCGCGGTCACCGTGCTCGTGCGCTACGGCTCGATCATGATCGGAGGGCCGCCGCCCGGCGGCTCATCGGCCCCGGAGAGGACCGAACGCGGCCCCGTTCTCGATCGCAACGGCCGGATCCTCGCGATCCAGACGGAGCTGGAGACCGTCTGGGCATGGCGCCCGGAGGTTCAGGATCCTGAGCGCACCGCCCTGGAGCTCTCCCCGATCGTCGATATCAGCGCGGCCGAGCTGCGCAGCAGGCTTGCCGGCCCGACGGGCTCGGTCACGCTCAAGCGTACGATCTCGCCGGCAGAAAGCGAGGCGATACGGGCCGCGCGTGAGGCGGGGCTCCTGCAGGGAGTGCGCCTGCGACCCGACTACGGGCGCAGCTATCCCGAGCAGGACTCGCTCGCAGCCGCGCTCGGTTTCGTGGGAGCCGACGGGTACGGACTGGCCGGCATTGAGTACACGATGGAACCGTGGCTATCCCCCGGACGCGACGGCGGGTACGGAAATCAGGTCTTCCTGACGATCGACATGAACATCCAGCACGAGGCCGAGCGCCTCGCTCGGCGGGCGCTCGACGAGCACCGGGCGGATTCGGTCGTACTGCTGACCATGGACTCGCGCTCCGGTGATATCCTCGCCTACGCATCGGTTCCCGGCTACGACGCCAACCAGTTCGCAGAGTACCCCGAGCACGCGCGACGCAACCGCCCCATTTCTGATGTGTACGAGCCGGGAAGCGTCTTCAAAGTGTTCTCCATCGCCGGATTCCACCATCTCGGCACCATGGATTCGAGCACGACCTTCGCCACTACAGGCCGCTACGACGGTACGACACCGCCGATTCGTGATCTCGCGAACTACGGCACGATCGATATGACCGGGATCATCCGGTACTCGAGCAACGTGGGAGCGGCAATGGCCAGCGAACAGGTCAGCGATCGCGCCTTCTACAACATGCTGCGGCTGTTCGGCTTTGGGGAGCGGACCGGGATCGACATGAACGGCGAAGAGGCGGGATTGCTCGCCCGTCCCGAGAACTGGTCCGGCCGCACGAAGCCCACTATCGCGATCGGACAGGAGATCGCGGTGACGGCGCTTCAACTTACCTCGGCCGCGACAGTCTTCGCGAACTCCGGCGTCCTGATCAAACCCAATATCGTAGACAAGATCGTTTCGCCGAACGGTCGCGTCATCCGCAACTACGGGCGCACGCCGGTGCGTGAAGTGGTAAGTCCGGCTACTGCCCGAGAAGTGCTCCTCGCGATGGAACAGGCGGTCGTCGCCGGCACCGCGAGACGACTCGCCTACGACGGGCTGCGCATCGCGGCGAAGACCGGCACCGCCGAGAAGATCGATCCGCGGACCGGCACATACTCCACCGAGGCGTTTCTCGCCTCGACCCTCGCGATCCTGCCGGTCGAGGATCCAGGCCTGGTAATCTACATGGCGATCGACCACCCCAGGACCGGAGAGTTCTACGGCGGGCGCATCGTGACTCCGGTCATGCGCGAGTACCTCGATTTCCTCGTCCCCTACCTGGGGATACCGCTCGAGGGAGACCGGACGATCGCGCATCCGGGCCGCATCACCGTGACTCCGGTCCGGCTGCCGGCGATCACCGACACGGTCCCCGATTTCACGGGGCTACCCAAGCGTTCGCTCCTGCCGCTCCTGGAGATCGAAGGCATTGACATCCGCATCGACGGATTCGGGTGGGTCGCGCGGCAGCGGCCCGCGGCCGGCACGCCCGTGGAGCCGGGAATCACCATCTACCTGGAATTGGAGTAACAATGGATGCGGCGCCGGACCTTCGCCTTGATGCCGCGGCGAACGGCAGCCCCACGCTCATCGCCGCAGGGCGCTACCTTCACAGCCGCGTTGACCCGCAACGGGAAGCAGCGAGGGCGATGGCGGCCTGCGCGCGACGCGAGCCGGCCGCCGTGCTCCTCTTCGGACTCGGCCTTGGGTACCATGCCGCGTACCTGGTCGAACACACGGAGTCCACAAGGGTCGTGGTCTTTGAGCCGGTAGCACGGATCGTCAGCATCGCGCGCGAGCACGGATCACTCGAGCGACCGCTCCAGTCCGGTCGCCTGACGATTGCCGGCGATGCGGATTCGCTATCCAGGCTCCTTCCGCAGACTGCCGCCGAAGGCTTCGAGACCTTCGTGCTCCCGGGCGCTCTGCGCCTCAGCGACGAGTACGCGGCCGCGCGAAGAATCAGCGACTCGTTCTATCGTCGGCTCGAGATCAACCACAATACGCTCCAGCGCTTCGGACGCCTCTGGGTTCGCAACCTCTGCCGCAACCTCGACGTCATTGCCGACGCATACGCGGTGGCTTCGCTCACCAACGCCTTCTCCGGCATTCCGGTGCTCCTGCTGGCCGCCGGACCGACGCTCGACCAGATCCTTCCCGTGCTTCCCGAGCTCTCGCGCCGCCACCTCACCATCGCGGTGGACACGGCGATCGCCCCGGCTCTGCGCGCCGGCGTTCGCCCCGATTTCGCCGTGGTCGTCGACCCTCAGTACTGGAACGCCCGCCATCTCGACCGCCTGGCGAGCGAAACCACGATGCTTGTCTCCGAACCGTCCGCGCACCCCTCGGTCTTCCGGCCGTTCGCGGCGCAGACCTTTCTCTGCTCGAGCGTCTTCCCGCTCGGCCGGGCTTTCGAGCAGAGCCTCGGACACTTCGGGGTGCTCGGGGCGGGGGGCTCGGTCGCCACAACCGCCTGGGATCTGGGACGTCTGATCGGCGCAGCGGACATCGCCGTCGCAGGACTCGACCTCGGGTTCCCCGACGGGAGGACTCACTGCCGGTCGAGCTACTTCGAGCACCTTGCGCTGTTGTGCGGGACCAGGTACGCCACGGCGGAGTCGGTCGTCTTCCGGTACGTGTGGGGCGCCGGAGCACACGCAATCGAGGCGAACGATGGCGCTACGATCCTTTCGGACAGGCGCATGGAGATCTACCGCCGGTGGTTCGCCGAACAGCTTGCCCTGCCCGGGGCGCCGCCCACGCTCGCCATCACCGCCGGAGGGGCCGCCGTGGACGGGATCTCGCGGCTGAGTCTCGTCCGGGCACTCGCGAAGCCCCCCTGTCGCGACGAGATCGACCGGCGCATGGCTGCGATGCGCAGCACTCTCCCCCCGAAGGAGAGCCGGCGAAGGGCATCACTGGCGGCACGCGCCGACGAGCTGCGGGGGCTCCTGGAGGACCTGCAGGGCGTCGCCGAGCAGGCGGCCGCAACGGTTCGCCGGATTCGTCAAGACCGGCAGACCGGAGAGCGGGTCGACTTCACCCCGCTCATACCGCTCGATCGCCGCCTGGGAAGGCACCCCGCCGGGGCAATCGGGGGATTTTTGATTCAGGACGCTATTTCGCGGATCCGTGCGGGGTACGGCAGCGCCGATCTCGGCGAGCAGATAGACGCTTCGCTGAGGATGTACGAAGGGCTCGCCGAAGCGGCCGCCTATCACGCGGACCAGCTCGGACGCCGGTCATAGGGCATCGCCTCAAGTTTATCCCCGCGACCGCCGATGATCATGGTGGGTGATACTTCATCCAGACGGTATGCAGCGCACCGACGAGGAATCGTCGGAGCCGACGTCCAGGCATACCGTTTTTTTATGCCCGCGCACCCGTCGCCGCGGCCAGCCGCTCCTCCACGGCTATGCTTGCCGGGAACACGAATACCGCATCAGAGCCGGTGGTCCGGGAGTGCACGTGTCGAGAGCCCGTCTGCTCTCGCACGACCGCCTCTTCCCCGAGCACCGCATCTGCGAGGAGGACCCGGCGGTCCGTTCCCGCGCGCACGACCAGCCCGACCGAACCGTCGCGCACGCTACGCAGGCTCGCCGCGCGACCGCTCATGGTGGAGAGCTGGAGCATCCGGCCGTCATGGGTATAGTAGAGACCGCCGAGGCTGTCCCTCCTGACCCGGGAACGCTCTATGCGCTCCTGCCCGATCACCGTCGCCCGGGGTATCGCGTACGCAGACCCCTCGCTCTCGGCGACTACCACGTGAACGAGCCTGGTCGCCGCGGGAACCGTCACGACGAAAGAGACTCCGGCGTCCGGCTTGTTGATCATCCGCAGCTCACCCCTGAGCAGGGTTCGTACCGTGTGGACCACGTTGTCAAGGCCCACACCGCGCCCGGAGCTTCTGTCCGGGGCATCACGCATGGAGAAGCCGGGGCGGGCGAGAATGTCGAGCAGAGCCGACTCCTGCTCGCCGCTTCGCTCGCGCACCGCCGCCTCATGCACCCCCTTGCCGTCGTCCTGAACGATCATCCGCACGCGTTCACCGAGCCGGTCGACCCGTATCCTGATCGTGGCCGCCGGGTGCCGTCCTGCCGTCGCACGAGCCTCGATCGTCTCGATCCCGTGGTCAATGCTGTTACGCACCAGATGCATCACAGCCTCGAGCAGCGCATCGCCCACGGCCGCGGACACCAGTGCGCCCTGTCCACCCACGGCAACACGCACGCGCTTGCCCTGACCGGCGGCGTACCTGATCGAACTGAGTCTGACTTCACGCAGCAGATCGAGCAGCTGCACACGGGCGTGCACGTTCACCCGATCCTGCAGGATCCCGGCATAGTGCGCAGCGCGACGAAGCGCGGGGGCGAGATCGCCGGAAGCACGCGCACCGTCTCCCACGATCGAGACCGCGGCGGCAACCTCGTCGGCGAGCAGAAGCATCTCTTCCTGGTTCTCCCACACGGGAGGAGCCTGCACCGGGGCTCGCTCGGACACCGCGAGAGCTCCCGGGTACGGCTCATCCGACTCGTCGAAGACCTCCGCGAAACTGAGCTCGGTGATCTCCATGAGCTCGACCTCGTCCACGTGGACCGCGCGCCGGACGCTCTCTTCATCACCCCCGCTCGTCACGATGATCGTCAGCTGGCGCGCAGCGGCTCGGTGCATGTCCTCGGCAGGCGGCTCGACGCTCACGACTGCGCATGATATCTCGAGGTTGTTGATCACGAGGAACGCCCGCGCGTAGCGCATCTGCGGCACCGTATCAATGCCCACGACAACCCGGTAGAGCCTTTCCCCGCGTAACCGCGCCTCCCTGAGGATTCCCTGCTGCGCGGCGAGGTGCCTCGACGTGTGGCGCGCCTGCGCACCCTCGGTGCGCTCGTCTGCATTGCCGCCGCAACCGGCGGCCTCAGTCGCTGCGTCGGCCTCCGGAGAACCGGCCCCTCGCTCCCGTGATGCGCGGTATCTCTGAAGCGCGTCCGCGAGCTCGCGCACGCCCAGGCGCAGCGCCGCCGCGGTAGACTCATCGATCGCCCCGCCTCCCTTGCGGACTCCGGTCAGCGTATCCTCGAGCAGATGCGCTGACTCGGCGACGGCGGTGACCCCGAGGAAACCGGCTTCGGACTTGATGGAGTGAGCCGCGCGAAAGGCACGGTCGATCTCGGCCGCGGTTCGCTCGCCGGGCTCGACTGCGCCGAGCACACGGTTGAGCGTTCCCAGCATGATCGTGCTGTCCGAATCGAACATCCGCTCGAGTTTCCTGCTCTGCAAGCTCACTGCTCCCTCTCAACGCCTTCGCCCAGGGCGACGATCAACTCTACCTCACCAACGGTCTTCCCGACAATCGATGCGATCCGTTCGAGCGTAACGCCCTGCAGGTACAGGCCGCGCACGCGTTCGCGCACATGTACAGCGGGAGCGTCAGCAGGCCGACGAGGCTCGTTCCCGCCGGATCCCGCAGCGGACGACGTGGACGCCGTGCGCGGTTCCCGCGATGCCTCGGTCCGTGAGTCCGGCCCGGCCCCGCAATCCTGACCTGCACGGGTGGGTTCGACCGGCCGTCCGGATCCCGTGGATACGGCGAGTCGGCGGTAGGTGTCCGACTCTACCTCCCGCGACGAGAGATCGCGTCGCAGCGCGCCGACACGGCGATCGGCCTGGGCTATGAGCTTCTCGAGCGTCCGGATTCTATCCTCGATGAGCTCGATATTCCTCTCGGACGTTGCGTTGAGCTCGGTGATGATAGCGCCGACCTCCCGCCTGATCTCTTCGAGAGCCTCCTGGCGGCTCGTTCGCGCGACGATTGTGCGATTGAGGACGAGGTAGGCGACGAGCACCATAATGGTCGTGATCGCGAGCGAGACCCATCCACCCATACCTACCCGCAGACATCAACGTTCTGGCCGAGGTCCGGATCGCGGAACACCTGGTCGTCGGCTCGCTCGTCCCTGGCCTCAGTGCCGCGCTCGCCGGATCCCCGCTTCTCCTTCCCCGACTCGTCGTTCACCTGCTCCGGGCCCTCCTCGTCGGTGCGCGCCTGGGTGACGCGGTGCTCGAGCTGCTCGCTCTGCTCGGCGATCTCACTCGCGGCGACCATCTGAGCCTGTGCCTGCGCTTCACGGAGGGTGGACTGATCCCTCCCGATCTCATTGAGCCGCGAAAAAAGCACCTGCAGGTCGATCGGTTGGATCGCCACGCTCATCTCCGCCCGATGGTCACATCCTCATCGGTCTCTTCGTACTTCGTCACCTTCACCATGCCCTTGTCGGAGATGAAAGTGACCGCCTTGAACTCGTTTCGAACCTCCAGGTACGCGTCCTTGATGCTCACGCGAACGCCCGGGAAGACCGTCCCGGACGCGGACACTCGACCCGCGACCTTCAGACCGTCGAGGTATTCGCGAAGCTCCGCGGCTTCCTTCTCGATCTTTCTGAGGTCGCCCTCGAGGGTGATCCGCTTCTCCTTCAGCTCCTGGTAGTAGCGCTTCTTCTCGTCGGACACCGGACGCCCCGACTTCACGAGGCTCTCAATGGTGCTCATGTTCAGCTTCACGTCATCGAGCTGATGGGTGCACGAGTCGCGCTTCTCCTCGATCGCACCGAGCTTCTCCTTGCGCTTGGGATCGTACCCCACCTCGAGTATGGTCTCGCTTCCGGCCACCGACCCGAGGCTCTTCGCGTTGATCTCCTCAACGGCTTTCACCTGACCGCCGACGATGCTCGCCCGCTTGCCCTTGCAGATGATCTTCCGGTCGCAGAGCACCGTCGAGCTCATGATCCCGTCGGAGACGACGACGAGATTCCCCGCCTCGACACGGGCGTTCTCAATGAATTTCGACCAGAGGCTGCGACCGCAGCGGATGGTCCCGCTGCTCTTGCCGGCTACCCCCTGATGAACGATGATATCACCTTCGGCGTCGAGGTTGCTCTTCCCGACGTTGCCCATGACCTCGATATTGCCCGCCGCCTTCACCGTGAACCCGTCGTCCACGTTCCCCTTCACGAGCACCGTCCCGAGGAACAGGACATTGCCGGTGCGCAGGTTGACGTCGCCGTTGATCACGTGAACAGGCTCCACGGTGATCTTGCCCGCGTTGATGACGACCTGACCGTTGATCTCCGCGAGCGCGGTCTTCCCGTCGTCACTCAGACGAACGTTCTTCCCCACCGGGAACTCGACGTCCTTGCCGTCGTTCGCCGGCAGAAGGCGTCCCGTGACCGTCCGTCCGGGCTCGCCGCGTTTGGCGGGCTCCTTCTTCGCAAGCACCTGCCCCTGCACCACATTCTGAACGAGGTTCAACTCCTTGAAATCGACCTTGCCGTTCGTCTCCTTCAGCTTCACATGGCTCACGTCGAGCTCGAAGCTGTACCGCACCCGCGCGTCATCGCCGTTCTTCGGCGGCACTCCGAAGGCGACGAGCACCGATTCACGATAGCGCGGGTCATCCGCGTACCGCTGCACCGCCTCCTCGTCTATCCCCTCCGCCACACCGTTCATCTGCAGAAACGAGACGATCTGGTCGTAACTCGGATCGGCTCCGCCGTCGCCGGGCGGGTACGCCTTGAGATACGCCTTCATCTCGTTGTCTGCGAGCTCCACGGACAGAGACGCGTCCGCCGAAGGGTCGTACTGGAACTCGCCAACCTTGATGAACTCGCCCTGCGCGAGTTTCACGGCCTTCGCGACACGGCCCTTGTCGAAACCCTCGTCGACCCGCTCGAGCAGTTTCTCCATCGCCTGACGCTCGGTAGCCTTCGCACCGCCTCCCACCGGCTTCGTGACTTTCAGCATGATCCCGTCGGGCGCCATGCGAACGAAGACCTCACCGTCGCGATCCGCGTCTACCTCTTCTTCGGCCAGCAGCGAGAGATCGATAGCCGGCCCGGACTCCTCGGCGTCTCCGCGCGCCTGCTCGGGCATCGGGTACGCGAGAATGAGAAACGGCTTCCGCCCGACACCCATCATCCCGCGGGTGCCGCGCTCGAGCACCTCGTATTCGACGCGCTTCAGCGGCAGTCCGAGCTCGATCGCCGCCTGTTGCAGCGCGTCCTCCAGAGTCTCTCCGGAGACGGTGACTGCTTTCCCCTCGTCCCTGGAGAGCTCCTCTCTCATGTACGACTGGATCTGATCGAGGGTAACCATCCTACATGATTCCCTTCTTGATGTTCGTGAGCTTCGCACGCAGACGCATGATCGCCTTGGTGTGCAGCTGAGAGACCCGCGACTCGGTGACCTCGAGAACCTGGCCTATCTCCTTCAGCGTCAGGTCTTCGTAGTAGTAGAGGACAAGAACCTTCTTTTCCTTGTCCGGGAGCTCCTGGATCGCCTCCATGATCACCCGCTTGATCTCGTCCTTCTCGACGATGATGTCCGGGTTGAGGCTGTTCGGGCTCTCGATGCTGTCGGCGATAGAGACCTTGTCGCTGTCCTCACCGGTGTACCAGACGTCGTTGAGGCTGAGGATCGACGTTGCCGATATCTTCAGCATCGTCTTCTCGAACTCCTTCGCGGACATCCCCATCTCCCTGGCGATCTCCGCGTCACTCGCCGCGCGTCCGAGCGTGCTCTCGAGCCTCCGCACGCTCTCCTCGATCTCACGACTCTTCTGACGAACCGACCGCGGCACCCAGTCGATAGACCGCAGCTCGTCGAAAATCGCACCGCGAATGCGTGTCACCGCATACGTCTTGAACTTGACATGCTTATCCGGATCGAACTTCTCGATCGCATCGAAGAGCCCGAACACGCCGTAGCCGACCAGGTCGTCAAACTCGACGTTATGAGGCATACCGACGGCGACTTTGCCGGCCACGTACTTCACGAGCGGTGCGTACTGCTCAACGAGACGGTCACGGACGTCGGAGTCGCGCGTCGTCTGGTAGATCCGCCACAGCTCTTCTTCGGTCTTCTCTGCCAGGAGGTTCTCTCCCATGACTCCCCTTCCCTATTCCTCTCGCTTCAGGACCGTGCGAATCGCACGGGCCATTATGCTCGGGTCCTCACCCGACCGACCGGAATCATCGACATCTTCGACCGCAGCATGGTCGTCGGAGAAACCTTCGGACAGCCCCTCGATGTCAGGGAGCCTGCCCGCAAGCTCTACGTCGGAAACCTCCTCCAGTTCACCGGCATCGTCCGAGTCGTCTGTTTCCGCGTAGGCCGACCGATCGGTCGACTGTTCGACCGACTCATCGGCCGCCTCGAGCTCGGC
This sequence comes from Spirochaetaceae bacterium, assembly GCA_007118855.1. Taxonomy (GTDB): domain Bacteria; phylum Spirochaetota; class Spirochaetia; order DSM-27196; family SLST01; genus SLST01. Next base: position 20,363 of record SKQU01000092.1, read on the forward strand.
GATCTCTTCAGCCTCCGGCTCCGCGTCTGCTGCCTGCTGCTCGTACGCATCTGCGCCGTCCTCGATGACTTCGGCTTCCTCGAGCTCGAGCTCCTCGGCAGGCTCTTCCACATCCGCGGGATCGTCCACCACAATGTCGACCAGGCTGCCGCTTCGTGACTCGCCGCCGCCGACCGGGTCGCTATCCGGCGAGCCGGCGCGCGTCGTCTTCAGATCAGGCAAATACTTGTCCACGACCCAGGAGATCGCTGCGGCGAGGGCCGCGAACAGCACGGCACCGACCAGGGCGCGTCCGAGGAGCGTGGCGAAAGGCACACCACTGATGAGTCCCGTCACCAGAGAAAGGAAGACTGCCGCACCGGCGGCACCTGCACTCACGCGCCAATCGAACCTCATGGTGCTGTCCTACAGGGTAGATAATAGCACATAGGCCGTCAACCTGGGCTCCCGAAGAGCTTCCGGATGAACTGACCGACCCCGCCGCCCTCCTTGTACTCGATCTTCTCCAGCCTGCCGACGATGTGTCTCACCGACACCGACGCCTTCCCCGTGGGATCATGGACCAGAAACGGCCGCTGCCTGAGAACGGCTTGGTGGACCGCCGGGTCCTCGTAGACGCAGCCGAGGTAGTCGACTTTCAGGTTGAGGAACTGGCTCGCGATGTTGATCACCCGTTCGGCCACCTTCTTCCCCTCGGTGACGCTCTTCACCCGGTTGACGATCAGCTTCAGCGAAAGGCCCAGATTGTCTATCTCGGTCGCGATGATCTTGATGATGCCGTACGCGTCGGTGATGGCCGTTGGTTCGGGCGTCGTCACGATGATCGCCTCGTCCGCCGCGGCGACGAAGGAGAGCACGTTATTCGAGACCCCTGCGCTCGTATCGATGATGATCACGTCCGCCGTCGCGAGCTCTGACAGCTCGGTGATGAAGTTCTGGCGCTCCTCCTCGTCAAGATTCGCGATCTTCGCAAAGCCGCTTGCGCCGGCGACGATCTGGATACCGTAGCTCGTATCCATGATGATCTCCCTCATCGTCTTCTGTTTGCGGATGAGGTGATAGAGGTTGTACTTGGGAATGATCCCGAGCACCACGTTCACGTTCGCCAGGCCAAGATCCGCGTCCATCAGGATCACCTTCTTGCCGAGCTTTGCGTAGGCCAGCGCCAGATTCGTCGAGATGTTGGTCTTCCCCACCCCGCCCTTGCCGCTGGCTATCGTGATGATCCGTGTCCTCCCGCCGGGATTGCCGGCGCCGCCGTTAATGCGCATCATCTCACGAAGGGTCTCTGCCTGATCTGCCATCGTCAACTCCATACTACGCGACTGCAAAGCGCTTCTCGAGCGCCGTACGAGAGACCGTGAATCCCTCGAGTTGCATCAGGAGGCGAATCCGGGTCGCACGTTCAATGTCCTGTGGAACCCGCTGTCCATCGGTAATGAAGGATATCGGTTTCTGCCGCTCGGCAAGCACGCTGATGATATTCCCCGCCCGCGTCGTCTCGTCCATCTTGGTGACCACTACGGCCTCATACTTGAACGGCTCGAACTGCGTCGCGATCTCCGCGACGTCGCAGGTCTTCGTCGTCGCGCTGATCGCCAGGTGCACGCGCGCCCGTCCGCCGCACATCGTGAGCAGCTCGTTCATCTCCCCCAGCTTGCGGAAATCGCGGGGGCTCTTTCCAATCGTATCAACGAAGATAATGTCGGCGTCCTGGTACAGCGCGAGGTACTTTCGCATATCGTCGGCCGACTCCACGAACGACACCGGGACGTCCATGATCTGTCCGTACGTCTCGATCTGCTGCCTCGCTCCGATCCGGTAGTTGTCGATCGTGAGGATCCGGATATCGCGTCCTCTCCCCCCTCGATCGAGCCCGTACATCGCCGCGAGTTTCGCGATCGTCGTCGTCTTTCCCACGCCTGTGGGACCGACCAGCACGAAAATCTCCGGCTTGCCGCTGCTGCGGGGTTCGTGGATGCTGATCGACTCGCCGATCCACTCGATCACCCGTCCGTGGACCCCCTCCCGGTCGGCAAGCTCGTCGACTGAGAGCTCGCGCCTCAACCGGTCGATCATCGCGCGAACGTAGCTCGGGGCGAACCCGTTCTCCTCGAGCCGGATCCGGATCTCGCTGATGGTGGGATGTGGATCGTCGCGCCCGCCGTCGATAGACTCGCGCAGACTGCGCAGCTCCAGGAGAACGGTGTCCAGGGTCCTGTCTCCGCCCCGCATCACCTCGAGCAGCCGCTTCTTCTCCTCCTCGAGCGTCCGTGCGGAGCCGCCCGTGCTGCCTGGGGCCGGCGATTCGTCGGAAGCTGACCGCAGCGCCGCCGACCCGGACGTCTGCGCCGTCGGTGCCGAGGACTGCGCCGACGCGGCGAGCGACGGCGAGACGTTCGACGCAGCCGCGCCGCCCGTGCGGCGTGGCTCACTCGAAAAGTATCCGGTCACCTCGACCCCTTCACGGCTGAACAGCCCCAGAAAGCCCCCCATACGCACCGATCGATGGTGCATGATCCGGGCATGATCGCCGTACTTCAGCCGGATCTTCTCCTGCGCCTCACGATGCGTCGATGCCTGCTCGACAAAGTACTCCATGCTCACTCCTCAATCCTTATCTCCGCAAGCGCCTCGATGCGGACGTTCGAAACGATCTCCGGAACCGAGAGCACGGACAGGTCCGGGATGTCCCTGCGCGCGCTCGTCTTCACCAGCGGCCGCGCGGCTTCCGAGCAGAGCACGACCGGCACATGACCGACCTGCTGCACATGCCGCACGGCGTTCATCAGGGCGTTGATCCACTTGCGCTGCGCCTCCGGCGCAAGCCCGGGCACGGCACCGCCGGCCGTATCAACTCGCGACTCCACCAGTCGCCGCTCCAGCGTCGGGTCGATCGTCATCACATGGATCGTGCGCTCATCGTCGGCGTGCTGGAGGCAGATCTGCCGGGCCAGGGCCTGCCGAACCTTCTCAACGAGGAAGGTGGGATCCTTGCTGACCGACGCGAAATCCGCGAGCGCCTCCAGAATCGCGACCAGGTTACGGATTGACACCTGCTCGGAGAGCAAGCTCTGGAGCACCTTCTGGATCTCGCCGAGAGAGAGTACCGCCTGAACGTCCTCGACCACCGCAGAGTACTCCTTCTTCAGCGCATCAAGCATGCTGCGAACCTCCTGACGGCCGAGGATGTCGGCGGCATGGTGCTTGATGATCTCAGTCAGGTGCGTCGCGATGATCGACGGAGAGTCGACGACGGTGTAGCCGGCACGCTCGGCGCGGTCGCGCACGTCCTCGCTGATCCACATCGCCGGGAGTCCGAACGCCGGGTCGGTCGTGCGCTCGCCCGGCACCTCTTCCGTGACGCTCCCCGGGTTGATCGCGAGGAAGCTTCCCATTCGAATCGTACCGCGACCGACCTCGGTACCGCGGATCTTGAAGCTGTACTCGCTCGGTTCAAGACGCATATTGTCGATGATCCGAATGCGGGGAACCACGAGCCCCAGGTCCAGCGCCATCTCGCGCCGGATTCGCGTCACCCGATCGAGGAGCTCGGCACCCTTGTCCCGGTCAACGAGCGGCACGAGCCCATAGCCAAGCTCGAGCGAGAGAGGATCGAGCGGCGCAACCGGCGAGATCTCGGCGGGCGCTTCCGGCGCCCGGGCCGCAGACTCCTCCCTCGTGCGAGTCTCCTCCTGCACCTGCCGGTGTCCCAACCGATACGCGAGAAAGGCGCTCGCCACCGAAAGCGGCAGGAGCACGTACCAGGGAAATCCCGGAAGGAAGGCGATGCCGAACAGGAAGGCGGCCACGATCCAGTAGATGCGGCTCTGGCGGCTGAACTGCTCGGTGATGTCCTCGCCGAACGAGCCGTCGGAGATCGCCCGGGTTACGATGATGCCGGTCGCGGTGGAGATCAGGAGCGCCGGAAACTGCGTCACCAGACCGTCACCCACGGCGAACCGGATATAGGTGTCGGCAGCGTCGGCAAGCGACTCGCCGTGCAGCGTGACGCCGACGACGATGCCTCCCACGATGTTAATGACCGTGATCAGAATGCCGACCTTGACGTTGCCGCTGACGAACTTGCTCGCGCCGTCCATCGCTCCGTAGAAGTCCACCTCACGCTCCAGCTCGTTCTTCCGTTTCGCGGCCACCTCTTCGGTGATAGCGCCGGAGTTGTACTCCGCCTCGATTGCCATCTGCTTGCCGGGCAGGGCATCAAGCGTGAATCGCGCGGCAACCTCGGCAACGCGCGTCGCCCCCTTCGTGATGACGATGAACTGTACGGCAATCAGAATCAGGAAGATGATGATACCCACGACCAGACCTTCGGTGCCGGTCGTCCCGACCACGAAATTGCCGAACGCGATGACGATCCGCCCGCGAAAGTCGGCGCCCTGCGTGAGGATGAGCCGCGTAGAGGACACGTTCAGCGCGAGCCCGAATACGGTCGCGACGAGGAGCAGGGTCGGGAAGACACTAAACTCGAGCGCGTTCGACGTGTAGAGCACGATCAGGATGACGAGCAGACTCAGCACAATGTTCAGCGACATGAACCCGTCGAGCAGCACGGTCGGCAGCGGGATGATCAGCATCATCACCACGATGATCACGCCTACGGCGACGAGGACGTCGCTTCGCCGCCGCAGAAACGCGTTACTCAGCACGGACTGGAAATCAGCCATTTCGGCCTCCCACGACTCTTCCGGCCATCTGATAGACCTGCTTCAGCACGATGACCACCGCCTCGTAGAACTGCTCCGGTATGGTGTCGCCGATCTCGACCTCCGCGTGCAGCGCGCGGGCGAGCGGCTTGTTCTCGACAACCGGCACGCCGGCCTCTTCGGCGATCTCGCGGATCCGGAAGGCGATATTGTCCTGTCCCTTCGCGATCACCGTCGGGGCCTCCATGGTCAACCGGTCGTACTCCATCGCGACGGCGAAGTGGGTCGGGTTCGTCACGACCACATCAGCCCGCGGGACGTTCTGCAGCATATTCCGGCTCAGGAGCTCGTTCATGCGCTGGCGCATCCGCCCCTTGATCAGGGGATCTCCTTCGAAGGTGCGCCGCTCTTCCTTGACCTCCTGCCGGGTCATCTTCAACGACTCGAGGTGCTGTTTGCGCTGGAACAGATAGTCGAACACCGAAAGAACGAGGAGCAGGATCGCCGACTGCAGGAGCATCGCGAACGCAATCCGGGCGACGAGCGAGAATGAGTAGAGGAAAGGCGCGTGAAGGGTGGCCACGATCTCGTTGATACGGAACGCGACGTTCACGATACCGAGCGCGACAATGAGCACTACCTTGCCCAGGGACTTTCCCAGGTTGAACAGCGCCTCGCTGCTCATCAGCGCGCGCTGGAAGAACTTGCCGAAGCGCGGCGCGATCCTGTTGAGATCCGGCGTAATCGTCTTCGTCGTAAACAGAAACCCGACCTGGACGACGTTACCCAGGATCGCGGCGGCGAAGGCGACCATACCGATGGGCAGCGTCAGGCGGATGAAGTAGCTGTAGAAGGCGTTCATGATCGTGGCGTCCGTCGTCACATCGACCTCGGTCGACCGACGCAGAAAGTACGAGAGCATCTCCAACGAGTTCGAGAACAGGTACCGCGCGAGCAGGAGCAGGGCCACGACGGTGAACAGGAGCACGATCGAGCTCGAAACATCCTGACTCTTGGCAACCTTGCCCTCTTCGCGAGCCTTGCGGATCTTGTGCTCGGTCGGCTCCTCGGTTCGCCCCTCATCCTCGGCAGCGAACCACTGCAGGTGAACCGCCGCGAGCACTGCGGTCAGCTCGTCGGCTTCGAGTCGCAGATCCTGGGCAAGGGTATCCTGGCGCGTCATGTTCGCATCTCCGCCGCTCCGCGGAAGAACTCGAACAGCCGATCGAACCCGACGTCGATCAGGCGATCGAACGAGGCCATCAGGAACGGAATCGTGACGAGAAGGATGACGTAGGCGACGCCGATCGACAACGGAAACCCGAGCATGAGCAGGTTCATCTGGGGCGCGGCCTTCGCAAGCAGGCCCATGACCACCTGCACGAGGAAGAGCGTTCCGAGTATGGGAAAGGAGATGATCAGAGCGTTCTCGAAGAGCGCGCTCAGCCCCTGCAGCATGGAGAGCACGATGTCCTCTCGAAGCAGTATGAGATCCACCGCGCGCACCGACTGAAACGAGTGGTAGACCCCGGACAGGAATATCTTCTGGAACCCGGCGGTGAAGACGAACACGAACATCGCCACGATGTTCAGGAACTGACCGAGCAGCGGAATCTCGATCTGCGCGAGCGGATCGAACACCTGGCTCGCGCCGAACCCCATCTGGAGGCTGAACATCTGGCCCGCGGTCTGGAACGCCGCGTACACGATCGCGAGCATGAACCCCATGATGATGCCGATCATCGCTTCCCCCAGGGCGAGGAAGGCGTAGGCAAGCCCCGTATCGGGGATCGGATACCCCGACTGCTGAACCATCGGGAAGACGAGCACAGCGGACAGCAGGCTCAGCGCCACCTTGGCAAGCCGGGGGATCGAGGCGGAGTTCAGCAGCGGAACGAACTGCAGCATGGCAAAGACCCGCACGAAAAGAAGAAAGAAGAGCTGGGCGTCCAGAGCGAGTCCCTCGAGCAGCATCTATCCCACCATCGCCGGAATCTGGCGGAACACGTTCTGCGTGAACTGCACGAGCACCCGGATCATCCACGGCCCCATCACGAAGATCGCCAGCAGAATCGCGGCGATCTTCGGCACAAAGGTCAGGGTCTGCTCCTGGATAGAGGTCGTCGCCTGGATGATCGAGACCACCAGCCCCACGACAAGACCCGTGACGAGCGCCGGAGCAGAGACGATGAGGATGTGAAAGATGCCGGTTCGAACGATCTGAATCGCGAATCCAAAGTCCATCACAGACCTCCAAAGCTCGCGACGAGCTGTTGCGTCAGAAGCCCCCACCCGTCGACGAGGACGAAGAGGATCAGCTTGAAGGGAAGCGAAATCATGATGGGAGGGAGCATGATCATGCCCATCGACATCAGGGTCGATGCCACGACCATGTCGATGATGATGAAGGGTATGAACAGGAGTATCCCTATCTTGAATGCGACGGTGAGCTCATGGAGGATGAATGCCGGAATGAGCGCGTGCGTCGGCACATCAGCAAAGGTCGCCGGAGCCGGCATATTGCCCATTCGCATGAACAGCCTGATCGTATCCGGGCTTCCGCGCATCTGCCGGTACATGAAGAGGCGAATAGGCCCCTCGAACTCGCCGTACGCCTCCTCTATGCCCATCTCCCCCTCGGCAAACGGCACGAACGCGTTCTCGTAGATGGCCGTGAACGTCGGCCACATGATGAACAGAGTCATGAAAAGGGCGATGCCCATCAGCACCTGATTCGGAGGCACCTGCTGCAGCGAAAGAGCCCTCTTGACGAAATCCATGACGATCGCGATTCGCAGAAAACTGGTCATGAGTATGAAGATCGACGGCGCAAGGCTCAACACCGACAGCAGAAGCAGCAGCTGGAGCGACAGCGCCACTTCCTGGTTGTCGGCGGGTTCGCGGATCTCCAGATTCACGAACGGGATTCGCAGCGACTGTTCGCCCGGCGGCACAACGGCGTCGGCGTCGCCGAGGACCTGCGCGTGCGCCGTCGGCGCGAGGATTGACAGAAGCACGACGCAGGCAACCACGATCGAGCGTTTTCGTACCGGCAAACGATTCATTCCCCCCCCTGTGAGCCGAATGCCGTCTACGACCGCAGACGCTCGAGGCGTTCTCTCTGGCGCCTCATCAGGTCGAACGACGGCTCCTGCCCTCCCTGGACGAGCGACGACAACGTCTCGGCAAACGAGCGCCTGGCCGCGCCCGCCTCTCCGGCGGTCAGCACGACCGCATCGACGGTCTCCTTGTCCGTTATCTCCCCGAGGAGCGTAATCGACTCACCGCCGGCGCCGACCATGAAGACCTGCGGGCCCACCTTCACGAGGTAGATTGCGCGGTTACCCGGCAGAGGCTGCGAACCGACGACCGTGATGAGATCGCTCTGCGCGTACCTTCCGTTGCCGGCGCGTCTGAGGAGATAGAAGACGAGATAGATGAGTCCGACGACGCAGGCGAGTACGAGGACCATGCGGACGAGGTCCCAGTAGCTGAACCCCGACACGTTGAGGTCCTGCGGTTGGCCGGAGTCCGCCTGGTCGGCGAAGAGAAGCGTCCGCTCGTCGATCCGCCCCTCGCGCCCGCCGTCCAACTCCACGGGCGCGATGCCCTCGTCGGCCGGAGGCGAGTTGCGGTCAATGTCTTCTGCAAAGAATGGGAATGAGACGAGTAGCCCCACTCCGAACATCACTACAAGGCGTTTGATCTGTCCCCTCCCGTCAGTGGCGAGGGGAACTCCCACCCCCCTCGCCGGACCCACGAACCCGTGGCGGCACGGTTAAACCGCCGCAGGCTCGTGGCCCCGCCTTCTCATTCTACGGCATGCCGCTCATCCGCTCCATGGGCGATACGATCTCGGTTACCCGCACGCCGAAGTTTTCGTCGATCACGACAACCTCACCCTTCGCGATGAGTTTGTGGTTGACCAGGATGTCCACCGGCTCACCGGCGAGCTTGTCCAACTCTATGATGGTTCCTTCGCCCATCCCCAGAATCTCCTTGATCAGCTTCCTCGTGCGCCCGAGCTCAACGGTCATCTCCATGTACACGTCCATGAGAAGACCGATGTTCCCCTGCTCGCCGGTCGTACCGGCCGGACTCAGGTTCGGGAACTGGACGCTCTGCACGTTGGGAGTCCCGCCCATCTGCATCCCCATCATCGCGCCCATGCCCTCCGGCTGGGCGGCACCCGGTCGCTGCGCCGGTCCGCCTCCCGCCGGCGCCCCGGTGCGTGGTTGCTGCGTCGTCCCCAGGACCGCCTGGACCACCGCGGCGTCAAAGATCTCGTACACCTCAATCGAATCCCTGTCGTCGATCGTCACCTCGTAGGTAAGCCGCACGAACTGCCCGTCCGGCAGCTCGAGCGACGACGAATCGCCGTACACTCCTTCCGGCGGGTCGTTCATCAGCGTCGTCCCGGCATTGTCTCCGAGAGCCGTCACGACCGGTCCGGCGATCTGACTGAAGGCTTCCTGGAGCGCGTTCACCGCGGCATCGTCGAGCTCAACGCCCTCCTGACCCATCATGGGGCCGGCAATCTCGATCGCGGCCTGGGAGCCGAGTACGTACGAGTGGTGACCGGGCGCGCCCTCGGTGAGGTTCATCCGGATCTGGACGATCTCAGCCGGAAGCGAGGGCGAGAAGCCCTCGGCGTCCATGAGGTCCACGCCGGGCGCCTGAATACTCACCTCGTTATTCACCAGGAGCGACAGATTCGACTGCTGACTGCCGACGGTCTGGTGGATCAGCTGCTCGAACTCCCGTCGCTGCTGGTCGGTGAGGGCCGGGGTCGTGGGGCCGGCATCGAAGTCCATCCCACCGCTTCCCTGCAACAGAGCGTCTATTTCATCCTGGGAGAGCGATCCATCACTCATCGTCAATCTCCTTCGTCGGCAACAAGCTCTTCGAAATCTTCGTGCTCGATATCCTCGAGTTGCTTGATGATCTGCACGGCCAGCTTATTGCCCACCTGGCCCGGCCGACAGAGAAACTTCCGCCTGTTCCCTATGTTCAGCGACATGGGGTCACTCACTCGAATATTGGGCAACCGGATAACGTCGCCCGGGCGCAGGCCCAGAACGTCACCAACGGTCAGGTCCATGCTGCCGATCTCCGCGACGACGTTGACGGCCACCGTCGCGAGCTTGTCTCGCAGGATATTGAGGTTCTCAGTGGTCGTCCCGCGGCGTACCGTCGAGTACCAGTACTGCGCGCTGAGCTTGCTGATGATCGGCTCGATGGTCAGATACGGAATGCAGAAATTGACCATGCCCTCGACCTCCCCCACCTTGGTCTCGAGCGTCACGAGCACGACCATCTCCGTTGGAGGCACGATCTGGGCGAACTGCGGGTTCGTGTCGATCTGGCCGAGCCGCGGGCGAAGGTCTATCACCTGATTCCACGCCTCGCGCATGCTCCCGAGGATCCGGACGATGATCCCTTCCATGACGGAGGTCTCAATATCCGAAAGCTCGCGGGTGACCTTGCTGCCTTCCCCCTGCCCGCCGAAGAGACGGTCGATGATGCTGAAGGTGATGGCGGGATCTATCTCGAGGATTGCGGATCCTTTCAGCGGATCCATGTTGATGACCGCGAGCGTCGTGGGATTGGGAATCGAGCGGATGAACTCTTCGTAGGTCAGCTGGTCGACCGACGCAACGTGGAGCTGCACGAGGCTGCGCAGCTGCGCGCTGAGGCTGGTCGTCGTGAGACGTGCGAACGTCTCATGCATCATGTTGATGGTACGAAGCTGTTCCTTGGAGAACTTGTCCGGCCGTTTGAAGTCATAGATCTTGATCTTGCGCTGGTCGGCCGGCTGAGGTATGTCGTCAGTATCCATGTCCCCGGACGAGATCGCCGTCAAAAGCTGATCGATTTCGTCCTGGGATAGAACTTCCGTCATTCTATCAGTTCCCCTCCGTAGCAATGGTCGCACGGATCAACAAGAAAAGCAATCCCCCTTGGGCCAGTTTCGTCAAATCCTGTCAGAACGGGAGAAACTGGTAGCTGCCGAAGACGATATCGCGTATACTGCCGCTTCTCAGGATGCGGTTGATCCGATCCTGCAAATCCTGGCGTGCTTTGTTGCGGTTGGCCTGGCCCTGGAGCTCATCAACCGATTTGCCGCCGAAGTAGTCATGGAAGATTCCGATCAGCTGGATCCTGCGGCGGATCAGCTCGGTCGTCAGCGCGTCGTTCGCACCGTCGTAGCCAAGAAAGGGCTCGATGATATAGGTCGTCCGCACATCGTCGTGAGTGCTCCCCCGCAGTTCCCCGATCTGCTGAAACCAGTCGAGAATGGGTGCCTCGGCCCGGTACTCCTCGCTCGTCGGGATCCGTGTCTGGCTCACGCCGCCGCGGTTGAGGAAGTTCACGGTGACCACGACCACGGTCACGATGAAGATCACCGCTCCAAGGATGATACCAACCCACTTCAGGACCTGAATCAGGACGCCGGAGAGAAAGCCTATCCGTTTCTGTCCCGGTTGCGATTCTTCAGCACCGACGACATCGTCATCAGCATCAAACATGTCATCAGCCATGTGATCTCCTCATCTCAGAGCGTTCCTTCGGTCAGGATAATCACGTCCACCCGGCGGTTGTATGCCCGGCCCTCTGGTGTCGTGTTATCCACGAGCGGGGCAAACTCTCCCCGGCTCATCAGCTGGAACTGTTGCTCGTCCACGCCGTAGTCTCGCAGATACCGCATGACTGCCGCGGCACGGTCCGACGCGAGCTCCCAGTTCGACTCCCAGGCCAGGCCCGGCCCCACCGGTATGTCGTCCGTGTGACCCTCGAGCCGGAACATCCGGTGGCTGAACTCGTCTGCCGACAGGAGTCGGGCGAGCTTCTGCAGGACCTCGCGGGTCTGTTCTATGTTCACCCGTGCCGAGGCGCTCGCAAAAAAGGCGTCGGAGGCAAGGCTTATCACCAGTCCGCGCTCGTCCTCGGTCACCCGGACGAGGTTGCTGCGGATCTCCGGCTCAAAGATGCTCACCGCCTCGCGTCGTGCTTCGCTGAGCGCGCGGCCCCGTTCCATCGACGGCAGCGACATGATCGTGTTGCCGAGCTCGGCGAGCGGCCCCGCCTCCAGCGTATTCCCGCCGGTGAAGTTTCCGAGCCCGGGGAAAGCGGCGAGGATCAGCCGCAGCTGGTAGCCGTCGATCGTTGCCGTCGTGAACAGCAGCACGAAGAAGGTCAGCAGGAGCGTGACCATGTCCCCGTAGGTCAGCAGCCAGTCAGCCGCCCCCTCGGCTTGTTTTCTCTTTCTTCGCCGCGCGGGTCCTGCCAAGCGAGCCCTCCTTCAGTCTAGTCGCGCGCCGATTCCTGACGCATTACCTCGCGCTGGGCCGGCGGCAGGAAGCTCACCAACTTCTCGAGCAGGATGCGCGGATTGTCGCCCGACTGGATTGAGAGTATACCCTCAATGACGATCTCCTTCACCCTGGTCTCTTCCTTGTCGCGGTCTTC
>SKQU01000375.1 GCA_007118855.1 Spirochaetaceae bacterium
CTCGCTTCGAAGCTCTATCCTCCACCGCCTCGCGGACCTGGGGTGGGTGGCGATCGTGACCGGAGAACGGGAGAGCCCGGTGACGATCGGTCCGGTCGTGAAGGTCTCACGCTTTGTCTCGGCAACCGCGCAGGCGATGAAGACCTCATGATCCGAGCCGTGCGTATCGCGATCCTGATCGTCACCGTTTTTGTCATCACAACAGGCTACTGCCTGTTCAACCTGCGGTACTTCTCGCGAAACCTCGGGTGGGACGAAGTCTACTACTCGGCCTGGGTCGACCAATGGGATGACGTTCCGGTCTACTACCCGCACCACCTCATCTTCACGCCCACATCCGTCTGGTTCCAGAATCAATTCACCGAGCACACCGGCATCACGAACACGACCTTCATCCAGAAGTTCAAGAACACGCTCTTCGTCTCGGCCGGGCTCGGTGTGTTCTTCCTGCTCTTCTACGCGCGGTCGAAGCGATACTGGCTCTCGCTCACGATCGTCGTGCTCATCGCCTTCAGCGGATCGCTGTGGCACGACGCGACGGCCCACGAAACCGCCGCGATCCCCGGCATCCTCATCAATCTGGCCGTGCTGGTGCTCCTCTTCTACCGCAAGGTCCCGTATCCGCTTCCGGTGATCGTGATCGTCGCGCTCCTGCAGTCGGTAGCCATCCTCCTCCATCAGGCATACTTCCTCTCGATCCCGTCCTTCTTCGCGATATTCCTGCTCTCCGTACACGGCCGGGATCGCGGCTTCAGACTCCTGCGGAACATCGGCCGCAGCGCCGTCTATCTGCTGCTCGTCGCGCTCGTCACCGGGGGAACCTACTATTACATCGGGTTTGTCAGGATGGGCCTTCGCATGGAGGACAATCCGGAAGGTGCGCAGACGGTTCCGTACTTCGAGTCGATCCCTCTTCGCGGGAATTTCGTGCGGTTCTTCTACCTCATCCGCTACCGCGAGCGGTGGGGCGGTGTCGCCGAGGACCCGCTGCGCCACGCGATCAACGGGTATGGTTCGTCCTTCGTCACCTCGTTCAGGACGGACCGCATCGACACCGAGCTCCTCCTGCCCGAGGACCCGCCGGTGAGCAATATCGTCCTGGTCGTTATCGGCTGCGTACTTGCGAGCTACTTCGTGTTCCTCGTGCCCGTCTACCGCCGCTACGGCCCCACCTTCCCGGCGCTCCTCGTCTGGATGGCGCTGGGGTCGATCTTCGTCTACTGGTGGGAGCCGTGGTACATAGAGCACTGGCTCTACATCACGGTGCTGACCTGGGTGCTACTGTTCGTCGTGCTCGATTCGCTGTTGAGTCGCGTAAGGTTCCGGCTGCCGCGGGCGGCGTTCTCGGTCGCCGTCGGCGCCGTGCTCCTCTCCTTTGGGGCGCTGATGTACTCGCAGAATTTCACCAACACGATCATCCCCACGATGAGACGCGGTGCGCCGGCGAGCGTGAGCTCGTTCGTGTGGGATGAGCGCTACTTCATGGACGAGATCTACCGCGAGGAGTGGGAGGGACCATGACCGTACTCGTGACCGGCGGCGCCGGTTTCCTTGGGATCAACCTCGTGCGGTACCTTCTTCGCGAGGGCGCCCGAGTCGTGACGCTCGACATCGCACGCTTCGACTACCCGGAGCAGCCGCGGATTCGCGAGGTTCGCGGCGATATCCGCGACCCGGACGCGGTACGGGCGGCCACGGAGGGAGTCGACCAGGTCGTCCACGCAGCCGCCGCGCTGCCGCTGTATGATAAAAAAGACATCTTCTCAACCGATGTTGATGGGACGAGAAACGTCCTCTCCACGGCCCGCGAGGCGGGAATCACCCGCGTCGTCCACGTATCCTCGACCGCGGTATACGGGATACCGGACCATCACCCCATCCGGGAGGACGACCGCCTCGAAGGGGTGGGGCCGTACGGCGAGGCGAAAATACTCGCCGAAAGGGTGTGCGCCGACTACCGCTCGAAAGAGATGTGCGTCCCGATCCTGCGGCCCAAGTCCTTCGTGGGGCCCGAGCGGCTCGGGGTCTTTGCGCTCCTCTACGACTGGGCGGCCGACGGCCACGGATTCCCGATGATCGGCCGGGGAGAGAACCGGTACCAGCTCCTCGACGTGGAAGACCTGTGCCGGGCCATCCACCTCGCGCTGACGCTGCCGCCGGAGGTCGCAAACGACACCTACAACATAGGGGCGGCGCAGTTCGCCACGATGCGCGAGGACTTCCAGGCGGTGCTCGACGCGGCCGGCCACGGAAAACGCGTGGTGGGATTACCGGCGGGTCCGGTCATCCTCGCGCTTCGCATACTCGAGCGCATGGGCGTCTCTCCCCTCTACCAGTGGGTCTACGAGACGGCGGGAAAGGACTCGGAGGTCTCGGTCGAGAAGGCCCGGGATCGGCTCGGGTTCACGCCGGAGTACTCCAACCGCGACGCGCTCCTTCGCAACTTCCGGTGGTACCTCGACAACCGTGAGTCGTTCGGCGCGAACGAGGGCATCTCGCACCGAAGCCCGTGGAAGCAGGGGGTATTTCGCTATGCGAAGCTCCTCTTCTGAGCGCGCACAGGCGCGACGCCTCAGCGCCACCGCGAGGGACGCCGGCCGTCTGCTGCGCATCCGCCACTGGGTCAAGAACCTGCTCGTATTCGCACCGATCCTCTTTTCGAGCAGGCTCCTCGAGCCCGAAGCGCTCGCCCGTGTGGCGCTGACCTTCGCCGCCTTCTGCCTCTGTGCATCCGGGCTCTACATCATCAACGACATCGCAGACCGCGAGCACGACCGCCACCACCCCCGCAAGCGCGATCGGCCCATTGCCGCCGGACGCGTGGCGGTGACACCGGCCGCGGTGCTCGCCGGCGTGCTGCTCGCCGCGGGCCTCGCGATCGCGACGCTCACGGGGCTCGCGGTCCTGTGTGCGCTCGCGGTATACGTGGCGCTGGTCGTTTCGTATTCGCTTCTCTTCAAACGGTACATCGTACTCGACGTCATGGTGCTCGCAGGCGGCTTCCTGATTCGGGTCATCGCCGGCGGTCTCGCCGTCGATCTGCCGATTTCCCGCTGGCTGCTGCTTGCGACCTTCTTCCTCTCGCTCTTCCTGGGCTTCTGCAAGCGGCGTCACGAGTTCGCTCTCGACGGACACGATGAACACCGGGCGGTGCTCACCGTCTACAGCCGGGAGCTCCTCGACATCTTCATCGTGGTGACGGTGACGCTTGCGATCATCACCTACTCGCTCTACACGATCGACGCGGGAACGATCGCAAAGACGGGTACGGACGCCCTGATCCTGACCATTCCTCCGGTCGTGTTCGGCCTGCTTCGCTACCTCTACATCGTCTATCGTGAGAACAGCGGCGGCGATCCGGTCGCCGCGATCACCCACGATCGCCCGATCATCGCGGCGGTGATCGTCTGGGTGGTGGTCGTCGTGACGGTTCTCCACGTCCTTGGCACGGAGACGCTCCTGTGAGAGCCGCGACGATAGCCGTTCGTTACGCGCTCTTCGCGGCCGCCGCGACCGGGGTGAACCTCGCAACGCAGGCGGTCTCGCTCGCCGTCTACGACGGCACGTATGGACTCTACCTTGCGATGGCTCTGGGCACGGGGACCGGGCTCCTCCTGAAGTACGCGCTGGACAAGCGGTTCATCTTCAGCTTCAAGCCGACGAATCTCCGGGAAGACTTCGGCACCTTCGTCCTCTACACGGCGATGAGCGTGGTCACTACGATCATCTTCTGGGGCACCGAGCTCCTCTTCGACTACCTGTTCGAGAGCCGAATCGCACTCTTCATTGGAGCGGCGATCGGCCTGGCGATCGGGTACACGACGAAGTACTTCCTCTCGAAGCACTTCGTCTTCAGCCGAAGACCTCCCCGGCGACGCGGCGGGCGAGGGCGACCCACCGGCGCACACGATCCGGATCACGCTGCACGGTCTCCACGTCCTTCAGCGTGATATCGACGTGGCAGCCGGCGCAGGCGCGAAGGTCGCGGGAGAGGATCGCACGCGCGCGCTCCTCATCCCAGTCGTAACTGACCATGTCCGCCGGGCTCGGGCGGTAGCTCACCACGTAGTCGGTTCCTATCTGCTCCGCGCAGGAGGCGACGTCTGCAAAGGGCGAGACCGCGATCCGGCGAAGGTTCGGAATCGCTCTGAGCATGTCGATTTTCCGCGAGAGATCCTCGCAGCACCCGTAGGCGACGAGGCCGAACGCTTCAAGGATCGGCCGCTGATAGCGCAGGAGGAACTCTTCGTGCATGGCGGGCGACACCGCGGTGAACTCCTGCGCGGCCATGTAGCCCCACAGCGCGCTTCGCGCGACGCCGTTCGCGTTGGGAGCCGGATCGTCGAGCTCGAGCGCATACGGCATCGCCTGGTTCTGGTGCGCGCTCAATCCCCAGTCGCCGGCAGCCTGCGCCTCTTCGTGCGTCTTCAGCACTCCGGCGGAGAGAAAGTCCAGAAGCCGGTGCAGCCACTCGGGACGGTCGGTCATGTCGACCATGAAGTGCTCGATCCCCCGCAGATATCCCAGGTCGGTCGACAGGTCGCCGCTCCACATGCGGTAGGCCGGGCCGCGGTCGACGTTGATTTCGATGAGGTCAGAAACCGCCTCCCGGAGGCGGCTCACTGTCTCGTCGGTCTTCTCCTCGTCGATCTCGTGCCACGGCTCGCGCAGCCGCTCGATGTCTTCCGGCCGACGAAGAGGGTAATCGATCTTGAACGACCCGCCGGGCGACCCGCTTCGCTTCCGTTCAATTTCCACGCCCCAGCCGCTGCAGACGTGTACGGCCGGGACGGTCAGCCACGGCTCGAAGACCGAGTCGTCATCCAGACCCGCCCAGAAGAGCAGGTTGCGAAGCGTCTCCTCGTACCGGCGGGCAAGCGGGTCTTCGCACGAACACGCCGACTGCGGCATCTCCCGCCACGCGTAGGCGCGCGCGTAGATGAGCGGCCGCGTCCGGTGAAGCGAATTGTGCCGCCGCCACATCTCGCGCCGTTCGTCCTGCACGGGGTGGGCGGCAACCTCCGCGTAGCGAGCCGCGAGATCGCGGAGAACTCTTCGGTCGCCTGCGTCCATCGCCGACCTTCCTATCTCGCGACCGCGTCGGGATCGAATCCTCCGGGAAGCGAGGCGATCCGCGGCAGCAGGCTGCGGTACCAGGCGAGGTCGAGCGGCGGTGTTCCGTGCAGGTAATGGTTCGCGTAGCGCTGCCCGTCGATCTCCCACGAGATGAGAAAGAGCCGGTGCTCGCCCCTGCTCACGCGCACCCGCCCGATTGCCCGGTTCGCGTTCGGGTCGACGGCGAAGCCGTCGCTGAGCAGCACCTCGTCGGTCTCAGCATCAACAATCTGCACTTGCCCGCAGGCCGGTTTCAGGGTGTCGTTTGCGACCACGATCCTGCACGTCCATGCCGAGGGCTCGTCGAACATGACGCAGACCGGCACCTGGACCCGTCTGATGTACCAGTAGGCGAGTTTCTTCGCGAAGTAGTAGTCGACGACCGCGTCTGAGAACTGCGGCCAGCAGTCGAGCGCGTTCCACCACATGATCCCGGTCCGTCTCCATTTTCCTATGCGGAACATCTCGATGAAGAACTTCTTGGCCTCCGCCTGGCTGATCTGCGATGCGAGCGCGAAGTCGTCCAGGTTGTCGGGGTAGAACCCGAAGAGCTCCCGAATCTGGTTCGCCATGAGGTCAATGCGGTGTGCGTAGGGTCCGTATACCGGTTCCGGGTCGGTGGCGTGCGCTCGCCACTGGTCGTTCTCCTGCCACGGCCGCTCGCGTCCCGGCGTCTGTGCGGAGGGCCACAGATGATCGGGCTCGATGAACCGCCTGATGCTCGAGACGTTGGGGCATCCGTGATAGCCTATCTCGCTTGCGAAGCTCGCCGTGTTTTCCGCGTAGTATGAGCTCTTGAAGTAGTCGCGCGGGCCCCAGAGGTGTTGTTCCGGCATCAGCCCCTGATCGCGGCGTTTGCGGCGGAGGACCTCGCTTGCGACGTAGGGCGAGCTTTCCAGATACGGCCGGTACGGGTCGCTCGCGGCGCAGACCTGCGGCAGGACCTCCCGGCTGATCCGGTTGATCCGCGGATCAAGCCCCCGCATCTGGTAGAACATGTCGACCTCGTTGTCTCCGGACCAGAGTATCAGGCTCGCGTGGTTTCGCAGCCTTCGCACGACGGCCTGCGCCTCCAGACGAACCCGCTCGAGAAAGTCCGGTTCCTGCGGGTAGAACGCACACGCGAAGGCGAAGTCCTGCCAGACCATGATCCCGTGCCGGTCGCAGAAGTCGAAGAAGCTGTCTTCCTCGTAGACATTTCCGCCCCAGCAGCGCACGATGTTGCACCCAAGGTCGTCGATCAGCTCGAGTGCCCGGTCGTACCGCGAGACGTCGCGGCTGTGAAACGCATCGAGCGGCACCCAGTTGGTCCCCCTGCACATGATCGGCTCGCCGTTGATCCGGAAGAGGAAGGCCCCGTCCTCGCCGCCGAGCTCGGTTCGTTCGAGCTCGATGGTTCGAAGCCCGACTGTGTGGGTGCTCACGTGCGCGAGCGCACCGTCGCGGCGAAGCTCCCACCGTACCTCGTAGAGATCCGGCTCGCCGTACCCCTTGGGCCACCACAGCCGCGCATCCGGGACTTCGAGGCGAAGCTCTCCGGCGATGAAGAGCGGGCGGAAGGTGCGCTCGAACCGGTTCCCGTCGCACTCGCCGGTGACGGTGAGCTCGATCGCATCCAGGTCCGGCGCGTCGGTCCGCAGCTGCCAACCGATCTTCAGCATTGCGGTTCCGTCGTCGATCGACTCAACGGCGTAGCCGACATCGACGAGCTCGTCGCGTCCGTGAACCTCGAGCCCAACCGATCTCCAGATCCCGGCCGTGATGACCCTTGGGGCGATGTCCCATCCGTACATGTGAGGCGCCTTGCGCACGTAGAGATGCTCGTACCCGGTGGACACCGCCGTCAGCCACGGCTCGTACGAGTACTCCCGTGCGGCGCGCACCGGTGAAGCGATGCGCACGGCAAGCCTGGTGCGCTCCCCCCTGCCGAGCCGGTCGGTGACGTCGAAGGACCAGGGAATGAGCATGTTGTCGGTCTCGCCGAGCACCTCGCCGTTCAGCCAGACGGTTGCCAGGCAGTCGATCCCTTCGAAGACGAGCCGCACCGGTCCCGCCGGAGGTTCCGCCGGCGCGTCGAACTCCCTCACGTACCACCAGTCGTACGCCTCGATCTCCCGCAGCCGGTAGATGCGCGTGCCCACATACGGGTCGTCGAGCTTTCCCGCGCGCATCAGATCGATCTCAACGTTCCCGGGAACGACGGCCGGGACCGGGTCCAACGAAGCATTCAGAAGATCATCGGGTGACGACACGGGGCCGTCGTGCGGCCGTACCGGGTAGAGCGTCCAGTCACCGTCGAGTGGTATTCGTTTCACAGCGCCCGAGTATATCAGATCTGCGGGCAATGACATCAACCCCGCCGCAGGCGGCCGACCGGGGGTTCACCCGCCGCACGATCTCAGGTAGCTTGATAGTGTGAGTGTATCATTCGGCCGCGGGTCTTCGCGCTCCCTCGCTGCGCTCCGCGCTCCGCTGTGCATTGTCTTCTTCGCCGTCGCGCTCATCGGGCTGCGACCGCCGTCCATGGAGGCGAACGAGGCGTTTGTGGAGACCGGCGGCGGAACGGTCGCGATGCGTGAGCCGGTGGATACCACCGTCTCGCTCGTCTCGCAGACGATCAGAATCCACCTGCGAAGCGACCACTACTACGTAGACGTCTCGTTTCTCTTCTTCAACGACGGGCCGCGGGCGCGCCACGACCTGGGGTTCCCGCGCTTCGCCTACGGGACGGCGGACGAACCGTTCGCGGATTTCCGTAGCTGGGTCAACGATGAGCCGGTGCCCGCGATCGAGCTCCCGGACCGGGCTCGCGCCGACGAGCGCATCCGCTCCTGGTACGTCAAGGAAGTCGTCTTTCCGGAAGACCGGCTCACCGCGACCCGAATCCGTTACCGCAGCGAGTACGGGCGCGACCGGCTCGCCTTCACGGTCGAGTACCTCTACGGTACCGGCGGGACTTGGAGCGGCGAGATAGGCGAGATCACGGTGCGGGTATTCAACGAAGCTGAGCACTGGGTCGATTCGTATGCGTTCGACGATGCGGTTGACAGCACCATTGTCAGTATAGGCCGACGCGACTTCGAGATCTATACCGCGACCGTCTCACCCCGGCCCGGGGACACCTTCCGGCTCGTCCTCGAGCCGGTCCCGTGGTGGCTTCGGACCACGCCGTCGGAAGGCGAGCTGTGGGCCTTCGAGCGCACAGAGCTCAAGCCCGACTACCTGCGGCTCCTGACGCTCGACCAGCTGCGGATCCTGCGCAATGCGTTCTACGCGCGGCGGGGGTTCGACCTGTGCACCGGCGAGCTGGGCATGTTCTTCCGCCGGTTCTCCTGGTACGACCCGTACACGACGAGCCCGCAGGGGCTTCTCGGGCCGATGGGCGAGCTCAACGTTCATCATGTGGTCGCCGAAGAGGAACGCCGGCGGACGATCGTTATTCCTGATTCGTGACGGGCGGCTGCGGCGGTCCCGCCGGCGCGTCACTCATGGCTTCATTCTAACCGGCCCCCCTCCTCGTGTCAGCACCGTCGGCTCCGAGCTTCGCCTTGATCGCCGCGAAGTAGTCGAGGACCTCGTCTTCACCCGCGGTCTCCATCGCCTCGCGCACCTCCACGAGCTCCGACGGGATCTCTTCGAGAAAGGGGCTCGGCGCGCACTCCTGGACGTCGCGCATCACCTTTCGCCTGCGACAGCTCGTGATATAGAGCTTCTGTTTCGCGCGGGTGAGCGCGACATAGAACAGGCGCCGCTCCTCCTCGACGTTGTCCGGGTTCTCTTCGAGCGCACGCGCGTGCGGGATGATGCCGTTCTCGCATCCGGCGATGAAGACCACCTCGTGCTCGAGGCCCTTCGCCGCGTGAATCGTCATGACATTGACCTTGCCCGGGTCGTCGCGGTCATCCACGTCGTCGCGCGGATCGAGGGTGATCCGGGAGAGGAACTCGAAGGGGGAGGGAGACACGTTGTCCGGGTCCGACTCGTAGTTCTCGAGAAACTCGATGAACAGGCCTAGGTTGCGCAGCTTCCACTTCGCGACCTTTTCGTTGTTCGGGTGTTCTCCGAGCAGATGCGCCCAGTAGTCGATCTCATCGACAAGCCCGCGTACCGCCTCGCCCATCCTGCGCGGGACGAACAGGCGTTTGCGGAAGCCCTCGATGAGATCGACGAAGGCGGCCAGGTCGGCGACCGCGCGCTTGCCGAGCGGTGAGTCGGCTGCATGCACGTGCGCGGTGATCGCGGAGAAGAGACTTCCGCCCCGCGACCGGGTTGTGGCGATCAGCTCTTCGAGGGTCTTTCTGCCGATGCCCCGGCGCGGAGTGTTCAGGATCCGCATCAGGCTCACGTCGTCATCCGGGTTGGCGAGCAGCCGGATGTAGCTCGCGACATCCTTGATCTCCCTGCGCTGGAAGAAGCTCTGGCCTCCGGACACCCGGTAGGGGATGTTCTCGCTCAGGAACGCGACCTCGAGATTGCGCGTGAGGCCGTTCGTTCGCACGAGCACCCCGACGTCTCCGTAGCGCAGACCCTCGCGCATCGCGAGCGTCTTGATCATCTCCGCGATGAAGATGCCCTCGCTCGTCTCGTCCTCCGGAAACGAGAGCTCGATCGGACGGCCGCTCTTCAGGCCGGTCCACAAAGCCTTCAGCTTGCGGTTCTGGTTGTTCCGGATGACGCCGTTGGCCGCCGCGAGGATCGTGTCGGTAGAACGGTAGTTCTGCTCGAGCGTGATCTCGCGGAACCCGGGAAAGTCGCGCTCGAAGAGCAGGAAATTGTCGTAGTTCGCCCCTCGCCACGAGTAGATCGACTGATCATCGTCGCCGACGACCGCGACGTTGCCGTTCCCTTGCGCGAGCAGCTGCATGAACCGGTACTGGTCCGCCGAGGTGTCCTGGAACTCGTCGACCATGATGTAGCGGAAGCGGTCGTGGTATTCGGCAAGCACGTCGGGGTGTTCGGTGAAGAGTCGGACCGGCAGAAGAATGAGATCGTCGAAGTCGACCGCGTTGTAGAGTTTCAGGTGTTCCCGGTAGTCGTCGTAGAGCTCACGGTAGGCGGACGGCAGATCGTCCCACGAAGCGCGTCCGGTCTTCGCGGCCGAGAAGCGGGCGAGGACCTTGACCGCCTCTCCCGGTTCGAGCTCCATGCGGATCTCACGGGCCGACTCGCGCAGCAGTGAGATCTGGTCCTGCGTGTCGTAGATACTGAAATTCTCGCGGTACCCGAGGCGGTGCGCGTGGCGGCGAAGGACCGACACCCCGAAACTGTGAAAGGTGCTCACGGTGAGATCGCGCAGCGTGCGCCCGGCGAGCTCGCGGACGCGAGAGGCCATCTCGCGGGCGGCCTTGTTGGTGAAGGTGAGCGCGAGAATCGACTTCTGGGGGATGCCGGCCTCGAGCATCGCGGCGATGCGCATCGTGATGACCCGCGTCTTGCCGGACCCGGCGCCCGCGATGATCAAGAGCGGTCCGTCGATCGTCGTCACGGCTGTCTCCTGCTGCGCATTGAGCCCGGTCGTGGTAGACGGCATCGTGCTATGATACGGACGCAGCTCTGAAAGGCAAGGGAATGCGCCGAATTCAGACCGATCGTTCGATCGCCGCGAAGTAGATCGGCCCGAGTCCGTGGTCGCGATCGGGCAGGATCAACCGTCCGTATACGGTTGATTCACCCGGAGCCGGGCCCGACGCGTGTTCACCGGGGACGAGCTCCCGGTATCCGTTGAACGCGCGCGCGGCCAGTCGATCAGCGTCGATCACCTGCAGGTCCCCGTTGCCGCGTTCGATGATCCGCCGCACAACCTCGTCGTTCTCGAAGGGAGAGAGCGCACAGGTGGCATAGACCACACGTCCGCCGCGGCGCACGGCGTCGACGGCGGCGCAGGCGATTGCGTACGCCCCTTGAGCGAGCCGCTTCGGCCGCGACGGGCTCCACTCGGCGAGCGCGCCGGGGGAGAGCAGCACGTGCTGCTCGCTCGAACACGGTACGTCGGCGAGGACCCGATCGTAGGCGGCCGGCTCGTAGAGCGCCCACTTCGCCGCGTCGTGGCCGGTGACCCGCACGAGTCGCCGCGTCCCGGGAGGAAGGTGTTCGTCGAGCACCCGGTGCAGCCGCGCGCGACGGGCCGATGAGCGTTCGTTACACACGAGCTCACCGGGACCCGGGGCCGCTCTGCGGGACTCCCCGCCGCCGAAGAGCGCGCAGGCGAGCACGAGACTCTTGCCGCCCGGCGCGGCGCACAGGTCGAGGACCCGTTCTCCGGGCTGCACCTCGAGCGCGGCGGCGGCGAGCACGCTTGCCGGATCAAGAAGGTAGGTTCGCCGCAGTCCGTTCCTGAGCTCGGCATACCGCCCATCGTCACCGAGCGCGTCGCGCAGGCCCTTCCAGCGCTCGCCGTAGAGATCGGCGTACCACCGCTCGAAGGCCGCCGCTCCGCGCTCTGCCCGGGCCCTACCCACGAGCGGCTCCGGCGGTTCGCTCGAACAGCGCGTCGAATTCGCCGATCCGCTGCTGCCAGGCAAACGATCGTGCGTGCGCCACCAGATCGTCCGGCGCCCGTCGTTGCGGCCGGGGTCGCTGCAGAACCTCGCAGAGGCGGTCCGGGAGGTCGGAATCCTCGTAGAGACAGCTATGGTGCTCGCTCGGAATGATCTCCGGGTACGAGAGGCGGTTCGGCAGGAGCGGCAGCGCACCATGCGCGATCGCCTCAACGACCGAGATGCCGAAGTTCTCCTGGATCGCGGTGCTCACGATGATGTCCGCGGCGTCCAGCCACGCCCGGTAGGCGTCACGGCTCTCGAGGTAGCCGTAGTGCACGAGCTGCGAGGCGAATTCGGTCCGGGCGGCGGCGAAGAC
>SKQU01000191.1 GCA_007118855.1 Spirochaetaceae bacterium
GAGCATATCCGGCATGTCGTCGGCGGCCATCGCCAGGCTAAGGCGTTGGATATTGGTATCGTGATCGGGATAGTACCACGCGGACTCGAAAATGATGCCCAGTTCGGCCTCCGCCCATCTGGTGAACGCGTTGTCCTCAAACGAGTCGTCGCGCGGCCAGTTGTCCGGATCGTGCACCGACATCGGCGTCATGATCACCAGCGGGGGATCGTAACGCCCGTCGACGAACTGCGGCTCTGGCGCGACCGTCTCCTGCACACCGGTGGCGAACACCGGCGCTGCCGCTACGATCCCGACAAGCAGGATCGCCCAGAACAGTCCTCCATTCTTGCGTGACATCTTGCACCTCCTATAGTGTGCTATAGACATTGTCCGCCCGGACTACACCGACGTGCAATGCCCGTCTCCACGATTTCTTGCGGAACTCTCAGTATCGCGCGCGGGGATGAGGTCAACCTGAAAGCTGAAACCGCTTGGGCGACATGCCGACGCATCGTTTGAACGTTCTGTTGAAGTGGGCGACGCTCTGGTATCCAACCCGTTCGGCTACCTCGTAGACCTTGATTCCCGGAGATCGCAACAGTCGCCGCGCCGCGTCCATCCTCTGAGCCGTGATGTACTCGGACAGGGTCACGCCTTCCGTTCGAGAAAAGACCGACGAGATATGGTTCGGATGCAGCTCCATCACCGCCGCGATCCTGGCGACCGAAATGTCGCCGTCAAGGTTCTCCACCACGAGCGTCTTGGCCTGCCTGACAATAGCGCTTGACCGACCGTCCTCATGCTCTCGTGCCGCCCGGATGAAGAGCGTCACGTTTCGCTCGCACCAGTCGCGTAGCTCGTGCACGGATCGTATGCGATCGAAGCTGAACCGGATCCGCCGTGGATCGTCGATCCAGCTCTCGACCGGTATGCTGCGACCGGCCGACGCGGACAGGAGTGAATCCACGACACGGCAGTACACGGCGAGCAATGTTTCGTTCGACACATTGCCGGCTCTCGCGATCTCATCAAACGTCTCTTCCAGACATTCCAGAGCATCAGCATCCTGAAGCGAATCTACGTGGTGGGCGATTCCGATGGGCCTCGACAACGCCTTAAGCGCCGCAACCGGCCTGGAAACAGGGAGGCTGTCCACGTTCCTGACCACTCCCTCGAGCCCGAAATGGGCTTCGCGGAACATATCTCGCAGCCCCTTGTACGTATCCGGGACCTGCTCCGGTCGCACGACCGGTCCGACTATCACCGATACCACCGCGCCGAGCGACATTCGGGTCGCGCCTTGAAGCGATTCGGCCATCTTCGTGGCGTACGCCCGCGCGGCGTTCAGACTCTCCGGATCGTGCGAGCGGACGACCAGGATGAGATCGTCGTTCTCGTCCATGAAGGACGGAGCATCACGGTCGTGGAGAAGCACGCGGCTCGTCAGCTTCCGGATACCGAGCTCGTAGGCCGTGTCGCGGTGACGGCTCTCGATGAGCCATCGCTCGCGCCGGACGACGATGACGAACACGACGCTCTCAGGCAGATCACTCAACCCGAACTGCTCGAGCAGAGGAGTCCGTTCGAGTGCGTCGCCGCGCCGGCCCTCCATCCACAACTGCAGATACCGGCCACGGACGCGGGGCAGGTATTCCGCTACCCGTTCCTCCAGATCGTGCAGGTGCACAACCTCGTTCATCTCCCGGTTGATCGACTCCCCCGCCTGTCTTACGCACTCGAGAATCTCGTCGTCACCTACCGGCTTCATGAGGTAACGGAACACTGCCAGACCCACCGCCTTCTGCGCGTACTCGAACTCGTCGTACCCGGACAGGAAAATTACACGGGCCAACGGCCATCGTTCGCGCACCTCCCGTGCCAGAGCGATGCCGTCCATTCCCGGCATCAGGATGTCCGTAAGCACGATATCTATCCGGTGCTCCTCGAGAATCGCGCACGCCTGCTCGCCGCTTTCGGCGACAAAGACCTCCTGCACGCCTGACGGCGACCAGTCGACGTCGCCGGCGAGCCCTTCGGCGAGAACCACCTCGTCATCAACGATCAGAAGATTGTGCATCGTGCCCTCCGCGGATCGGGACCCTGACGCGGACGAGCAACCCGCACCCGTCGCGAGGGCGCAGATCCAGGTCGGCGTCTTCGCCGAATCGCAGCCGCAACCGCCAGAAACTGTTCGACAAACCGACGTTGCGGCGGTCGGGCGACGGGTCGCGAATCTGCGCGTTCACCATGCGAAGCTCGCTCGGGTCCAGCCCTCGCCCGGTATCCGCGACCTCGATCACGGCGAAGCCGTGAGAGCTATAGGCGCGAACCTCAACCGAGCCTTCGCATCCCAAGTTCTCGAGACCGTGAACGACGGCATTCTCAACGATCGGTTGGATGGTCAACGGTGGAACCGGTGCACCGCGCACCTCCTCGTCGGCCGTCACCGAGTAGGAGAAGCGCCGTGGATGGCGAATTCGGTGGATCTCCATGTAGGTTGAGGCATTCTCGAGCTCACGCTCGAGCGGAATCGT
Source organism: Spirochaetaceae bacterium (assembly GCA_007118855.1). Taxonomy (GTDB): domain Bacteria; phylum Spirochaetota; class Spirochaetia; order DSM-27196; family SLST01; genus SLST01. The sequence continues at coordinate 2,517 of SKQU01000191.1, forward strand.
GTCTGCAGAGCAACGCGTCACCATGCGGTAGTACTTTCCGAGCCGCAGAGCGAGCTCCGATGCCGCCTGTGTGTCACCGGAGACGCACAGGCGGTAGATCACGTTGAGACAGTTGTAGAGGAAGTGCGGCTTGATTTGCGACTGGAAGAGGCGCAATTGTCCCAGCTGGTGCTTCAGGTGTTCGACGTTGACCTCATCGACGAGAGCGGCAATCCGGCGTACCATCGCATTGAACTGCTCGGCAAGCACCCCAATCTCGTCCCTGCGACGACTCGAGACCGAGTGAGCAAAGCTGCCTTCGCGCACATGTCGCATCGCCCCTATCAGCTCGCGTATCGGGCGAAGGATGCTGCGATGCTCGTAGACAGCGAAGACCGATCCAAAGAGGAGAGCTCCCACCGCCATCGCGAAGAGCCAGATCCGGCTCAGCCTGATGGGCTCCGTATAGCGCTGCTCGGGGAGGAGCAGCCCCATCGTGAGGTGCGTCCGCCCCGGCTCGGTGAGGAACACCCGGTAGAGCTCGGTGCCGAGGCGCACGGTCATACCCCCTTCGGGCGGTCCTCCGGTGAGGTGAGGAGAGATGATGCCCTCAACCTTGGCACGTTCGACCGAACGCGGCAGGATCAGCGCGCCGCGTTGATCGACGAGGAAGACGAACCCGCCATGCTCCACGGGCAGGTTCTCGAGAAGGCGGCTCACGGTGCGTTCGTGAACGCGTGCCGTCACGACGATACCCAC
>SKQU01000346.1 GCA_007118855.1 Spirochaetaceae bacterium
CGAAGGCCATCAGCAGCGCGAGCACGATGGGGATTTCGAAGACGATGAGGGTGGCGAGCAGGAACTGGAAGAGATACGCGACGTTTCGCTGCAGGCTGAGGATGATGCCCACACCTTCGGGTACGAAGCGCGAGGTCATGAGGAACCGAATGGAGATGGGGATCACCGCCGAGTAGCCGAAGGTCGCGCTTCCGACGACGAGGAGCAGGCCGGCGATCAAAGCGCCGCTGACGATCCGTCGCTCGCGTCCGGTGAGACCCGGAAAGACGAAGAGCACGAGGTTTCCCAGGTGAATGGGAATCGAGGCGATCAACCCGCAGAGAATCGATACCCGCAGACGCGTGCTGAAGCCTTCGATGACCGTCGTTACATAGACCGTGTTGTTGTCCATCGCCGACTCGATCCCCTCAAAGGGCCGCAGCAGAAAGCGGACGATCACCTCGTAGAAGGCAAAGGCGACGGCCGATGCGACGATGAGCGCGACGATCGACCAGATCAGCCTTCGGCGCAGCTCCGCGAGATGCTCGAGGATCGGCATGGGCAGGTCGGCCTTCATCCAGGGCCATTGTACGGAGAGAGGTAAGCACGGACAACCGGTGCTGAGCACGCGTTTCGGACAGTCGTGCGCGCCTCTTGATGCGGGGCGCATTATTGAGTATCATATGCGTCTGCTCTTCGCGAACGCCTTCCTTTCCCTTCTGCAAGGGTACCAAAACAGACGACGCAAACGAACGGCAAAGATCAATCACTCTGCACGAAGCAGAAGGAGTCAGGACATGGGTATGAAGCTTTACGTAGGGAATCTGAGCTTCCAGACACAGGAGGCCGATCTGCGCGAGCACTTCGGCCGGTTCGGCAGCGTCGCCTCCGCGAACATCGTGACCGATCGCGACACCGGACGATCCCGGGGGTTCGGATTTGTCGAGATGAGCTCGGATGACGAGGCGCAGAGCGCTCAGCGAGGACTCGACGGGCACGAGCTTGACGGACGTCAACTCAAGGTGAACGAAGCGAAGCCCCGCGAGGATAATCGGCGAGGCGGATACAACGACCGCTACTGAGTCGCGGGCCTTCAACGAGGTTTGATAGGGGGAGGTGGTTGTCCTCGATCCGGTTGCCGGGCACAATGGGTCCATGACGAAACGAGACACAGTCCGCGCCGCGCTCGACTGGAACCGCCCTCCCTACGTCCCGTGGAACCTTGGATTCACGGAGGAAGCCCGCCGGACGCTCCTGTCCCACTACGGTGACGAGGAGACGCTCGAAGCGGCTCTCGCAAACCATTTTCGCGGATTCGGAGACGGGATCGGTTACTTCACCGACATCGGGAACGAGCGGGTGCGCGACCACTTCGGCGTCGTCTGGGACCGCTCCTACGACAAGGACATAGGAACCGTGGAGGGTCTGGTCCTGCCGACGCCGGATATGCGCGACTTCGTCGCCCCCGACCCGGACGACCCGGTCGTCTACGCATCGATGGACGAGGCCGCCGACTCCGACCGATTCTGCGTCTTCCAGATAGGATTCTCACTCTTCGAGCGTGCGTGGACCCTCCGCGGCATGGAGAACCTTCTCGTCGACTTTATCGAGCATCCCGCCTTCGTGCACGACCTGTTCGGCGCGATCGCCGACTACAACGTCGCCGTCGCCGAACGCGCGATGCGCTTCGGGATCGACGCGGTCTACTTCGGCGATGACTGGGGCCAGCAGTCCGGGCTCATCATGGGGCCGGTCATCTGGAAGGAGTTCCTGCGGCCGCACCTCGCGCGCATGTACGGCGCGGTGCGCGAGGCGGGCAAGTACGTCTTCATCCATTCGTGCGGCGATGTGGAAGAGCTCTTCGACGACCTCGCCGGGATCGGCGTCTCCTGCTTCAACCCCTTTCAGCCGGAGGTGATGGACGTCCATGACGTGTTCGCTCGCTTCCGGGGCCGACTCGCCTTCCACGGCGGACTCTCCACGCAGCGTACGCTGCCCTTCGGCACGCCGGACGAGGTGCGCGCGGAGACGCGCTCGCTCCTCGAGATGGGCCGCGACGGCGGGTATATCTTCTCGCCGGCGCACGCTGTCGAGGGCGACGTGCCGCTTGCCAACCTCCTCGCGATGATCGATGAGCTCGCCGCGGCCTACCGCGTCAGGTTGCGGTGTACGTAGCGGTGCGGTCGGTCGGCCGCGGCGCCGTATCTGCGGCGTCGGTCCTCCACGTACTCGCTCCAGTTGCCGTCGAACCACCGTACGCCGTCGTCCTCAAAGGCGAGCAGATGGGTGCAGATCCGGTCGAGGAACCAGCGGTCGTGGCTGATCACGAGCGCGCAGCCGGCGAAGCCGTCGATCGCGTCCTCGAGCGCGCGCAGCGTGTTCACGTCGAGGTCGTTCGTCGGCTCGTCAAGGAGCAGGACGTTCGCCGCCTCCTTGACCATGAGCGCGAGGTTGAGTCGGTTGCGTTCCCCACCGGAGAGCACGCCGACCTTCTTCTGCTGGTCGGCGCCGGAGAAGTTGAACCACGAGCAGTACGCGCGTGAGTTCACCTCGCGGTGCTCGCCGAGCCTGACCGACTCGTGGCCCCCTGAGAGCTGCTCCCACACGCTCTTGTCCGGGTCGAGAAGCTCGCGCTGCTGATCGGCGTAGGCGAGCTTCACGGTGTCACCGAGCTTGATTGATCCGCTGTCCGGCTGTTCGGAGCCGACGATCAACCTGAAGAGCGTTGTCTTTCCCGCGCCGTTCGGCCCCACGATCCCGACCACCGCCCCCGGCGGCACGACGAAGCTCAAGGCTTCGAACAGGAGCCTGCGGTCGTACGACTTCGTCAGCTCGTCCGCCTCGATCACCACGTTCCCGAGCCGCGGGCCGGGCGCGAGGGTCAGCTTCACGTCACGCTCGCGCTCGCTCGCGCCGTCCGCGAGGAGCTTCTCGTAGTTCGTGATGCGCGCCTTCGATTTCGTGTGACGGCCCTTCGGCGACATGCGGATCCATTCGAGCTCGCGCTCGAGCGTCTTCTGCCTCGCGCTCTCTCCCTTCGCCTCGCGCGCGAGACGTTCGCGTTTCTGCTCGAGCCAGCTCGAGTAGTTGCCCTTCCAGGGAATGCCCTCGCCGCGGTCGAGCTCGAGGATCCACCCCGCGACGTTGTCGAGGAAGTAGCGGTCGTGGGTGACCGCGATGACGGTGCCCGCGTAGTCGCGCAGGTGACGCTCGAGCCAGGCGACGGTTTCCGCGTCGAGGTGGTTCGTCGGCTCGTCGAGCAGGAGGATGTC
>SKQU01000320.1 GCA_007118855.1 Spirochaetaceae bacterium
TCAGGTGAACGAGTTGGATCCCACGGACGCCGCGATTCTCGAAGCGATTCAGCAGGACGGACGCATCAGTAACGTGGACCTGGCCCATACGGTGAACCTTTCGCCGCCGGCCGCGCACGCGAGGGTCAGGCGGCTCGCAGAGGAAGGATACATCCGCGGCTATGCAGCCCTGCTCGACCAGTCGAAGCTGGGATACGACATGACCTGCTTCATCAACGTCACGCTGCAGCTCCACCACGAGGAGGGCCTGGAGACCTTCCGAGCTCGTGTCAACGAGATGCCTGAGGTCCTCGAGTGCCATCACGTCACGGGCGAGTATGACTATCTGCTGAAGGTCGTCGTACGGAACCGGGCTGACCTCGAGCGTTTCGTCGTCAAGGAGCTGACCCCGGTAGCGGGCGTTGCCCGCATCTACACGAGTCTCGTTCTCACTGAGGTGAAATCCACCACGGTACTTCCTGTAGCGGGAAAGGAGCCATGATGTCAGATACCCGCATCCCGCCAAAGACCATGGGCCAGCAGTTCGGCCGCCGCTCGTGGGCAGAACCCTGGAAGATCAAGATGGTCGAGCCCATCAGGATGATCAGCGCCGAGGAGCGCCGGAAGGCGCTCGAGGAGGCGGGGTACAATACCTTTCTGCTCCAGTCCGACGACGTATACATAGACCTGCTCACGGACAGCGGTACCAGTGCAATGAGCGACCGCCAGTGGGCGGGCATGATGCTCGGCGACGAGGCCTACGCCGGCAGCCGCAACTTCTACAATCTCGAGTCGGCGATCCGTGAGTACTACGGCTACCGCCATGTCGTGCCCACGCACCAGGGCCGCGGCGCCGAGCACCTCATCAGCCGGGCACTGATCAGGCCGGGCCACTACGTACCCGGCAACATGTACTTCACCACGACGCGGCTCCACCAGGAGCTCGCGGGCGGAACCTTCGTCGACGTGATCATCGACGAGGCGCACGATCCGGCAAACCTCCACCCCTTCAAGGGCAACGTCGACCTCGCCAAGCTCGAGGCGCTCGTGGAGCGCGTGGGGCCGGGCCAGATTCCATACGTCAGCCTCGCGGGCACGGTGAACATGGCCGGCGGCCAGCCGGTCAGCATGGCGAATGTTCGTGAGCTGCGGGGTCTGTGTGACCGGTACGGAATCAGGCTCTACCTGGATGCCACGCGCATGGTGGAGAACGCCTTCTTCATCCAGGAGCGCGAAGACGGGTACGGCACGGCCTCTATCGCCGCAATCCTGAAGGAGTTCTGCAGCTACACCGACGGGGCATGGATGAGCGCCAAGAAGGACAACCTCGTCAACATAGGCGGCTGGCTCGCGGTCAACGACGAGGACGTCTTCGAACAGGCTCGTTCCATGGTGGTAGTCTACGAAGGGCTTCATACGTATGGGGGCATGGCCGGCCGTGACATGGAGGCCGTCGCGATCGGTATCGTAGAGTCGGTGCAGGACGATCACGTGCGCTCGCGGGTGGGGCAGGTGCGCTACCTTGGCGACCTGCTTTCCGAGTGGGAGATCCCCATTGTGCAGCCGGTGGGTGGGCACGCGATCTTCCTTGACGCGAAGCGCTTCTACCCTGACATGCCCCAGGATCACTTCCCGGCGCAGACGCTCGCGGCGGAGCTCTACCTCGACTCAGGCGTTCGCAGTATGGAGCGCGGCATCGCGAGCGCCGGCCGCGACCCTGAAACCGGCCGCAACCGCTACCCGGCGCTCGAGCTGACCAGGCTGACGATTCCGCGTCGGGTCTACACCCAGGCCCACATGGACGTCATCGCCGAATCGGTGAAGGCGGTCTACGACACGCGCGGGCAGACCCGCGGCCTCACAATGGTCTACGAGCCGGAGTACCTTCGCTTCTTCCAGGCGCGGTTCGCCCGGCTGTAGAGGCTGTACGGCGGCCGAGCTCCTTCATTCGCCGCGGCCGAGCCGTCACTCGACGACGCTGCGGATTGTCTGGAGGTCCCTCTCTTCAATGAACTCCACGACCTGCTCGATCGCCGAGCTCTCTTCGTCTTCGGTGAAGTGGAGCGTCTTCCCACCGTCCGGAGCGGGTTCGCCGTCAATCGCCGCGAAGACCTCCTCGGCATCGTCGAAGGGAGTCGTGAACAGGAAGTACTCGTCTGCCCCGCGCTCCCGGTAGTATGCCTCCGCCTCCGACTGCACCCGGAAGAAGTGCACCGTGATGACGCTCTCCTCCTCCGTGTAGACCGGTCGCTGGATGCCGATGACGTTGGCCTCCCCCGCGCACGCGGCAAGAGATACGATAAGCGCGGCCAAGGCCGCAATGCGAAGCGATGTCCTCTTTCGATTCATGCTGGTTCCCCTGGGCCGTGGACTACGTGCTGACCATTGCAGGCGCCGCCTTCCCGGAGAGTCTATCAGTTCTGCGGCGCATCGATCAAAGCGCGGGGCCGGAACGGCAAGCCTTCTTGACGTCCGTCTGCGTTTCGTTATGCTCATCGATTCGGTTATATTACACCTGATCGGGAGGATCTCTATGCTTGCGACGAAGATCGATCCGGCCACCGTCCAGTCGGCAAAGGACGAGTTCGACGGACGCGGGTACGCCGTCGTGCGATCGTTGTTCACACCGGCAGAGGCGGAAGCGATCAACGAGCTCTTCGGTGAGATCCACCGCACCGGAGCGGACGGCCACTACGAGCACGCCTCGCGAGAGGAGTCGGGAGGCGACCCGCTTCTCGAGTACCCAAGGGTCATGAACCCGCATCGGTTCAGCGACCCGGCGCGGGCGTGGATGCACGATCCGCGCGTTGCTGACATCCTGCGGGCCCTGTTCGGCGAGGAGCCGCTCGGGGTGCAGACGATGTACTACTTCAAGCCGCCCGGGTCGCGGGGGCAGGCGATGCACCAGGACCAGTTCTACCTGCAGGTAAGGCCCGGCACCTGTATCGCCACCTGGATCGCGCTCGATGCATGTGATCGCAGAAACGGCGGGATGGTCCTCGTTCCGCGCACCCAGGCGCTCGCGATCGACTGCCGCAAGGCCGGCAAGCCGGGCGCAGGGTCGTACGGCCCGAACGCCATAGCCATTCCGGTGCCTGACGGCCACCGCGGCGAGGCGCCCGAGCTCGCCCCCGGCGACGCCATCTTCTTCAACGGGAGCCTCCTGCACGGCAGCGGCCGCAATGCGACCCGCGACCGCTGGCGCAGATCGTACATCTTCCACCACGTGGGGGTGAGCTGCGAGACGATCAGCTCCTCCTACCA
>SKQU01000355.1 GCA_007118855.1 Spirochaetaceae bacterium
TCCTCGCGGTTCGGCGTGTTGCCTCCGCCGACGAGGCGCTCAGCCTGGCCAACGACAGTCCGTACGGGCTGACCGCGTCCGTCTGGACCCGTCGTCCCGCTACGGCGGCCGCGATGAGCCGACGGCTCGAGGCGGGGGCCGTGACGGTGAACGATCACCTGCTCAGTCACGGGATGCCGGAGACCCCCTGGGGAGGCGTCAAGGAGTCGGGAATCGGACGCTCGCACGGGCGCTTCGGGTTCGATGAGATGATCCGTGAGAAGGTCGTCGTGGAAGAGCGCTTCAGCTGGATCCGCAGGAACATGTGGTGGCAGCCCTACTCGCGTGAGGTCTATGACGGGCTCATCGGGGCGCTTCGCGCCGGGTACGGCGTCGGTATCCGGCAGAGGCTCGCCGGACTGATCCGCATGTCGCGGCTGTTCATCCGCAGGGCACGCGAGCGGTAACCGCGCCGCCTCAGCCCCGGTTTTCCTTACCTTTGCGCTGTGGTAGAATCGCCGCAAAAGGACATGCAATGATCTACAGAGAATACGGGAAAACCGGCGAATCGGTGTCGGTCGTCGGCTTTGGCGGCATGCGTTTCGAGTCTATCGACGATACCGAGGCCTGCGTCGGTATGATGGTTCGCGCCGCGGAGGCGGGAGTCAACTACTTTGACACGGCGCCCGGGTACTTCGGCACAAAGAGCGAACAGGCGTACGGCGCCGGTCTCGCGGAGCTGCGCCGGCGGGGCCTGCCGTACTACGTGTCGACCAAGACATTCGCCTCCAACGAGTCGGGCGTTCGCACGGAGATCGAAGGACAGCTCGAGCGGCTCGGTGTTGATGCGATCGACTTCTACCACATCTGGTGCATCACGAGCCTGGAGAACTGGCGTGAGCGCACGCGCGACGGTGTGCTCGACGTTTTTCGCAAACTGAAGGACGAGGGGCTCATCCGGCACATCTGTGTCTCGAGCCACCTCATAGGCGACGAGATCAGGGAACTGTTGATGGAAGGAGTCTTCGAGGGGGTGTTGTTCGGGTACTCGCCCTACAACTTCTCCACGAGACAGAAGGCCTTTGACGCGATCCGGAAGCACGACCTCGGGTGCGTCGTGATGAACCCGCTCGGCGGCGGTCTGATACCCAACAATCCGGATCTCTTCTCCTTCGTGAAGACGCGCGAGAACGAGTCGGTTGTGGAGGCGTCGCTGCGCTTTCTGTTCGCGCACGAGGAGATCACCGTGAGCCTCGTGGGCTTTGGGAACGCTTGGCACGTGGATGAGGCGATCTCCGCGGTGGAAGGGTATGAGCCCATCTCACCGGCGCGGCTCGAGCAGATCAAGGCCGCGGCTTCCCGCAGTTTCGACGGAATCTGCACCGGGTGCGGCTACTGCGAAGGTTGCCCCGAAGAGGTCCCCATTCCCAAACTGATGGACGCGTACAACCAGAAGCTGCTTCACGGCGACTACCAGTCGCTCATCAACCGCCTCAAGTGGCACTGGAACATCCCGGCTGAAGAGGCGGCGAAGTGCATCGAGTGCGGCCAGTGCGAGGAAGCGTGTACGCAGCACCTCGACATCACCGGCCGCCTCAAGGAGATCGTGGAGGCCGGCACCGCGGCAACGTAGCGCAGGCTACCCGCTCGACCGGACGAACCCGAGCATGAGCTGTCGTCCGTCACGGATAATCCGCAGCTGCACCTCGTCTTCGGCCGCACTGAGCTCGCGGTAGAAGTCGACGAGCGACCGGATCTGTGTACCGTTCACCGCGATGACCGTGTCGCCGTTACGCAGTCCGCTGTTGGTCGCCGCGCCGTTGCGGCTGACTCCGGCGACGACAACGCCGTTGACGCGGCCGGAAAGACCGAGCTGCGACCGGACGGCACTGGTCAGCGGTGAGACGCTGAGGCCCGGCCAGACAGGAGCGTCCGAACCGCTCTCTGCCGAACGGCGGCCCGTCCGGACGGTGAGGTCCAGCCGCTGGCGATCGCGGATCAGCACAAAGGGTACAGGGACCCCGGGCTCGAGATTCGCGACGATCCGCACCAGCGTGCCGCTCGAGTCGATCGCCGTCCCGTCGATGTTGACGATCACGTCCCCGGGCATGATCCCCGATTGCCCGGCAGGCGAGCCCTCGTAGACCCCGGTGACGAAGGCGCCGGCGGGCCGGTCGATCTCCAGCGTCTGCGCCAGCTCGTCCGCGATCGAGGTCACTTCCACGCCCAGCCACGAGTACGTCACTTCGCCGGTCGCCAGGAAGTCGTTGATTGCCCGCCGGGCATTGTTGATCGGGATCGCGAAGCCCAGACCGATGCTGCCGCCGGTCTGTGAGGCGATCCAGGTGTTGATAGCAACGACCTCGCCGTCCAGGTTGACCAGCGGCCCGCCGGAGTTCCCGCGGTTGATGGCCGCGTCGGTCTGGATGTAGTTGGTGACACCGCTCATCATCGAACCCGGCTGCGCGGTGCGGGCGGTCGCGCTGACGATGCCGGCGGTGATCGTCGACTGGAAACCGAGCGGATTGCCGACGGCGAAGACCCAGTCGCCGGCCCGCAGCCTGTCCGAGTCGCCGAGCGGCGCCATGGGCACTTCCTCGCTCGTCTCAAAGGAGAGCAGTGCGATGTCCATGAGCTCGTCCGAACCGACGATCTCACCCTCGAACCTGCGGGCGTCGAAGAGCACGATCTCGATCTGGTCGGCCTCCCCGGCAACGTGATGGTTCGTGAGCACGTATACCGTACGTCCGTCGCGGGCGACGATGACGCCTGAGCCCATGCCCGGCTGCTCGAACTCCCGCTCCTCCGGCTGGTTCCGCGGATTGCCGAAGAAGAAGTCGAAGGGCGAGCTCTGAACGCTCCGGGTGATCCGGTTCACCACGTTCACCTCGACGACGACCGGAAGCGTCTGCTCGGCCACCGAGCGGAACTGTTGCTGGAATGACCGGGCAATCGCTGCGGGATCCCGGATCGGCGCGGCATCCGTGCCCGTGTTCACGATGCGGGTGATGTCGAAGTCGTCGGTCTCCGCCGGCGGCAGACTCTCCGCGGCCGGGGCGCTCGTTGGCGCGTACCGGAGCCCGGGCGACGGCTCGGCGGAGTTCCCGGCGGAGGTGCCGCTGGACGCTCCACCGAGTCTTGCGCCGAGGAAGCCCCCTCCAATGGAGAGGGTCGCTACAAGCACCAGTATGCTCAGGACGGTCATGATTCCGGCTCTGTCTCTCATGGATTCGCTCCCGCTTTGCGTCTCACCCAA
>SKQU01000026.1 GCA_007118855.1 Spirochaetaceae bacterium
GATTATGCGCAACGCGCTGAGCTTTCTCGTCTCGATCGCCGTCTCGATCGTGATCGGGCTCTCCTTCGGGGAGGTCCTGTGAAGCCCGCCTCACCGCAGCAAACCGGCGGACGGAAGCGACGCCCTGCCGCGCTCCTGGTCTTTTTGGGGCTCTACGCGACGGGCCTCGTCGCCGCGATCGTCCTGGACCTGCCGGGCGGCGTGGAGACCGGCCGCAGCTTCCTCGCCTTCGCGCGCGTCTGGGGCTCGTGCTCTCCTACATCGGCCTCGCCGGAGTCTGCCGGATTCCCATGAAGCTCTTCGAAATCTCGTTCATGGGCGTTCCCTTCACCGTGATCCGCTATGTCGTCTCAATCCCGCTCGTGATTCTCGTCTCCGAACTGCTCGGCGGGGCGCTCGCGCGCCGCGGCTTCGAGATGTCGAGCCCGGGCGACCCTGCGCGCGATCAGCGGACCGCTTGACTTTCGGCTGCCCGTGCGCGCACGCTACCGCTGCGGCAGTGAAAGGAGTCCGCTATGAGCCATAAGCCGCGGGTACTTGCGATCTGCATCCACAACAGTGCCCGCAGTCAGATGACCGAGGAGTACATCCGTCTCGCCGCCGGCGATCGGCTCGAGGTGACGAGCGCCGGCATCGAGCCGGGTTCGCTCAATCCAACCGTCGTCGAGCTTCTCAAGGAGGACGGGATCGATATCGCCGGCAAGCAGACCCGCAGCGTCTACGACCTCCACGAGGCGGGCGAGCGGTTCGACTACGTGATCGCCGTCTGCGACAAGGAGGCGGCCGAGCGGTGTCCGATCTTTCCGGCTGAGAAGCGTCGGCTCCACTGGCCTTTTCCCGACCCGTCACAGGCGACCGGCACGATGGAGGAGAAGCTCGCCTTCGTGCGTCCCATACGCGACGAGATCAGGGAAAAGGCGCAGGCCTTCGTCAACGAGGTGGTCGGTCCAACCGGGCAGCCGTAGAAACCCGCCGGTCGTCCAGGGTATGGACGGCTTCACGTGAATACCCAGGCCTGCTACAGTGAAACGGTACGGAGGTCTCCATGAGAGAGCCGAAGAACGTCATATACATTCACTCGCACGACACCGGGCGGATCGTGGAACCGTACGGGTATCCGGTACCGACGCCCAACCTGATGAGGCTTGCGTCGCAGTCGGTGCTCTTCGCCTCCATGTTCTGCGCCAATCCCACCTGCTCGCCGAGCCGAGCCGCGCTTCTCACCGGTCAGTACCCGCACAGCTGCGGTCAGCTCGGTCTCGCGCACCGTGGGTTCCTGATGAGTGACTACAGCCACCATATCGTTCCCTTCCTCGTGCGCCAGGGCTACACCGCCGCGCTCTCCGGCGTCCAGCACGTAGCGACCGGCGACGATGCCGCGGCCAGGATCGGGTACTCCGAACACCTCGGGGGGGCGCAGCACGCCGAGCAGCAGGCCGCTGCCTGGCTCGAGTCCAGGCCGTCGAGCCCCTTCTTCCTCTCCTGCGGGTTCTTCGAGACCCATCGCGAGTTCCCGGAGATCACGGCCGACGAGGCGCGGCTCGTCAACGACCCGGGCGCGCCGGTGGCGCCAGGCTATCCGGATCGGCGGCCGCTTCGCGAGGACTTCGCCCGGTACCGCAAGAGCGCCGCCGAGCTCGACCGGAAGATCGGAGTCGTCCTCGACGCGCTCGAACGGTCGGGCCTTGCCGACGAGACGATCGTGCTCTGCACTACCGACCACGGGATCGCCTTCCCCTGGATGAAATGCACGCTCAAGGACGCAGGGATCGGCGTGATGTGCCTTCTTCGCGTGCCCGGGCAGCCGCCGGTTCGCGTCGACGGGCTCGCGAGTCAGGTCGACCTCTTTCCCACGCTCTGCGACCTGCTCGATCTCCCCCATCCCGAGTGGCTCGAAGGCGTCTCGCTCCTGCCGCTGTTCGACAGCGGGCCGACTTCCTCCGGTGCACCGCCGGTGCGGCAGGAGGTCTTCGCCGAGGTCAACTTCCACGCGGCCGCCGAGCCCAAACGCGCCGTGCGGACCGAGCGGTACAAGCTCATCCGTCGCTACGACTCGTATGGGCGCGTTGTGCTGCCGAATGTCGACGACGGGGTCTCCAAGGACTTCTTCCTTGCGTCGGGCTGGGCAGATGAACCGCAGGCGCCGGAGCAGCTCTACGATCTGTGGCTCGATCCGTTCGAGCGGTGCAACCGGATTGGCGACGAGCAGCTGCGAACCATTCGCGACGACTTGCGGATGCGCCTCGACCGGTGGATGAAGAACACCGATGATCCGCTCCTGCGCGGTCCGCTCACGCCGCCGGCGGGTTCGAGGCTCAATCCTGTTGAGGGACGCTCTCCTGGCGAGCCGGCGGGTTCAGTGCCGTGAGGCGGCGGTCCATCTCGCGAAGGCTGCGGATCGCAAGCAGCTCTGCGGCGTACTGTTCGGCCTCTTCGCAACTGTACCGGGAGAGCGTCTCCCGGACGAGACGGAAGTGGCGGGGCGCCACACTGAGCTTGCGGATGCCGACCCCGAGGTAGAAGGGAATCATCGTCGGGTCCGCGGCGCTCTCGCCGCAGACGCTCAGGGAGTCGATCCGGCCTCCTATGCGGCGTGCGACGTCGGCGATCGTACGCAGCACGACCGGGTGGTGGCTGCGGTAGAGCTCGCTCAGTCGCTCGTTCGTCCGGTCCACCGCGAGCAGGTACATGATCAGGTCGTTCGTCCCGATCGACAGAAAGTCTGTCGCACCGGCAAGCTCCTCGATCGCGACGACCGCGGACGGGAGTTCGACCATCGCGCCGATCTGCGGGTCGGGGTGATGGGGCTTGCCCTCCTGCTCGAGCTCCCGGATCGCTCCGGAGAGCTCTTCGCGAGCGTCCTCTATCTCCTCAACGCTCGAGACCATGGGAAACATCACGCGCAGATCCGCATCATGGCCGGCACGCAGCATCGCCCGCAGCTGCTCCCGGAAGAGGGGGCGGTTCGCGAGCGAAAACCTGATCCCGCGGACCCCGAGGAAAGGATTGCGCTCCTCCTCCCGACCCGCGAGCAGCTTGTCGCCGCCTATGTCGGCGGTGCGCAGGACGATGGGCTTGCCGGGCATGCTGCGCACGATCGTCCGGTAGACGCGGTACTGTTCCTCTTCGCTGATATAGTCGTTGCGGACGATGAAGGGGAACTCGCTGCGGTAGAGCCCGATGCCGTCGGCCCTGAGCGCCGCGCCGCGGCGGGCATCACTCAGGAGGTTGACGTTGGCATATACCTGCACGCCGACTGCGCGCGCCGCGTCTGCATCAGGAACAGGTCGCTGCGGTGCCTCTGAGAAGACCCGGTCGGCGGTCGACGCCGGAGCCGTGCCGATCCCGTGATCGAGGAGCTGTTCCGCGCCGGGAGAGATGAGGAGCCTGCCCGCATCAGCGTCCAGGAGGAGCGGCGTCCGGGTGGCGATCTCGAGCGCCCGCCGGTCGTTAGTCATCAGCGTCGGTAGCCCCAGCGACTGCGCGAGGATCGCGATGTGCGCGGTGACGGCCGTGCCGAGCATGACGACGCCGGAGGCGTGCTCCATCGCGAGGCGCACGAGGTCGCTTGGAAGGACGTCCTGCACGACGACGATGTGCCCGGACACCGGCTCTCGCGAGGTGTCGTTGTCCGACAGGTTCGCGAGCAGCCTGCGTCCGATGTCGCGCACGTCCTGGGCCTTTTCCGCGAGGCGTGCCTCGCGCAGTCCGCGGAACGTGCGGACGAACGAAGCCACGGTCGACTGAACCGCGTCCTCAGGCGTCTGTCCGGCCTCCACGAGGCCGCGGATCGCGCCGGAGAACGCGTCGTCGGTCAGCATCATCAGGTGGGTGGAGAAGATCAGCGACACGACGTCGTAGAGTTCGCTCGCTGCGTCGGAGAGGAGCGCCTCGATCTCCTCTCTGGTCCGTTCGAGTGCCGCGTCGAGACGGGAGAGCGCCTGCTCGCGGTCCTCCTCGATCTTGCCCGCGGTCGTCGTGCGTTCGATCGTCGAGCGCAGCCGCAACGCCGGTCCCACCGCGACGCCGCCGCCGGCCGGGTGTCCAAGGATCGCATCGGACGGCAGCGCAAGCGACTCTTCGCTTTCCTCGACGAGCTGATCGCCGATCGGCATGCTCGTCGCCTTGAGCACCGCGGCGAGCTGTGTCGCCGCATCGTGGAAGACCGACGGCGCGGTCTCAGCGAAGGGTCGTCCCGAGAGCCCCACGATCGCCCCGATCCAGCTCGTCTCGTCGTGAACCGGGGTCGCGATGCGCTCGTTCTTCGGCCCGGCATGCATGAAGTCGCGAAGCGTCGCGGGTGCCAGCTGGTCGCCGTCTATGCCGCGGCGGCCCAGATCCACAGGCGCTTCGCCTGAGGTCCAGACCTCAGGTCCGTCCGGGCCGGCCCATGCGCGAAGCGCGAGGCGCGAGGTGAGCGGATCGACCAGGTAGATGCCCACGAGCTCGGCGCCGGTGCGCTCGAGCACGGTGGACGCAATCGTCGCGAGGTAGCTGTTGAGCGCGGTGTTGGACGCGAGCGAAGCCTCACTCGGAGGCGGCAGGTCCACCGGGAGTCCGTGAAGCGGAACCTCCGGAGCCGGACCGTCGTTCCTGGATGTCACGACAAGAACGTATGTGCCGTCCCGTTCGGGGTCAAGGTCTCCAGCCCTGTTCCGGTCCGGCGGAAGCGAGCCAGCTTCGGTAGCGCGACAGCTCTTCAAGGAAGTTCGGCGTGTAGATCTCGCGTGGGTGTCCGCCTATCTCGGCGATCGACCAGAACCGCCCCTCGGTGATCTCGGTCGGGTCCACCTGCACCGGGCCGTCCCAGAGGGCGCGAAACGTGGCGACCATTTCCGACTCGTACTCGTTGCGGTGCAGATACCGGTAGAGCGGGTCGATCCGTGCGCCGTCTATCCCCAGCTCTTCCCGCATCTCGCGTCTGGCCGCCTGCTCATAGGTTTCGCCGGTGTCAACGTGTCCGCCCACCGAGGTGTCCCACCGGTTGGGCTGGACGTCCTTCTCCGGTGAGCGCAGCTGCAGGAAGAGCTCGCCGAGCGAGTTGAACACGAGCACATGGGCCACGCGATGGATGAGCTGCGGGTTGCCGTGAACCTGCGCGCGAAGCGCGCACCCGACCACCTCGTCGGCTTCGTTCACCACGTCGAAGACTTCTGCGCTCATGGGCCCGTCTGGCGCCCTCCCATCGTGAGCGCGTGGATCGTTCCCTGCAGTTCGCGTATCTGCTGCTTCTGCGCCGAGATCAGGCGGATGAACTCCTCCGCCGTGGCCTCGTCCGGATTCTCGTCGAGACGCGTGCCCGGGTGC
This sequence comes from Spirochaetaceae bacterium, assembly GCA_007118855.1. GTDB lineage: Bacteria > Spirochaetota > Spirochaetia > DSM-27196 > SLST01 > SLST01. The sequence continues at coordinate 5,308 of SKQU01000026.1, forward strand.
GGGTTGATCGACCCGTAGTCGTCTTCGGCCTCAATGGTTGCGAGCGCGAAACTGTCCTCGTACTCGTCGAGATCGAGCGGCATCTCCGGAAAGCGTTCGGAGTGGATTATCTTCTGCGCGATCCGGTCGATCTCCTTCAGGATCAGGGAGTCCCGCCCCACGAGCGCGAGCGGTACCGTATCGCTCACCGCCTCCCGGACGATGTGGTCGTAGTAGAGGAACCCGAGGCAGCTCGGCTCGAGCTGCAGGCGCTCTTCTATCAGCGTCCGCAGGCTCTGGACGATCTCCATGTCCTCCGGATGATCCGCCATGCTGACGATGATGCTCGGGCGCAGTTGGCTGATCCGGTCGCGAGCGAGCTTCGCGGCACGCTTGCTGATCTTCTCGATGCCTTCGACGATCTGCGCGATGCTCGGCGTGGCGTTCGGCTGTCGCTCCTTCACGATGTCCGACAGGAATCGGCTGACACCCTTCTGGTCCGAGAAGGTCTGCTGCAGGAGCCGGAAGACGGCGTTCTTGAGGAACCCGTAGGCATTCAGGATCGACGGGGTCTGCGGCGTCGTCACCATGAGTCCCGAGTTCGAGATCAGGAAGAAGTCGAGGGTGTTGAAGTGGCTGCCTGACCCGAGGTCGAGCAGGATGTAGTCGGCATCGAGCTTCTCGATATTCGTGATGATGCTTCGCTTCTGCGCATGAGAGAGGTTCGCCGCTGCGGCGACCAGTACGTCCCCGGGAATGAACTCGAGGTTGGGGTACGGTGAGCGTACGCGCACATCGTTGAAGCTCACCGAGCGGTCGGAGAGGAAGTTCCCGATCCCGCGATGGCGGTTCTTCACGCCGAGGTAGGTGTGCAGATTCGACGCGCCGAGGTCGAGATCGATCACCACGGTGCGCTGACCGAAGGAAGCGAGCGATATCCCGAGGTTGGCGACGAGCACGCTCTTGCCCACGCCGCCCTTTCCCGATGCGACCGGCAGAATCTTTCGCCGAAGGTCTTCGTTGATGATCATGCCGACTCCCCTGATTCGTAGTATAGTCGGTGTAAGAGTTTGCGGAAAGGCGCGACTTGCATTATAGTATCCAGTCAGCGGGGGTGGGATGCTAGAGATATTCGATCAGAACCCACAGAGTCGCGTGTTTCACGTGGACCGCGAGTGCTACGTGGTCTACCTCGGATCCCACTGGGAAGACTTCAAGCCGTTCCTGCGACTGGGAACCTCGCCCGAGCTCCCGCCCGAGCTCCCGCCCATCGTATCCACGATCGTCGTTCCGGACGCGCTCACCGGGAACCCGCTGGACGAGCCTGCATGCCTCGCCGGCGATGCCACGCCGGATACGCACTATGTGGGTGATCTGGAGACGGTCGAGCACATGAAGAGCTTCGTCGGTCAGCACACGATCCCCGTGGAGGCGATCGAAGCGATCGATCACGAGGACGACGACGGCAAGCACGTGCTCGTCTACTACTATAAGGACGGCAATCTGAAGATCAAGTTTCGCAGGAACGAGATCTTCGACCTCAGACGCCGTGAGAAGCTCGACGGACACTTCATCGCGCGTGCCCAGGATGCCAAAAACGAATATGGACGCGGGCCCTTCAAGTTCCCCGGCGATGCGTATCAGCTGCCCGGCTTCATCGTGCTGCGCGGCGCCCCCTACCTCGTAGCGCGCGGAGAGCTCGCGGCGCTGCATCTGACCGACGACTACTTCTTTGCGCTCTCGGCGGCCGGTATCGACGCGGACAGGGTATCGACGGTGCAGGCCGAGGAGGCGGACGCCGCGCTCATCCGGTTCTTCAAGCGCAGTCGTACCCGGAACCGGCTGGTGCGCATCTCCTCGCCTCGCGGTGAGCGGGTTCGCCAGGCATCAGATCTCTTTCCGGCCAACTCGTTGCCTCCGTTGAAGACGATAGTTCTGGAAGGCCATGGCGGCGTCTTTGATTTCCACAAGTTCCGCGTGACGCGGGCGTCGGGACGGTTCGAGGCCTCGCTCGACGGGCTCGACGGGCCGATCGTGTTCGGGTCCGCCGCAAAGAAGACACGCGACGGTTCGTACGTGGTCGACGCGACCGCCGGGTCACTCCTGTTCGTCCGGTCAAAGACGAGCCATCCGCTCGTCGAGGGAACGCTCTACCAGTTCGGCGGGGTCCCCACGAACGACGACGCGAGTCGTTTTCTGCCCGAGAAGAACTACCCCTACCGTGATCTGCTCTCCCAGGCCGAGAATACGCTGCTTGCGCAGCTCGAATACTTCTTCAACGAGCTGTTCGGCGGCCGCGACACCGCGAAGGTGATCCGAACGCTGAAGGGGCTCGATCCTGTGAAGGCGATCGGCAGGGACGACGGCTCGATCCACCCGATCGTTGAGGTCGTGCTTCACAACTACAAGGAGTATGCCCGGTACGTTCGCGACCATGAAGCGGAGGTCGGTCGCGGGGCGGAGGCCCTTCTGGGTCTGCTCGACCGTCACCAGGTTGGCAGGGCGGATGCCCCTGCCAACCTGCCTCTTGTGGGTGAGATCTGCCGCGATGGCGAGCGGGAGTACCTCTTCTACCGCCTTGCCGCACGGATCACCGGCGACCGCTACGCTCATGCGGAACAGGTTGCCGCGAAGGTTTACGCGCTCCCGGCCGTTGATTTCGCCGCCGAACGTCAGCGTCTGGTGGACCTCATCGCCGGGCTTGCGACGCCGGAGCAGATGGACGAGGCTCGGTTGCGCCGGATCGCCGCGGCGGGAAAGAAGAAGGCTGCCGACCGACGCGCGGGCGAGTCCGAGAAGGAAGGCGCGGGCGGTTCAGAGCAGGATGCTCACGGCCGGGGAGACGGGACGACACCAGCGGGTGCACGGGAGCGGGGCGGGAAAGCCGCACCTCGCGGGAGAGCCGCCGGGGGCCGAGGCGCGGGCACCCGACGCAGGACCGGACGGCGCAGATGGGTGCTTCCGACCGCGGTGCTGCTCGTCCTGATCGCGGCGCTCCTGGCGCTGCTTCTCACCGGCACGATCCCGAGTCCCTGGTTCGATCCCGTGGAGCCGGCGGCGGTGACCGACGACCCCACGGTTCCGATGCCCGACCCGGACGTCGTCGACCCGGACCTGAGGGACCCGGATGTCGACCCGGATGTGACCGATCCGGACCTGGTAGATCCGGACGCCGTCGTTCCGGACGCCGTCGATCCGGATGTGGAGCCTCGCCTGCCCGACGGATGGCCCGAGGAGTCTCTCCCGGCGATTCAGGCGCTCGAGCAGACGCCCGGTGTGACGATCACCGAAACCAGCGTGATCGGTCCGGGCGGGATCGAGATCACCCTGCGTGACATCATTGACCTGGTCAACCGAATCGCGACCGACAACGGGTATGCGCCCATGGGCGTGATTGACCCCGACCGGCCCGACCCTGACTGGATCTATCCGGGAAATCTCTTTGTACTCCCGGACGGCACGCGCTACACTGTAGTGCAAGGTGATACGCTGTGGCACATCACCGTTCGGTATATGGTGGCTCGTTTGCGCAGCGACTACGACCGGTACACCCGTCTCGTCGCCGAGTACGAAGATGAAGCAACCGGTGAAGCGCGTCGGACCGAGATCGTTGAGTTACTGGCGGCGCTCGGTGCTGCTTCGCACACCGAGAATTTCACCCGACTGGTCGAGGAGACCCTTGATCGCTGGGAAGAATAGACCGAAGGAGGAGAGAAGGGTTTTAGTTGTTAACGCTGGAAAGTGTATTATACTTAGGCCGGGGAGAACGAGAGCCGGGCAGAGCGTAGTGCTTCTGCCCAAAACCACCACAGGAAGGAGTTAGTATGTCCGATATCCCAAGGAGTCCAAACGTATTTCACCCTCGCAAGCCGTCAGCTGTTGGGTCACGCAACAGTCTGGCCCAGGAAGGGCGAAGCCAGAAGGACGAGTACAAGCAGGTCATCGCTGAAGAGGTGGAGAACATCCTCAAGGACATCCAGGTCAAGCTGCCGAACGAAGTGCTCGAGCAGCTCGACGTCATGGGTGGACTGAAGGAGAAGATCTACAACTACTACAACCAGAATTACCAGAACATGTTCAACCGGTACATCGTGACCGCTGAAGATGAGATGGTGAAGAAGGTTCGTAACTTCATCGACAAGGAAGAGTCGAAGGCCCTCGCGCGGTATTCTCCCAAGGAGATCGCCGAGATGCTCGACCAGATCGGTGGGGCGGACAAGTTCAACACCGGCGAGATCGAGAAGTCGATGGTCAACATGTACGGCCATCTCCAGGGGCACATCCAGCGAGGGATGAACGATCTCGAGAACGACACCAACGCGCTGCTGCGGCAGAAGGCCGACGTCGGTGCCTTCATTCGCGGCGAGAACGCCTATTCGATCGTGAAATGCGCGTTCAAGGACAACCTCCACAAGCCGAAGAACGTCAGCGACGTGAAGCTCTCGGTGAACATTCTCGACTCCGAGCTCATAAGCCCGATCTTCCAGTACCAGGTGACCGTGGAGTTCCTGATCAAGGACCAGATCGCCAAGACGATTACGACGCTGATCGAGCAGGAAGTCGAGCGCTACCAGGACGAGCTCGTTGACGAGGGCAAGGACGAGCTGACCGACAGCGAGATGATTTTCGAGAAGATCAAGCGGGTTCCGAACTACACCGACGACGATGCGGAGGACGAGAGCTCGAAGCGCTACACCTTCATGGCGAAGGAACTCGTCGAGAAGATCGAGGGGCTTCGCGCGGAGATCGATCCCAAGGAGTTCGATCCGCTCAACATCCGGGAGAACATCAAGAAGATCATCGACGCGGAGAACATTCGCAACCGCGGGTTCAACACGGCGATCAACTCGCTGACCTCAATTCTTGACACGTCGAAGATGGGCTATCAGTACATCGAGAACCTGAAGAACGCCCGCGAGCTCATCGTACGAGAGTACGAGGACACGGACGTCAACAACCTGCCGGACGAACGTTACCAGATGCGCCTGAAGTACTACGACCAGGAGCAGCTGCTGAAGGAGCGCGACGCGTACGACAAGCAGATGGAAGCGTTCAAGAACGAGATCACGCATGCGTGGGACGTCGTTCGCGCTCTCTACGACAGCAACAAGAGCGGCATGCGGGTCAACGACTTCGACGACGTTGCGAAGCGGATGCGCGGTCGGGTTCGGCGTGCAAAGCAGGAGAGCGGAGAGCCGCTGTACGAGGAGATCGAGAAGACCTGGAACGAGATTCTGCGCATCAAGGCGGAGGAGACCGACGTCGAGCGGCTCAACAACACCTACCTGCACGAGAAGGCTCTGCTGAAGAAGATGCTCAACCGCTCCCAGGAGACGGTGGCGACGGTATACGGTCATCTCAATCCCAAGGAGCGGGTCGAGGTGGACAAGCGGATCCACTTCCTGCGGCGCGAGTTCGAGGAGTTCGACTACCTGATCAACCCCTACCATATTCAGCCGGGCCTCATCCTCGACGTGGACATCACCAGCATCAAGCGGAAGAAGTTCACGCTCAACGGGATGGCGAACGTGCTGAACGAGTTCCTGCACGGTGTCTCCAAGGGCTTCCAGGATGCGGCCTTCGCAACCTTCAAGCGCCGACGCAGCACGGTTCGCGAAGACCTGAACCAGAGTTTCATGTCCACTGTTGACCAGGAGATCACGGCTCAGGTCCCGGAGGCACAGCACTTCGAGTCGGCAACCGATGACGAGGAGTCGAGTGATGCCGGAGTGAAGGGCAAGGCTGATGTGACGCCGTCGCGGCGCCGCCGGAAGTCCTCTGACGATCTGCAAGAACTGTAGGGTATGGAAAACACACTGAATCTTCTGTCGCGCAGGGCCGGTTTCAACACCGCCCTGCGCCACTTCAAGAGCGTCAACGCGTTTGCCGAAGACGTCGGCGAGGGGTACAACCTCGCCGATGTGCTCAACGAGGCGCTCGAGGACGGGTCGCTTGAGCGATACCAGGTCCGCGCTGTTCTGAACGCGCTCCTGGTCGAGAAGCTCGGTTACGTCACCCGCGCTCACAATCTCGAGGCCACGATAGACGACGCAGAGCCGATCATTGAAGCCCTTTCGAAGTGGGGGAAGATCCACGTCGTACTGTGCTACTACCATCCCCAGGCCGGTCTGTACGTCATCAACCCGGCGAACCCGGCGCATTGGGACGGTGTGTTGCCGCTTGTACGGGACGAGTACTTCCTGATGTTGGTGGGTCCGGCTACCGGGTCCCCGGATCACAGGACGCTTGAACGGGCGGCCGACGACGTTCTGAAGGTGCTCTACGGAAAGAGCGTCAAGGATGATTCCGCCTACCGTGGCAACCGCCGCGTTCTGAAACCTGCAGCCGATATACCGAGCTTTGACGAGACGCAACCGGCGCGCGCGGTTACATCCGCCGTGACGACGGAGGCTCCTGCTCAGCCCGCGGCCCAACGCGGCGGCAGCAGAAAACGGATAACCCCCAAGTATTCGGTCGTGGTGACGAACGAGCTCTTCCACAACGGGAACGTGGAGGCCTGGAAGAAGATCATTGCGAGCTTCCAGGCGAAGTACCCCGGACTCGACGTCCTCATCTGGTACGAGAATGAACGGATCAACGACATCAACTCACTGTTCAAGTGGGGGAAGGTCAAGCATGGTGTTCCCATCATGTTCAGCGTTGCGGGCGATGAGATCAAGGATGTCCGCAAGCTGCAGCGCTACCTCTACGAGGGGGCAAGCCCACGATTCGAGGCATTCCTCAAGGGCGGCTACGACCAGGTGCTGGACCTATTCTGACGCAGACGATCCGGCGCTCCGGCGCCGCTCGTCGATCGCTCGCATGATGGAGAGAGGGAATGCAGGAGTATTACTCGTTTAGCAGTACTGAGTATCTCAGTGATCCGGAGATTCTGGAAGCCGTCGGCAGTCGCGGTCGGCGGATTATGGAGCTTGCATCGCTCGGTGCGCCCATCTCCCCCGGGTTCATCATCACGAACGACACGCTGAACCAGATCGCCGCGGACGAGGCGGGCGTCTTTGAGATGCTCAAGGATCCGCTCTCGGACATGGAGGCGATCTTTCTCAAAGAGTTCAACAGCAGCTCGAATCCGCTGCTGATCAAGGTCGTGGAGAGTCCCATGCTCAACATGGTGAACACCTTTTCCACGATTCACAACATCGGGCTGTCAACGCAGACGGTCGATGGCTTCGCGGCGTTCGTGGGCGAACAGTTCGCCTACCATGAGTTCGGGAACGCGCTCGCGCATATCGCAGAGATGGAGCTTCTGACCGAGGGCGTGCCGGCGCGGCGCAAGACGCAGCTCGAGAAGGCGAGAAAGGACTTCCACGACGCGGCGGAGAAGGCGGACAGCCGCAAGGCGGTGCTTGCCGCGGTCGACAAGCACGGTGATGTCTTCCCGAGCAAGGTCTTCACCGACTGTTACGAACAGTTCCGCTATGTCCTGAAGACATACCACAAGCTCTTCCAGATCAACCAGAGCTCCAGCGATTCTGCAATTCTCGTGCAGACGATGGTGTTCGGAAACTTCGGGAAGAACAGCCTGTTCGGATACTTCTACACGAGAGACATCATCTCCGGGGAGAGCGGGATCACCGGGGAGTTCTTCGAAGGGTCGTTCGACGATACCGAGGTCTCCGGGAAGCCGCTTTCGAAGATCGCGAAAGCGGTCAAGACCGAGCTCGACACGATAGGATCGGAGCTCGAGGCGCACTTCCGGGAGATCCGACGCGTCCGGTTCACGATCGAGCAGGGCAAGTTGTGGGTGATCGACCAGATGGAGGTCATCAACAAGAGCGCTCAGGCGGAGCTGAAGACCCTGCTCGATCTGCACAAGAAGAAGGTCATTGACGACAAGTACATCATTGAGACGATCAAGCCGGGTCGTCTGAGCGAGCTGCTGCATCCGGCCCTCGACGTTCGATCGGTGAAGGACGCAGGCAGCCAGTCCGGGGGCATCGCCGGCTCGGTCGGCGCGGCGATCGGGCGGGTCTATTTCGACACCGAGGAGCTGATCAAGGCGTACCGAATGGCCGTGCAGCAGGACGAAGACGCGAACTTCATCCTCGCGATGCCGGCTACCTTCGCCGAGGACGTCAAGGCCATAGAGGTCGCCACCGGCGTGCTGTCCAGTGAAGGCGGGTACGCGAGCCATGCACCGGTTGTCGCGCGGAGCCTTGGGAAGGTGGCGCTCGTCAAGCCCGACATCAGCTGGGGCGACAGGCAGATGAAGATAGGCCGTAAGACGATCAAGCAGGGCGACTACATCACGGTCAACGTACCGTATTACGAGGAGCCTACCGTCTACTACGGACGCGGCGAGCTGACGAAGCCGAGTCCCGAGGGCAGCGGGCTGCTTGAGTTTCTCGATATCTGTGAAAGACACATCACGCCGGATTTTGACGTGCACTGTAACGGAGACCAGCCCAAGGACGCGGAGCTCGCGAAGAAGTTCCACGCGCACGGAATAGGTCTCTGCCGAACCGAGCACATGTTCTTCGCGGAGGACCGGATTCTCAAGTTCCGCACGATGATCATCGCCGGCAACAAGGAGGACCGGGAGAAGGCGCTCGTAGACCTCAAGAAGTTCCAGATCAAGGACTTCTACGAGCTCCTGAAGATCATGGACGGCATGCCGGTCACGATCCGCCTTCTCGATGCTCCGCTGCATGAGTTCCTTCCGCATACGCGCGAGAGCATGGACGAGTTCGTCAGACACTTCCGCAAGCAGTATCCCAAGGTCAGCGAGGCCGAGGTCCGGAATCGGTGCGACCTGCTGAAGGAGTTCAACCCGATGCTCGGCCACCGCGGTATCCGTGTGGCGATCAGCTACCCGGAGATCTACAACATGCAGGTTGAGGCGATCTTCGAGGCCGCGTACAGGCTCAAGAGCGAGAAGATGAACCCCAGGCCGGAGATCATGATTCCGCTCATCATGAGCGCTCACGAGATGAAGACGATCCGCAACGGCAAGCGCATAGAAGGGAAGGCGATCATCGGGATCAAGGAGATAGAGGAACGGGTCAAGAAGAAGTTCAAGGCCCGGTCGCTCGACTACAAGGTCGGGACGATGATCGAGCTTCCGGCCGCCGCGCTGAACGCCGACAGTATCGCGCAGTACGCCGAGTTCTTCAGCTTCGGCACGAACGATCTGACCCAGACGACGAACGGCCTCTCGCGTGACGATTTCAACAGCTTCTTCAGCGACTACAACGAGTTCGACCTGCTCGAGGCGAATCCGTTCAAAGTGCTCGGGGAACAGGTGAAAGAGCTGATTCGCATTGCGGCCGAACGGGGCCGGCTGACCCGGCCGAGCATCTCCATGGGCCTGTGCGGAGAGCACGGTGCGGAGCCTGAGAACATCGCCTACGTTCGAAGCGTCGGTCTGGACTACACCAGTTGCTCGGCATACGGCATCCCGATAGCCAAGCACGCGGTGGCGAAGATGAACGTCGCAGCCGAAGCCGCTGCCAGGAAGGCCGTCGCCGGCCGCTGATCCCGCGGCGGTTGGTGCCGCCGCGGATGAACGCCTGAGCCCGGCCTATAGTCCGAGCTCAGGCAGACGCTCCGAGATTCCCAGGAGCGCCTGAAACGCGTCCAGCAGACAGAGTTTGACGGCGGTCTCGGTGACCCAGCTCGAGGTCTTGTAGTTGGTCACCACCGCCATGTACTCGTTGAGGCTCACCGCGAGGCTCTGCGGTGAGGCGAGCTCACCGTGTGGGGAGAGCTCGTGGCGGAAGAAGGCCCGCCTGATCGCCGCGTCGAGCGCGCGGCTTCCCTCGCGGTAACGACGGTAGGCGCCGTGCTCGTCGCGTGAGCTCGTCGGCGCAAAGGCGCGGTCGATCTGCATGCACTGGAGAAATGCCCGGGTGAACCCGGTGAAGATCTCAAGGGTTTCGCCGTCGACCGGGTTGGGCACACGCAGGCGTTCGAGCTGGGCCAGCGCGTCGGTGATTCGGCGGACCGCCCCGCGGTAGCGGATCCGCGGGGTGCCCGCCCGGCGCTGGTGCGGATTCTCCAGTCCGTACTGGTAGTAGGTGAACACCCCGTCGAGAACACGATTTGCGATGTTCGAGAACAGCGCGGTGAAATCATCGTGCGCGCGGATCTCCCTGTCCAGGTGGGCCTGGACCTCTTCGTAGCGCAGCGCGGCGAGGTGCTCGACCGCTACGTCGTACGCTGCGTTTATCTTCACCATTGAGGTATGCGCCCATTCGAGGCGTTCGGGGTTGTAGTCGGGGTGATAGCGACGAACGAGCCTCCGGTACGAGGTGTTCAGGTCGCGCAGGGACGCCGCAGGGGATATCTTGAAGAGCGCGAGTGCCTTCTCCGCAGAGACGAAGGCCCGGCCGGAACGCGGCGCCATAGCCCGGCAAGTGTAATGATTGCGTCAGACTTCCTCAAGGCGGAAGATGTTTTTGACGAAGTCCATGTCGCGACGTATAATGGAGTTATTCGGAGGGTACATGGCGCAGATCAAGGACCTGTTCAAGGCATACATGGCGAGCGAGCTTCCGACCGACGGCGGGCTCATCATCACCTCGTTCTTTGACGAGGAGACGACCTATACGAAGTACGAGGTCACCTCCTACAACAACGTCAAGGACATCTACCGCAACGAGGAAGGCATCGTCTTCCAGGCCGACGGGTACAAGCAGTTTGTTGTCGTGGAGCCGGCAAGCTACAGCCGCAAACACATGGAACCCGCGATGCGCGATCGCGGCCACGCGATCCCGTACCGGTTCAAGGAGGTGGACTCGCTCGTCTCCAAACGGCAGGACAGGATCATGCTGGGCAAGGAACCGGTGATTACGTATACCAGTTTCACGATCCTGCAGCCGGTAGGCGAGAACTTCGCCTACGTCGTCTACAAGGAGCCGGACATCCTGCAGACGATCGAGTCGTTCTTCGCGAAGAGTCTCTGGCAGGATGCGCGTGTGCCCAAGACCGACGCCGAAAAGGTGGCGAAGACGATCGCGCAGAGTCTGCACAAGATACTGAACCCCGCGGAGAATTGACCCGGGCGCGGAGCGAACAGCTCTCCGCGACGGGCTGGCGGTCGACGGGGTCGATCTGATATAGTCTGGCGCATGCAAGCACTCGTTCTGACGCGCAACACGACGCTCGAGATCCAGGACCTGCCGCTTCCCGAACCAGGCTTCGGGGAAGTTCGGGTCGATGTTCGTGCGGTCGGCATCTGCGGGAGCGACGTCCACGGCTACGACGGGTCAAGCGGTCGCCGCGTGCCGCCGCTCGTTATGGGGCACGAGGCCTCGGGCGTGATCGGCGCCGTCGGTGCCGGGGTCGATCGGTGGAAGCCCGGCGATCGGGTTACCTTTGATTCGACCGTGTACCGGCTGGACGACTGGTACTCGCGCCGCGGCCAGTACAACCTGAGCGACGGGCGCGAGGTTCTCGGGGTCGCCACGGGTGAGTTCTCGCGCGCGGGATGCTTCGCGGAATCCGTCGTAATGCCCGCGCATGTTCTCTACGCCATACCGCACGGCGTCTCGTTCGAGCATGCTGCGCTCGTCGAGCCGTACGGCGTTGCGATGCACGCGGTCCGGCTCGGTGCGACAGAGCCCGGCATGGTCGCCGTCGTCGTGGGGTGCGGGACGATAGGCCTGTGTCTGATCCAGATCCTTGCGGCGGCCGGCATGCGCAGCGTCGTCGCGGTTGATCTGGACGCCGGGCGCCGGGCGCTCGCCCGGGAGACGGGGGCGACGCACGACATGGACCCGCGGGACGGCGGCGAGGAGGCGGTGGCGCGGCTGTGCGGATCCCTGACCGAGGGACGCGGCGCGGACTACTCCTTCGAGGCCGTGGGTACCGCGGCGCCGCTCGGCACGGCGATCGCCGCGGTGCGCCGCGGCGGCACCGTGGTGCTCGTGGGGAATCTTGCGCCCGAGGCGGCTATCCCTCTGCAACGCATCGTGACGCAGCAGATTCGCCTCCAGGGAAGCTGCGCCATCGCCGGCGAGTTCGACCAGGTGCTCGCCCTGCTCGCCGCAGAGAAACTCAGACCTGATCTGCTCGTCTCACGGGTCGCCCCACTCTCAGAGGGTCCTCACTGGTTCGAGCGCCTCTACAATGCCGAACCCGGACTGATGAAGGTGATTCTGCGGCCCGGCCGGTAGAGAGAGGCCGCGCGAGTCGCTCCTGAGCGTCCTATCCGCCGGTCTGAAGGGACGCCTCGAGGCAGAAGCCGAATCGATACGTCCCCGGTGCGACGCAGTACGGTTCGCGCGTCTGCGGGCCGCAGCTCCCGGTGCCGACACCGCGCTGGACGAGGTCGATGCAGACGACCGTCTCCGCGCGCAGCCGGTCTTCGACGTCGTTCGTGTGCCGGCAGGCGAAGAGGTCGAGCGGGGTGAAGTGGTGCGCGGAGAACTCGAACAGGGGGTCCGCGTGGAATCGCAGCGTGGAGTCGCCGTCTGAGAGCTCGAACCATCTCACGTCGCACTTGCTGCCGTTCTCCTGCGGCATGATGTATGGAACGTACTGCTCGGCGACGCCGCCCTCGTGCAGCCCGACGCGGTACCCGGCCCGCCGGTCGATGTGATTCTCCTGCGGCCCCCGCCCGAACCACCGAAGCGCCTCGAATCCGGCGACCGTTTCAAGCATGACCCCTATGCGGGGAAGCGTGGGCAGTGAAGCCGGAACATCGATCTCGACGTCGAATCGCATCAGGTGGGGCGCCGGCTGCGTGATGGTCTGGGCGAACTCGATGACGGCGTTGCGGTCGCGGCCAACGTAGCGTGCGGTCTCGACCACCCGGTCCTCGGCATGCGCCCCGGCGCGTTCAACGGTCCGTTCGACTCGCTCGAGCTCGTTGAGGCCCGCCGCGAGCCAGAGCCCCATCGGCTTCGACTCCTGGCCTTCCCACCCTCGGATGCCGTCGTTGTCCGTGGTCGCGCGGAAGAGGTTGATCCGCGGCCCGCGAGCGATCACGGTGCGCCCGTCGCAGGCGATCGTGAGCTCCTCGTCGTCGGCGATCCGGATCTGCGGCGCACCCGCGGCGTCCGTACCGCCGGCGGCGCCACTGCCCGGCCGCGGGAGGACGCGATGATTCGCCGCGAACTGCTCCCAGGCGACCTCGTGACCGCGGTCGCACCAGGGAGTCGCATGTCGCGTCGTGAACGAGAATGTCACGTGCGCCTCCGGCTCCTCGAGCGCTTCCGGATGCCGCCATCCCTGGGTGATCAGCATCTCCCCGCCGGGCGGGACATCGAGCGGCGGCAGCTGGCCCGATTCGACGAGCCGTCCTTCGACTTCGAGTCGCCAGGCGCCCGCGAGCCAGTTGAGGCTGATGAAATCGTGCCTGTTGCGCAGGAGGAACCGGCCTTCGGTGACACTGAGCGCCACGACCTCCAGCGGCTGCGCGAGCTTCTTGAACTCGTAGATGCCCGGGTGGGGGCGTCGGTCCGGCCAGACCAGACCGTCGGCAACGAAGTTCGAGTCGTGGACCGTTTCGCCGAAGTCACCGCCGTAGGCCCAGTACTCGCGTCCCTGCTCGTCGGTCCGGAGGATGCCGTGATCGACCCACTCCCAGATGAAGCCGCCCTGAAGCCCGTGGTAGCGCTCGAACGCGTCCCAGTACTCGGCAAGGCTCCCGTTGCTGTTGCCCATCGCGTGCGAGTATTCGCACAGGATCACCGGACGCGGATCGCGGCCTTCGACGGCGTGAGCGATGATGCTCTCTATGGATGGGTACATCGGGTTGACGAGGTCGTTCGAGCGATTGCAGCCGCCGGTGAAGACGTTGCCGCCCTGGGTCCAGCGCTCCTTGAGCTCACCCTCGTGATGGATGACGCGCGAGGGGTCGAAGGCGCGGACCTGTTCGATCGCGTTCACGTGGTTCTCACCGTGCCCGGACTCGTTCCCCGCGCTCCATGCGATGACCGATGGATGATTCTTGTCCCGCAGCACCATGCGCATCATCCGCTCCTCGAAGGCGCGCGCCCAGCGCGGGTCGCGGCACAGTGAGTCGTAGTTCGCGTGCGCCTCGATGTCCGCCTCATCGACGAGGTAGATCCCGTACTCGTCGCACAGATCGTACCACTCGATCGTATCCGGGTAGTGGCTCGTGCGTACCGCGTTGAAGTTGAACGACTTGAGCGTCCTCAAGTCCCTGATCATGAGGTCACGCGTCATGACTTTGCCGAGCCGATCGTCGTGCTCGTGCCGGTTGACGCCCTTGATCATGACCGCACGGCCGTTGATGAGAAGCTGCCGGTCGCGGATCTCCACCCGGCGGAAGCCGATCCGCACGCATCGCGTCTCGATGTGCCGCCCGCCCGGGCCGTGGAGCGAGAGGAGCAGGCGGTAGAGCGTCGGCTCTTCACTCGACCATGGCCTGACGCCGGGAAGCGCGGCGGAGAGCTCGACCTCGTACTCGTTCACGCGGAACGACGGGTCCACGCGCGCCGATCCGTTCCAGCACGGCAGGCCGCTCCCGTCGACGAGCGTCGAGCGCAGCTCGTACGGCTCGACCGGGCCGCCTCGCGCGCAGGGATCGTCGGCGCTCGCCGGCACGCAGGCAAAGTGCGCGGTCGTACGCAGGGTGCCCGCCCCGGTCCGGCAATCGTAGTCGGCGCGCGCGAAGACGTCGGCGATGAAGGCGGGCGCGGTCGTGTAGAGGTAGACGTCGCGGTAGATGCCGGCCATCCACCACTGGTCCTGGTCCTCGATGTAGCTCGAGTCGCTCCACCGGATCACCTTCACGGCGATCGTGTTCGCTCCCGACCGCACGAAGCCGGTCAGGTCGAACTCGCTCGGCAGCCGCGTGTCCTTGGCCATACCGACGAAGGCTCCGTTGACGAAGAGCTCGTAGTAGCTTTCCACCCCGCCGAAGTGCACGACGATTCGTCGGCCCTTCCAGTCCGACGGGATCTCGAAGGTGCGGCGGTAGACGCCGGTGGGGTTCTCCTGCGGGACGAAGGGCGGGTTGTTCTCGAATGGCATCCTGACGTTCGTGTAGATCGGCAGGTCGCCAGTCTCCTCGAGCGTCCAGTTCGACGGGACGGGCATTTCGCGGTAGCCCCCCTTCGCCTCGTCGAAGGCCTCATCGGTCGCGTCGCCCGGGACGTCCAGAGGCCGGTCGTACAGCCGGAAGGCCCAGGTGCCGCAGAGCGACTGCACCCAGGGCGAGTCGGACGATGCGCCGGTCAGCGCCGCCTTCTCGTCCGGGAAGGGGATGAGGCACGAGGTCATGGGCAGACGGTTGATGCCGGTGAGCTCCGGTAGCTCCCAGTGCTTGGTTGTCATGCCGTACCGTACGTTGCCGCACGGGTGAAGTCAACCGTACGGTTGATGACAACCGTTGGGTTGGGACAACTCTGCCCTTGACGCGCCTTCGCGCCGCACGCATCATCCTCGCGTGTACCGTCGCCGTGCCCTGCTCGCCTTGCTGCTGCTCGTCTGCGGGATCGCCTCAGGCGAGGAGGCCGGGCCCCGGGCGACCGTTCGCCACCGTCTGTCGTTTCTGGGGGTCACGCGGTCGCAGGAGGCGGTCCCGTTGCTCGTGCTGCTCGGCGATCGCGCCGATACGCCTCCAACCGTTGCCGGGGTGCTCGGCTCCGAGCGGATGCGCGCCTACCATCCGCTCTACGTGCTCGCGATCCAGGCAGAGGGTATTGCGGAGCAGCCGACGGTCCGGACGGTCCGGTCGACGATCGAGCGCGTTCGTGACGCCTATGATGTGGATCCGGCGCGCGTCTATCTCGTGGGCGAGGGCAGCGGCGCGGACCTGATCTGGCGTCTGCTCGAGTCGTTCCCCCTCGACTATGCGGCGGCGGTGCCCGCGAACGGGCAGGGTGCACCCCGGCTCGTAGAGCGGTTCGCGGAAGTGCCCATGTGGATCTTCCACGATGCTGATGACGAGCGCGTGCCGGTCGACGTCGCGCGGGCGACCGTGGGTGCGCTCTGGGCCGCCGGAGCTGATGTCCGGTACACCGAGTACCGGGACCAGGAGACCGACCGATGGGCCGCGCTGCGGCGGGAGGACCGGTTGCTCTTCTGGCTCTTCATGCAGCGCCGTGAACAGGGTAGAGTCAACCGATGAACAGCGCACCGCAATCGCTTCAGGCCTCTGTGCTCGCCGTGGGGTCCGGCAAGGGCGGCGTCGGCAAGTCGACCACCAGCGTGAACCTCGCGATCGTCGCCGCAAAGAGCGGGCGGCGCGTCGGGATCGTTGACCTCGATCCTCTGTCGAACATCGCCACCATCCTCGACGTGCCGGAACGCGACCTCGCTCGCGTCGCCGAGCGGGTCACGCATGAGACCGCATCGCTCCCGGATCAGACGGTTCGGCTCTTCCGAAACGTCGACCTGCTCTTCCCCCGGCCCAAGCTGGCGCGCGGCGAGAGCGCGAAGCTTCGCGCGGCGCTCTTCGAGCGCAATCGCTCCGTGCTGCTCGACCGGTATGACCTGGTGATCTGCGACATGCCGGCCGGAATCGGGCGGGAGGAGAATCTCGCCTTTCTGCCCTTCGTCGACGCTCTGATCATCGTGACGAATCCCGAGCCGACGTCGCACGTCTCGGCCGGGGGCTACATCCGGGTCGCCCGTGAGATCCGGCCCGATCTGCCGGTCCTGTTCTGGCACAATCGCCACCGTCAGACGATGCCCGGGGGATTCAACCCTACGGACGTGATTGGAAACTACAACCGCTATGTCGACGACGAGCTGCGGATCGACCCGGGGACGGCCGCGACGGTCTCGCACGTGGCGCTCATCCCGGACGACCCATCGTTGAACCTGCTGCAGCAGACGCTCGCCTTTGAGGCGCACGTGCTCGGCAAGCTGCTCGACGCGACGCAGATGCTTCACAAGGCGGTGATCGCGGGGATCGAGTCGGGCGGTGTGTTCGGCGGCGCGGCGAATCTGCTGCGCTATTACCTGAGCGCTCACCCGGGGCGACTCGCGCCGGATGAGCTGTCGCAGGAAGCGGTCCGGTACCTCACGGGAGGGGAGGCCGAAGGGTTCGGGCCGGCGGCAGGCGATGCGGACGGCGGGATCGACGCGGCGTCGGTCGACTCGTTCGTGCATCGCTACGCCGGCCACCCGTTGACGAACTCGCTTCGCGAGACCGTCTTTGCGATTGAGCGGGCCGCAGAGCACGTCGTCGACCAGCAGCGGCTCTTCGCAACCGGCCGCGGCGACCGGCGGCCCATCACCCACGCCGCGGCCTGTGTGCGCCGTCTGATCGACGCCGTCGACACCCACGCGGTGACGCCGTTCGAGCGGAATCTCGGCGGCATACTCCTGTGCTACCTTGGGATTCTGCTGATCTCCGGGGCGCCGCAGGTGCGTTCGCTCGTCGCGTCGGTGATTCCACGGCGCAGCGAGGAGGGACGCATCGTCCGCGACCGCCGGCACCAGATCCGCAATCTGATCGAGCGAAACGAGACATACCACCGGCGGTACTTCACGCTCGTCCGCAAGGTCTACCCGGTGCTGGTTCACCAGATCAACCGGCTCGCGGACGCCGCCGGGTGGGGCGCAATCGTGCTCCGCGCGCGTGACGGAAGCGTCAACCGCAACGCCTACCTGAAGCTCCTGACGCACGTGCTGCACGACTCGCTGCACGCCGGACTCGGGATCTACGTTGGCTTCCGCTACAACCAGGCCGGCCGCGCGATCGAGGAGGGCGCGAAGAAGGTGCTCGCCCGTGTCCCGAGGCGGCAGCCGCCTACTGCCTGAGGACGGCCCGCTGGGCGGCCATGATCTCGTCGATTCCCGCCTCCGCAGCGTCGAGCAGATCGTTGAGCTGCCGGCGGGTGAATGATCCGTTTTCGCCTGTTCCCTGGACCTCTATGAGCGCCTCGTCGCGCCGCACGACGTTCATGTCCACATCCGCGTGCGAATCCTGCGCGTAGTCGAGGTCGCAGACGATTTCGCCGTCCACGATGCCGACGCTGACCGCGGCGATCTGCCCGATCAGATAGTGATGCGGGCCGGGTTGCCCCTGTGCCGCCGCGAGCGCCGCGAGGGCGTCGTGGAGCGCCACCCAGCCCCCGGTGATTGCGGCGGTCCGGGTGCCTCCGTCGGCCTCCAGGACGTCGCAGTCGACGGTGATCGTGACCTCGCCGAGGAGGCTCAGATCGACCGCGGTGCGCAGACTCCGGCCGATGAGCCGCTGGATCTCCGTGCTGCGCCCGTCTCGTTTGCCGATCTCACGCGGCTTGCGGCCGCCCGGCGTGCTTCCCGGCAGCATCGAGTACTCCGCGGTGATCCAGCCCCTCCCCGTGTCGCGCAGGAAGGGCGGTACCGTCGCCTCGATCGTGGCCGAGCAGAGAACCTGCGTCAGTCCGAATTTGACGAGGCACGATCCGGCCGGATTTCGCAGCGCCTTGCGTGCGAACTCGAGACGCCTCACTGATCCACCACGACGCCCTTCTTCAGAATGACATTCGCGTAGAGCGCCGACTCTCCAGTCGCCACGATTGCGTACGCGGCCCGGGCGCGGTCGTAGAAGGCGAACCGCTCGACGAACTCGATCTTCGCTGGATGCGGTGAGCGCTTCTCGACGATCGCACGATAGGTCTCCCAGATCGTCGGCCGCGTGTGGTCGCCCGCGACGACCTCCATGAGCGCGACCGGGGCATCGACGAAGGTATCGAGCGGGAAGAACCGCAGGATCGCATCCAGGAGCGCCGGCACATCGTGTCCGTCGCACCTCACGAGACGCCGGGCCATCGACGCCGCCGGGAAGTTGCCGTCGCCGATCACGAGCTCATCGCCGTGGCCCATTTCCATCATGATCTTCAGAAGCTCGGGGCTCAGTATTGCCGGGACTCCCTTCAGCATGCGCACCTCCAGTCCTCAGAGCGTAGCGGGGCCGCGGAACCTCGTCAATCGACGCGCGCTGTCAGTCGACGCCCGCTGTCAGTCGACGCGCGAGGCGAGAACCGTTCGCTCATACTCGGCCACCTCGCTGATCCAGTCCGCCCCGGCGGGAACCTCCTGCCTGCGACAGAACTCGTTCCAGACCGCGCCGAACGGGAGCGTCTTCGCCTCCTCCTGGAAGGCGAGCCGATCGCCGAGCCTCCCTTCGTCCTCCGCCTCGCGGATGAGCGCCGCCGGCTCGAGCAGCGCATAGAGCGCCGCCTTCAGCGCCGCCCGCGTCCCGATCACCCACGCCTCAATCCGGTTGATGCTCGCATCGAAGAAGTCGAGCGCGACGAAGACACGGTCCCATGCCTGTGCACGCGCGATCTCGCGCATGATCGCCCGGGTCTCGTCGTCGAAGAGCACGACGTGATCGCTGTCCCAGCGAATGGGGCGCGAGACATGCAGGAGCAGCTGCGGGAAGAAGGGCAGGAGTGCGCTCACCTTCTCCGCGATCGACTCGGTCGGGTGGTAGTGACCCGCGTCCATGCAGAGCACCTTCCCGCGCGACTGCGCGTAGGCGAGGTAGAACTCGTGCGAACCAACCACGTATGCCTCTGACGCGATGCCGAACAGCTTGCTCTCGACCGCGTCGAGCGTGTGCGCCGGGTCGAGCTCCTTCGCGAATATGGCGTCGAGCGACTCGACCAGAAGCTCGCGATGGATGAGCCGGTCCGCCGGCTGATCCTTCCATCCGTCGGGGATCCAGAAGTTGTCGATGCTCGGGCCCTTCAGGCGTCGGCCCATCTCCGCGGAGATCTCCCGCGACCGGCGGCCGTGCTCCACCCAGAAGCCGCGGATTGACTTGTCACGGTGTGCGAGCGTGAAGCCGTCGTCGGACTTCGGGTGCGAGAAGAAGGTGGGGTTGAAGTCGAGGCCGATCCCGAGGCCCTGTGCCCACTCGATCCACCCGTTGAAGTGGGAGGGCTCGACGCGGTCGCGGTCCACCGGCGTGCCGCCGTGCTCGAGATAGCTCGCGTGGAGATTCAGGCGATGGGTGCCGGGGATGAGGCGGTAGGCGGTTTCGAAGTCGGCGCGCAGCTCATCCGGCGTGCGGGCCTTGCCCGGGTAGTTGCCGGTGGCAAGGATACCGCCGGTCAGCGGCCCGCTGCCCTCGAACCCTGTGACATCGTCTCCCTGCCAGCAGTGAATGGATATTTCGACCCCTCCGGCCCGCTCCAGGGCGACTTCGGTGTCGACGCCGAGCTCGGCGTACCCGTCGCGCGCGTCGGCGTAGTTCTTCGCGATAGTTTCGTCTTTCATGGTTCCTCCGCCTCCATTGTGCCGCAGATCTCGGTTTCCGTGAATGGACAGATCGGTGCCGAGAATGTAGATTTCGGTCATGACCGGCGGCGCGAATCGCATCTACTACCTCACAGTGCCTGGCGCCGTGCGCGAGGTAGGCAGCTGGTGCGTGACCGCGGGACGGTCCACGACGCTTCCCGGCGAGCGCTATCCGCCGGATGAGGCGCGCCACCCGTACCGCTACCGTGAGGTGAGCGCCCGCGGCAGGGTGCTCGACGAGCTGCAGATCGTGCTGATTGCCGAAGGCAGGGGCTCGTTCGAAAGCAGGGCCGGCGAGATTCGACGCGTCGGTGCCGGCTCCTGTCTTGTCCTCATGCCCGGGACCTGGCATCGCTACCACCCCGATCAGGACAGCGGCTGGCGCGAATACTGGGTGGGCGTCAGGGGAGACGCGGTGGAGACGGCGGTTCGGCTACTCGGGCTCGAGGCGCGGGGGCCGGTGATCGATTCCGCGCACGCCGACCCGCTGGTCGAGACGTATGAGCGCCTGCTCGATCTCGCGTCGGTACACGACTCGGCGGCCCACGTGGAGATCATCGCCGACGTGCTCAGACTCGTCGTGCGGATCGCGAGGGCCGGGGAGTCGTATGCGGGCGGCGCACTCGACCGGAGTCGATCCGACGGGAATCGATCAGACGGGGTTGACCGGGCGATCCGGATGATGCAGGCGGCTGTGACGTCGACCGTCGACCTCCCGCGACTTGCGGCACAGTGTGGATTCAGCGAGACGAGTTTCCGGCGGAGCTTTCGAGGCCGCGTGGGCACCTCTCCGTACCGCTACTTTGTGGCGCTGAAGGTGAATGCCGTCAAGCACGAGCTGGCCCATTCGGAGCTTCCCCTGAAGGCGATTGCCGAGCGATTCGGGTTTACCGACCAGTATCATCTGTCACGAGTGTTCAGGGAGTACACGGGGGTGCCACCCGGGCGATGGCGTCGGTTTGGCGGATAGCCCGGGCCCCGCTACAGGTGGAAGATCTTGCGAAACTCGCCGTGTCGCTCCCGCAGTTGCTTGTTGATGAAGAGGATGAGGAAGAAGGCGGAGAGCGTACAGGCGAAGGCGATCAGCGACCAGCTCACCAGGAGCTCGCCGCGCGCCCGGTTGACCAGGAACTCGATGCCCACGACTTCGAGTCCGGCCGCAAGGATGCCCGTCGCGATCTTCTGGAGCACGTTGAGCCCGAGCCTCTTCATGGCCAGGACGGATGCGCCGATGAGCGCCGCCGTCAGAAGCGTCATGGGCAGTCCCAGGTCCAGAAACCAGTTCTGCTCGCCCACCGTGAAGTTCAGCGCAAGGAGGAATCCGGCGATGATCGCCGTCTGCGCGACGAGCAGAAGCGCCGGCCTGCGCAGCAGGACGATGACGGCAACGGTCGCAGCATAGACGCTGCCGATCGCGAGCAGGGGAAGAATCGACCACGAGAGCGTGAAGCCGGACGCGATGTCCGCGGCGAACACGATGACACCCGTGGTGAAGGCGATGAGCGACACCATCTCGAACAGCCAGATCTTCGCGTTGCGCACGGTTCTCCGAGCTTCACTCGTCAGCTCGGTCTCCGGCCGCAGGAGCGCACCGGGTCTGTCCGCTACTCCCTCGTCGCCGTTCCCGGCGACCGGCAGGCCGCACAGCGGGCAGCGGTCGCTGCCGTCTTCGATTCTGACCCTGCAGTTTCTGCACTCGTTCATGAGTCACTCTCCGATACGAGGATGTCCACACCGTCGGCGGCCACCTTCCGGAAGAACTCGCGCTCGACGGTGCGATCCTCGATGACGCTGCCGATCGTGATGGACAGGTTATTGGCGTAGCTGATTACCGCGCAGCCGGTCTTGTACGCGGCGTTCGGGCCGAGCACGACTCCTGCCGACTCCACGTAGGGTTCCAGCCCGTCCGGCAGGATGAATCTGCCGAGATTGGACACGACGCCGGAGTAGCTGCGGTCGCCGATCGTCCGGCGCAGGTGACTGAGGTAGAGGTCCTTGGCTGCTCGCGGGACGACTCTCACGAAGGAGCTGCGCTCGCCGCCGACGTTCCTCGAGATCTGACGCGAGAGCTCCGCCGGGTCGAGCTGGATGTTCATCTGGTGATGGACGCGACGCACGATCCTCTCAAACGACCACTCGCCGAGTCCGAGGTCGATCTCAGGGGAGACGAAGAGCGAAAAGTTCCGCATCGTCTGCGACGGGTGGATCCGGCGCATGTTGACCGGCACTTCGATCCGGATGATCCTGTGACGCGGCTTCAGCAGTCCCGCCGCCTGCTCGTCGAATGCCGCCTTGATGGCGTTCATGTAGGCCGCAACGAGATACTCTGTGAGCGTCGCTCCGTAGCGTCTGGCCGTCTGAAGCGTTACGTCGACCGGCATCTGCGCGGTCACGGTCCGATACCTGTTCATCAACGGGACGCCCGGGAGATGGTAGGCGGGTTCGAGATCCGGAGCCCCGGGCACTCCGTGGCGATAGTGCTCCTGAAAGGCGTCTTCGAACTCGGCATCCGGCACCGGTTCTTCGGGCCGCATCAGCAGGGCCCCCGGTTCCACCGGTTCGCCGAGCCGTCGCAGGTAGTCGACGATGAGCGATCCGAGGAACCGCATGGCCCCGTACCCGTCGGTGAGGACGTGGGAGAAGTCGGCGGCCACCGTTGCGCCGTGCGCATAGACGTGCAGCAGCTGCTCGCCTCTGCGGTGCAGCATGATCGGCGTCACCACCGGAGCGGCAGGCAGCGGTGCGAGGCGCACGGGCTCGGTGTGTCGCTGCAGGTAGTACCAGAAGAAGCCCCGCCGCAGATGCACCCGGTAGTATGGAACGCGCTCCATGACGGCGCCGAGCGCGTCCTGAAGCGTCCGGGCGCGGACGGGCTGCCGAAGCGTCACCGAGACGCGAAACACCGCCGGCGCGGCGTCGTGCCGGGTGGCGGGGTAGATCTTGGCCGCGTTGTCGAGGCGCAGCCAGTCCTCGGTAGCGGTTGCGTTGCTCATGTCCACCACAAAGGTACCGTCAGAAGCGTGCCGCCTCAAGCAGGGGCGTCAGCGGATCATGGCGCAACACGAGGAAGTAGAAGAGGGTGGCGAACCACCCGTGCAGCAGTCCGACCATCCAGAGGTTGCGCGTCCTGAAGAAGATGAGCGTCGTTGCGGTGCCGAGGAAGAAGGTGGCGATCATCAGCTCGGTCTCCGGAACGTGGACGGCGCTGAACACGAGTGCGGCCACCATGACCACCACGAACTCGGGTGTCCGCTCGCGCATCAGCGCCATCAGGTTGTCGGCGAGCAGCGCGACGACGAGGAACTGTTGAACCAGTCCCCAGGCCGGATACAGGAGGAGCAGCAGCGCGAGGTTCCAGTTGACCAGCGCTTCGCCCGAGATCAGCGCGTATCCGACGCAGAATCCCCCCCCGGCCAGGAAGGCGAGTCCGCTCAGCACGGCCGCCTCCCGCAGACCGGCGTGGCGGAATCCCCAACGCCTCACGACCGATTCGTCGGCCTTGTGGCGCAGCATCACGTAGGCGGCCCAGAAGATGATCGCACCCACGGTGTACGGCAGCTGGTACTCGAGCCAGTCGGTGAAGACGAACTTCCCCGCCGCGGTCATCGCGGCTGCGCAGAGCTCAAAGGCACGGCCGCGCGGGGATTCGCGCAGGCTCGGAAGCTGGATGTGTCGCACGAGTGCTCCTGGGCGGCAGCATACCGGAAAGGCCGCAGGGTATCCATGGACGCCGAGGTCGTGACACCATCGACCGAGTCGACTATGATAGCCCGACATTCGGTATGCGGATTTCCAACATCAACACCTACTACGAGTATCCGGGAGACAGCTCATTTGCCCAGCGGTGCGCCGAGTACCGCGATCTGACGCTGGCGTCTCCCGCGGACGGACCCTTTACCGAGCTCATCCGACTGATCGAGGCTCGTATGCCCGATCGCAATCTGCTGCTCGACGCCGCGCAAGGGGTTGAGGACCGGATCGACGGATCGGGATTGCTCCTCCACGGAATCATCGCCGTTCTTGGGAGGTTCCCCGAGCCGGCTGACGCCGGGCGCGATCTGATCGACGTCGAGGTGCGTGAGCGGCTGCGCGACTCCGTTCTGGGCTTCCGGTACTGGCCGGACGAGCCCGGCGGCGACACGCTGTGCAGCTGGATCGAGAGCAGCCAGATCGCGTTCGCCGCCGCGGCGTACCTTGCCGGCCAGCTGTTTCCGGAGGATCGCTTCGGGAATACCGGGCGCACCGGACGCGAACAGATGAACCGGTTCCGGCCGCGCGTGGAGCGGTGGCTCGATCTTCGTTTCCGAACCGGATTCAGCGAGTGGCTGAGCGGACAGCCGTACGACGAGAGCCTCGCCGCACTGCTCAACCTCATCGAGTTCGCGCATGACCCGAAGCTCGTGCGTGCGGCGACCATGGTAGCCGACACGGTCCTGCTCGACGTCGTGCTCAACCACTTTCGCGGCGTCTTCGGCTGTACTCACGGGCGCACCGTCGACTGCCGGCCGGGTCCAGGAGCGTATGAGCGCATGGGCTCGACGATCCGGCTCGTTGCGGGTACCAACCGGTACCGGGTGGGTGACCCCGGCGCGTCGCTGCTCTCGGTGAGCACCCGGTACAAGGTGCCGGCGGTTCTCGCCGCGATCGCGGCGGACGCCGAGCGGCCGGAAGTGGAGAATCGTCAGCGCATGGGCATCCGGGTCGACGAGGCCGACCAGTGGGGGCTCGGCTTCCGCTCGCTCGAGGACGGAATCGTCTTCCTCGGTCTCGGGGCCTGCCTGCACGAGCGGACGGTCGGGCTTACGCTTCGAGTGCTCGACGAGTACCGCCTCTGGGATCACCCCTTCTTCGCACCGCTTCGCCGCCGCCGCGCGCTCATCGCGCTCGCCCGGGGGCTCGGACTGCTGCGGCCGCTCGTTCGACGTCTGGAGAAGAGGCTGACGAGCACGGCCCGCGAGGAAGTGAACGCGTACACCTATCGGACTCCTGACTACATGCTGAGCTGCGCCCAGGACTACCGGTCCGGCTACGGCGCCGATGCCCAGCATCTGTGGCAGGCGACGCTCGGGCCCGATGCGAAGGTCTTCCTCGCGCCTCCCGGTGGCCGTGACGAGCGGTTCGAGGTGCTCGGAGACGCCGAGGCGATTCTCCCGCGCGCGGTGCAGTACAAGAACGTGGTCATCTGTCACGTCCGGGGTGAGCCGTCGGTATGGTTTGCGGGGGCGGCCTTTGACGAGATAGAGGATGTGCCCGGTTGGCTCTGTGCTCGACGGGGCTCAGGCTATCTTGCCCTTTGGGCGCAGCGCCCCTGGCAGCAGCAGGCAGGCGACGGCTGGGAGCCGGGCCACATCACCGTCCCGGGCGCCTCTGCGATCCTGATCTGCGTCTGCGGCCGTGAGGTGACGCACGGGTCTTTCGAGAGCTTCGTCAGGGCGATGGCGGGAGCCCCGGTAGAGGTGAGCGGCCGCGGATCGCGCGAGCGTGTTGAGATCGATCTCGCCCCGCACGGACGGATCTCGCTCGGCCGACGGGGGCCTCTCACGGTGGGCGGATGGCAGATGCCGATCACCTCGCACGTTCACGGCAGCCCCTATCCGGCGGTTGAGGGATACCGGCGCTACGACAACCCGTACGTGGGCGCCGAGTTTCCGGCGAATGCGGTGCGGATACGGTGCGCGGACGAGATGCTCGCGCTCAACTGGCGTGACCAGTCCCGTTCGGCGAGCTCGTTTCTGTAGGATTCAGTGCCGGCCGGAAGGTCGATGACAATGGAAGCATCGAGGAGGATGTATGGAGCTTGGGTTGCAGAGTTACTGTCTGAGAGGCATCAAGGACAACGAAGCGGTAGCGAAGACGGTCAAGGAGTGCGGGTTGCGCAGGATCGAAGTGTGTGCCGTGCACACAGCCTTCGACGACCCGGCAGGTTTCGAGGCGCTCGCCGGGCAATACCGGGCAGGCGGAGTGCCGATCGTCAGCATAGGCGTCAACAGGATCGGCACCGATCGAAGGGCCGCCACGACGCTCTTCGAGTGCGCGAAGGCTGCAGGGCTCGAGCGGATGAGCGTCGACTTCCCGCTGGAAGGGATCGACGATGCACTTGCGATCGCCGATGAGCTCAGCGAACGGTACGGCGTCAGGCTCGGCATCCACAACCACGGCGGGCGTCACTGGCTCGGCTCGGTCACCGCGCTTCGATGGGTCTTCGGCAGGACGAGCGAGCGGGTAGGGCTGAGCCTCGACACGGCGTGGGCGGTAGACTCGCGGGAGGATCCCGTGGCCATGGTGCGGGAGTTCGGAGACAGGCTGCACCTCGTGCACATCAAGGACTTCGTGTTCGCCCGTGACCGCACCCCGGAAGACGTCGTCGTGGGTACCGGCACGCTCGATCTGGCGGCGCTCGACCGCGCGATGGCGGAGGTCGGGTTCGCCGGAGAGGCGATTCTCGAGTACGAGGGCGACGTCGAAAACCCCGTTCCGGCGCTGCGCGACTGCGTGAAGGCGGTCGGCCGGACCATGGAGCTCGTGACGGTACCGGTGGACCGACCAGCGACAGAGTCTCTTCATCGATCTACGAGTCGGCTCGAACCGGAGCAGCCGTGAAGCCTGACTGGTCGTTTCTCGACTAGCCATAGCGCAACCGGTATACTGCACCAATGAGCGATTCCAGGGGCGACTCTCTCGAGCGGCTGCGGGAACACGTGATTGATCAGCTGTCCACCGGCTACTCGCGCGACTTCCTGAGCGAGGAGGAGTTCGAGCAGCGGCTGGAGACCGCAACGGCCGCGGACCGGCACGCCGAGCTGCGAAGCCTGATCGTCGATCTTCCACCGGCCGGCTCTCCGAACCCGCCTGCCGTCTCCGGCGAGTCGGCGGCTGCCGACGGTCGCCTCGAGCGGTTCGCGATTAACCGGGCTGAGGTCTCAGCCGAGTCTTCGCTCATCGCGGTGTTCTCCGGAGCCGATCGCAAGGGCGTGTGGGAACCCCCGAGGACGTTGAACGTCGTGGCGATCTTCGGGGGCAGCGACATAGATCTGCGGGAGGCGCGCTTTCCTCCCGGCGGGCTCACGATCAAGGTGGTCGCGATGTTCGGAGGCGTGGACATCATCGTTTCCGAGGGGACCAATGTCGAGGTGAGCGGGGCCGGGATCTTCGGCGCCTTCGAAGCGGGGAAACGGAAGTCACCGGCGATCCCCGGGGCGCCCACCGTGAAGGTGGAGGGCGCCGCGATCTTCGGTGGCGTGGAAGTCAGATTCAAGGGGTGAGCATGAGTGACGGGATGAAGTACGCGCCTCGTGCGCAGGGACGACGGGTCGTTGAAGCCGGCGAGTTCCGGGTCGGTGTCGCAGGGCTTGACCACGGACACATCGTCGGCATGTGCCACGGACTCCAGGATGCCGGCGCGCAGATCGTCGCGGTCCACGATCCCGACTCGTCGAAAATGGAGGGGTTTCGCGGCGAGTTTCCGGATGTGGAACTCGTCGCTGAAGAGCGGGCGCTTCTCGAGCGCGAGGATCTGCACCTTGTGGCCTCCGCCGCGGTCCCAGCGGACCGCGGGCCGCTCGGGCTGCGCGTCATGGATCACGGGAAACACTACTTCTCGGACAAGGCGCCGTTTACGACGCTCGATCAGCTCGAGGCGGCGAGGGCGAAGGTGCGCGAGACCGGGCTCATCTGGGCGGTCTGCTACAGCGAGCGAGTCCAGAGCGAGAGCGGTGTCTTCGCCTCGCAGCTCATAGAGCAGGGAGCGATCGGGACCGTGCTTCAGGTAATCGGGCTCGGGCCGCACCGGCTCGGTGCCTCCGCCCGCCCCGAGTGGTTCTTCAGGAAGGAGCGATACGGCGGGATCCTGGTTGACATCGGCAGCCACCAGGCAGAGCAGTTTCTCTACTATGCCGGTGCGAACGATGCCAAGGTTCTGCACAGCAAGGTGGCGAACTACAACCATCCGGAATACCCGGAGCTCGAGGATTTCGGCGATGCAACGCTCGTCGCGGACAACGGCGTGACCAACTACTTTCGCGTCGACTGGTTTACGCCGGACGGTCTTTCGACCTGGGGAGACGGACGGACCTTCATCATGGGAACCGAGGGGTACCTGGAGCTTCGCAAGTACACCGACGTGGCCCGGGACGCCGGCGGAGACCAGGTCTACCTCGTGAACGGCGAGGGGGAGAAGCACTTCTCGGTCGCCGGGAGCGTGGGGTTTCCCTACTTCGGGGACCTGATCCTCGATTGCCTGAACGGGAGTGAGAACGCGATGAGGCAGGAGCATACGTTCAAGGCCGCAGAGCTGTCGCTCATCGCGCAGCGCGACGCGATCACGCTCAACACCTCCCCCGTCGGATGAGATGAGCCGACCCGAGCACGCAATCACCAACGGTCCGCGCTGCTCCGGGGTGCTGCTCCACCCGACTTCGCTTCCGGGCGCACTCGGTATCGGGAGCCTGGGACCTGAAGCCGGCGCCTTCGTCGACTTTCTCGCCCGCGCCGGACAGCGTCTCTGGCAGGTCTGCCCGCTCGGTCCGACCGGCTACGGTGACTCACCGTACCAGTGTTTCAGCGCCTTCGCCGGGAACCCGCTCCTGATCGGAATCGAGCCGCTGGTCGCAGAGGGTCTGCTCGAGGAGGCCGATCTCCGGAACGCCCCTGAGAACCGCGATCGCGTGGACTACGGCGAGGTGATCCCCTGGAAGACCGATCTGCTGTGCCGGGCATACGAGCGGTTCCGCCGTGATGCGTCCTCGGCCATGCGCGCGCGGCTGCGCCAGTTTTCGCACCTGCACGCGCACTGGCTCGACGACTACGCCGTGTTCATGGCGCTGAAGGATGCCTACGAGGGCAGGCCCTGGACCGAGTGGGACGCGAAGCATCGCGACCGGGACCCTGAGGCGCTCGGTGCGTTCGTCTCCTCGCACGAGGAACGCATAGGGCGAAGCACCTTCCTCCAGTGGCTCTTTCACACGCAGTGGTACGCGCTGCGCGCCCAGGCCGGCTCGTACGGGATCCGCATCATAGGGGATCTACCTATCTTCGTCGCGCACGACAGCGCCGACGTCTGGGCGCATCGCGAGCTGTTCAAGCTCGACGCGAAGGGAAGGCCGTCGGTGATTGCCGGGGTTCCTCCCGATTACTTCAGCGCGACCGGGCAACTGTGGGGTAACCCGATCTACGACTGGGAGGTTCACGAGCGCAGCGGGTTCGCCTGGTGGGTCGACGTGCTTGCGAGCAAGTTCTCCCTCTACGACTACGTGCGCATCGACCACTTCCGCGGGTTCAGCGCGTACTGGTCGGTGCCCGCCGGAGAGTCGACCGCCATGAGAGGCTCCTGGGTGCCCTCGCCCGGGCGTACACTGTTCGAGACCGTCGAGCGTCGACTCGGCCGCCTGCCGGTGATCGCCGAAGACCTCGGGGTGATCACGCCGGACGTGGTCGAGCTCATCGAGCACTTCGGGTTCGCCCGGATGAAGGTCCTGCAGTTCGCCTTTCAGGCGCACGAGCGCAACGAGTACCTGCCGTACCGCTACGAGAGGAACTCGATCGTGTACACGGGCACCCACGACAACGACACGGTGGTCGGGTGGCTTTCTGAAGCGGAGACGGCCGACCGTGCCTTCGCGCTGGGATACCTTGGGAGCGACGGAAACGACCCGGCATGGGACTTCATCAGGGCGGCGCTCGCCTCGCCGGCTCACTTCGCCGTGGTTCCGGCACAGGACCTCCTTGGGCAGGGCAGCGAGGCGCGGATGAACACCCCGGGCACCACGGGCGGCAACTGGCAGTACAGACTCCGGCCGCACGATCTCACCGCCGACGTCGCGGATCGCCTGCGATCGCTCTGCGATCTGTACGGCAGGCTGTAGCCCGGCCGGCGGCGCCCGCAGCACCACGGTCCGTGACAGTCTTCACCGCTTGCGCCATCTGCGGCTTCGTGCTATTGTTGCATGCAACAAATGGAAGCACGAGCCGGCCGGGTGACCGTCTATGATGTCGCGAAGGCGGCGGGAACGTCCGCCAGCACCGTATCCCGGGTTCTGAACGGTTCCGCGCTGATCGCGCCCGAGACCAGGGCCACCGTCCTCGACGCCGCCGACGAGCTTGGGTATCGCCAGCGCAGAGTACGCCGCTCCGCATCGCGGTCGGTGCTGAACGTCGTGGTGTTTCTTCCTCGCGCGGCCGAGGCGCATGCCCATCTCTTCTACGACGCGGCCGCGCTTTTCGCCGGGATCCAGAAGGGGCTCGAGCCCGTGCGGACGCATACGATCGCGGCGCTTGTGGGGTCGACTTCACCGTTCGAGGGCAAGAAGCTCGGTGACATCGACGGGTGCATCTTCGCCTTCTGCGACCCGCCCGGGAAGGCGCGTCGGCTCCTCATCGAGCGCGGAATTCCGGCCGTGGTGATCAACCGGCTCGACGAGCAGTTCGCCTGCGTGGTCAACGACCACGAGGCGGGCATGGCCGCGATCGCCGCACTCGTTGCGGCAAGACGCCCGCAGGCGCGGCCGGCCTGGGTAACGGTTGCGACGGCGAACCCGGTCGCAGGGTACCGGCGTCGGGCCCTGCTCGGCTGCGAAGCTCTGCGGATGGCCGATGCCGATTGTTTCGAGTTCGGCTCGATCGCACAAATCGGGACCGAATCGGTGGCCTCGATGCTCGAGGCCGGGTACGACACGCTGATCTGCGTGAACGACCTCGTCGCGATCGCGGCCTACGAGCGGCTGTCGCTGCTCGGTGTCCGGGTGCCTCACGGGGTGGGTCTCACCGGCTACGATGCGGCCCCGGTGCGGGAGCTCCTCTCTCAGGAGATCGTGACCGTCGATCTTGCCGGCGAGGCGATGGGGCGGCAGGCGGCGGAGCAGCTCGTGGAAGCGATACTGCGAAGGGAGCTGCCGCGGGGACGGACCATGGTAGCCGGCGGCCTGATTGCCGGGTCGACGCTGTAGAGGAGGAGGATATGGGAGCGATTCTGGTGACCGGGGCAAGCCGTGGCATTGGACGCGGGATTGCGCTCGAGCTTGCACGCGCGGGAAAGGTCGTCGCGGTTCACTACAACGGCAATCGCGAGGCGGCGCTTGCCACCGCGAAGGAGTGTGGACCGGGTCCCGACGGCGCCCGGTGCGCGGTCTTTCAGGCCGACATCTCGAAAGCGGACGACCGGGCGCGCCTCGTGAACGAGGTGGTCGATACCTATGGCTCGATCGACGGCCTCGTGAACAATGCCGGTATCGCGCCGCGCAGGCGGGACGACATCGTCGAGGCCGATGAAGAGATCTTCAACGAGGTCATCCAGGTCAACCTCACCGGTCCCTATTTCCTGACGCAGCTCGTCGCGCGCCGGTGGCTCGAGCACGATGCGCCCGCGACGGGGAATGCGCCCGCGACGGGGAATGCGCCCGCGACGGAAGGGGCCCCCGCGGCGAGTCCACCCGCGGACGGTGGACCGTCCGCACCGCAGCCGCGACGCATCGTCTTCGTCACGTCGATCAGCGCGACGATGGTCTCCACCTCGCGCGGCGAGTACTGTGTGAGCAAGGCGGGTCTCGCGATGGGGGCCGCGCTCTTCGCCGCGCGTCTTGCGCCCGAAGGCATCCTCGTCTTCGAAGTACGACCCGGCATCACGAAGACCGACATGACCGCCGGCGTCACCGGGAAGTACGACCGGCTCATCGCCGACGGGCTCGTGCCGCAGCGGCGGTGGGGGCTCCCCGAGGATACCGGCAAGGTGGTCCGCTCGATCATGGACGGCCACCTCGACTTCTCGCCCGGTTCGGTTATCTACACCGACGGCGGATTGAACATTCCAAGATTGTAGGAGGAGAGGATGATCGCGATCGACACGAAGGTTACGGCGGCTGATCTGGTCCCGGGCCTCGAATCGCTCTCTGCCGTGGCGCGCAGATGCGTCGATCTGCTGCGCGAACGGTGGAACGAGGCGGACGGCACGCCGGTCTTCACGGAGGCGGGCAGGTACACCAGTCGCGGCTGGACCGAGTGGACGCAGGGGTTCCAGTACGGCATCGCGCTCCTGCTCTTCGAGACGACCGGAAACGAAGAGTATCTGGAGTACGGCCGACGCGAAACGGTGAAGAAGATGGCCCCCCACCTCACGCACATTGGGGTTCACGACCACGGCTTCAACAATGTGAGCACCTATGGGAATCTCCTGCGCATGATGAGCGAAGGCACGATCCCGCAGGACGAGTGGCAGCGGGAGTTCTACGAGCTCGCGCTCAAGCTCTCGGGAGCCGTTCAGGCGAGCCGGTGGACCGCGCTACCCGACGGTCTCGGGTACGTGTGCAGCTTCAACGGCCGGCACAGTCTCTTCTCGGACACGATTCGCAGCATGCGCTCGCTCGCGCTCGCGCACCAGCTCGGGCACGTCCTCATGGGCGAGCAGGATGAGCGGATATCGCTGCTCGGACGCCTGCTCGCGCACGCGGAGACGACCGGCCGCTACAACGTCTACTTCGGCGAGGGACGCGATGCCTACGACGTTCGGGGCCGTGTCGTGCACGAGAGCATCTTCAACGTCGACTCCGGCGCCTACCGCTGTCCGTCGACGCAGCAGGGCTACTCGCCGTTCTCGACCTGGACCCGCGGGCTCGCGTGGATCCTCGCCGGCTATCCGGAGGAGCTCGAGTGGCTCGAGACCCTGTCCGACGACGAGGTGCGCGCGTGCGGGTTTCCCGCAGGCGGCGTTGCGGAGATCAGCGCCCGTTACCTCGAGATCGCGCGGGCGACGGCCGACTTCTTCATCGAACAGAGCCCGACCGACGGTATACCCTACTGGGACACCGGCGCGCCGGGGCTCTCGCGCATGGGAGACTACCGCGACCGTCCCGCCGATCCGTACAACGAGCACGAACCGGTGGACAGTTCGGCGGCCGCGATCGGCGCGCAGGGGTTGCTGCGGCTCGGAGGCTATCTTGCCCGGAATGCCGGCTCGAAGGCCGACGAGCAGGCCGCGGCCCGCTATACGCAGGCCGGCCTCACGGTGTCCCGGACGCTGCTCGGAGAGCCGTACCTCTCGCTTGCCGCCGGGCACGAGGGCATCCTCCTGCACTCGGTCTATCACCGTCCGAACGGCTGGGACTACGTGCCTCCGGGACAGACGGTGCCCAACGGCGAGTCGGCGATGTGGGGCGACTACCACCTGATGGAGCTCGGACTCATGGTGAAGCGGCTTGCCGAGGGCAAGGCGCCGCAGCGCTTCTTCGACATCAGGAGGCCGGCATGAGCGCGATGAACCGTACGACCGACGATCTCAGGGATCGCGGCAGAACTCCGCCGGATCAAAGCCGACTGTGTATTCACACCGCGACGACGCGTCCGCTGCCGCTCGAGGCGGCGGTCGACGAGTACGTCCGCGCGGGTGTCCGCGGTATCACCGTCTGGCGCGACGCGCTCGCCGGCCGCAGCGCTCGGGCCGCCGGTGATCGGATTCGCAGGGCCGGCCTCGAAGTGGTCTCGCTCTGCCGCGGAGGGTTCTTCGTGAATGCCGACGAGGAAGAGCGTATCGTCGCGATCGAGGAGAACCGTTCCGCCGTCCGGGAGGCAGCCGAGCTCGGGGCGCCGCTGGTCGTGCTCGTCTGCGGGGCCGATCCGGCGGTGCCGCTGCCGCTCGCGCGCGAGCAGATCCGGACGGGCATCGAGGCGGTACTCCCGCTCGCCTCGCAGCTCGGCGTCAAGCTTGCGATCGAACCGCTGCACCCCATGTACGCCGACACGCGCAGCGCGATCACGGACCTCGCGACCGCGAATCGGATGTGCGAGGAGATCGACTCGCCGGCGCTCGGCGTCGCGGTGGACGTCTACCACCTGTGGTTCGACCCCTCGCTCGAGACCGAGATCGAGCGCGCAGGTGAGCGCGTCCTCGCCTTTCACGTCTGCGACTGGAGGACCCCCACGCGCGACTTGCTCACCGACCGGGGGCTCATGGGCGAGGGGTGCATCGACATTCCCGCGATTCGCGGCTGGGTGGAAGCGGCCGGATTCGACGGGTTCATCGAAGTCGAGATCTTCTCGACCGAGTACTGGGCCCTCGAGCAGCGCAGCTATATTGAACGAATCGTCGGCGCCTACGAAGCGCACGTATAAGAAGCAGCAGAGGAGGAACAATGGACCGCCATATTGGAGTTATCATGAACGGGGTGACCGGGCGCATGGGAACGAACCAGCACCTGGTGCGAAGCATCCTCGCGATCCGCGCGCAGGGCGGAGTCCCCGCGAAGAACGGTGACCGGATCATCCCACAGCCCATACTCGTAGGCCGCAACGAGGCGAAGCTCGCGCGGCTGGCCGCCGCGCACGGCGTGGAACGCTATACGACCGACCTCGACGCGGCGCTCGGCGACGATCGCGCGCCGGTCTACTTCGACTCGGCGACGACCGAACAGCGGGTCCACGGCGTGGGGAAGGCGATCGACGCGGGCAAGTCGATCTACTGCGAGAAGCCCACGGCGACGACGCTCGACGAGGCGATCGCCCTCGCACGGAAGGCCCGGCTCGCCGGCGTGAAGAACGGCGTCGTCCAGGACAAGCTGTGGCTGCCCGGGCTGCTGAAGCTGCGCTATCTCATCGAGACCGGGTTCTTCGGCAGAATCCTGAGCGTGCGCGGTGAGTTCGGCTACTGGGTCTTCGACGGCTTCCACCAGCCGACGCAGCGACCGAGCTGGAACTACCGCAAGGAGGACGGCGGCGGCATCATGATCGACATGTTCTGCCACTGGCGGTACGTGATCGACAACCTGTTCGGTCCGGTACGCCGTCTCTCGGCGATCGGTGCGACGCATGTTCCCGAACGGGTCGACGAGCAGGGCCGAACGTACACCTGTACGGCCGACGATGCAGCCTACGGGACATTCGAGCTCGAGGACGGGGTCATCTGCCACTTCAACAGCTCCTGGGCGGTGCGCGTGCGGCGCGACGACCTGCTCACGCTGCAGGTCGACGGCACGAACGGCACCGCGGTCGCGGGGCTCACCCAGTGCGTGGTGCAGCCCGACGCGACGACTCCGAAGCCGGTGTGGAACCCCGACCTCGAGAGCCCGATCGACTACTTCGACGACTGGAAGCTCGTGCCCACCCGGGACCCCGCGGACAACGCGTTCAAGGCGCAATGGGAGCTCTTCCTGCGCCACGTCGTCGACGACGAGCCGTTCCCCTGGGATCTCATGGAGGGCGCGAAGGGCGTGCAGCTCGCGGAGCTCGGGCTTCAGTCGTGGCGCGAGCGTCGCTGGGTCGACGTCGAGCCGCTGTGACCGGGCTTTGGCACGTCGAGGTTGAGCTGGTATAGTGGATGAAACGGAGGGCTTATGGATTCGCTTTCGATTCGACCGGCTGACGAGTGCCTGTGGGACCAGGTGTCGCTCGGCGAGATCATGCTGCGGCTCGATCCGGGAGAGGGGAGAGTCAAGACCGCACGCACGTTCACGGTGTGGGAAGGCGGCGGCGAGTACAATGTCGCGCGGGGGCTTCGGCGCTGCTTCGGGATGCGCACGGCCGTGGTGACGGCGATTCCGCGTACCGACGTCGGCTACCTGCTCGAGGACCTCATCCTGCAGGGCGGGGTCGACATGCGTCACGTGAAGTGGGTCGACTACGACGGGATCGGGCGGGAGAACCGCGTGGGACTGAACTTCACCGAACGCGGGTTCGGCGTCCGGGGAGCGCTCGGGGTCTCCGATCGCGCGCACTCGGCCGCGAGTGCCCTGCGGAAAGGCGACATCGACTGGCAGCGCATCTTCGGGAAGGAGGGCGCCCGCTGGTTCCACTGCGGCGGCATCTTCGCGGGACTCAGCGAGACGTGCCCCGATGTCGTCATCGAGGCGATGCAGGCGGCGCACGAGCATGGGACGATCGTCAGCTACGACCTCAACTACCGTGCGTCCCTGTGGAAGAACAACGGCGGGAAGAAACGGGCGCAGGAAGTCAACCGCGAGATTGCGAAGTACGTGGACGTGATGATCGGAAACGAAGAGGATTTCACCGCGTCGCTCGGTTTCGAGGTAGAGGGTGTGGACAAGTCGCTCACGGGGCTCGACCCGGCGAAGTTCACCTCGATGATCAAGCGGGTCGTCGAGGAGTTCCCCAACTTCCGGGCGGTGGCGACGACGCTGCGGGACGTGCATTCAGCGACCTCCAACGGCTGGAGCGCGGTGCTCTCCTATGACGGGTTTCACCAGGCGACCAATCGCGAGCGGCTCGAGATCATGGACCGCGTCGGCGGCGGGGACAGCTTCGCGAGCGGGCTCATCTACGGCTTCCTCTGCGGGAAGTCGCCGCAGGAATGCGTCGAGTACGGCGCGGCGCACGGAGCGCTCGCGATGACCACTCCCGGGGACACGTCGATGGCCTCGCTCGCCGAAGTGGAGAAACTCGTCGGCGGCGGCAGCGCGAGGGTTGAGCGATGAGCGGTTCAGCAGACAGGGCGGATCTCGATCGACGACTGAACGAGTACGGCGTCGTCCCGGTCATCGTGCTCAGCGACCCGGCGCAGGCCGAACCGCTCGGCGAGGCGCTTCTTGCCGGAGGGCTGCCGGTTGCCGAGATTACCTTTCGCTCGGACGCGGCGCTCGAGGGAATCCGGACGATGGCGAAGACCTACCCGCAGATGCTGCTCGGTGCCGGGACGGTGCTCTCGGTCGACCAGGCGAAAGCGGCGGCGGACGCGGGTGCGCGGTTCATCGTGACGCCCGGATTCAACACCGGCGTGGTCGACCACTGCATCGATGCGGGCCTGCCGGTCTATCCCGGTATCAGCGGGACCGGCGAGATAGAGCTGGCGATCAGCCGCGGGCTGGAGGTGGTGAAGTTCTTCCCCGCGGAGGCGCTCGGCGGGGTCGCGATGCTCAAGGCGCTCTCCGGTCCCTATAGGAGCCTTCGCTTCATGCCGACCGGCGGGATCAGCCTTGCGAATCTCCACGACTACCTTTCGCTCCCGCAGGTGCTCGCCTGCGGCGGAAGCTGGCTCGTCTCGAGCGACGCGCTCGCGGCCGGCGACTACGCGAAGATCGTGAGTACGGTCCGCACGACGCTGCTCGAGATCTACGGCTGCCTGGTCTCTGACGTCGGGGTCGAGGTGCGTACTCGCTACCCACGGCGCACAAAGGCCTATCTCGAGCGCGAGGAGGTGGGAACGAGGGATACCGACGCCGGTATCACCATTGCCGCCACGGACGTCGTGCTTCGCGGATGACCTTTCCAGACTTCCATCACGAGGCCGACTACCTCTCGTTTCTCGAGGCCCGTTCGGCCCTCCCGGCCGGGTTTCGCGCCGCCGTCTCGCGGATCGCGTTCACGCCGCAGGAGCGCCCCACCCTCGAGCCGTACCGGATGAACCTCGCACTCCTCTGCGCCGACGAGCCGGTTGAGAGCTTTGGCGGCGTATTCACGAGGAACGCCTTCCCGGGGGCGCCGGTGATTCTCGGTCGTGAGCGTCTCGCCGAGCCTGTGGTCCAGGGAGTGCTCGTCAACAACAAGATCGCCAATGTGCGGGCGGCGACCGGGCTCGAGGACGCGCGTCGCCTCACCGCGGCGCTCGGGGAACGCCTCGGGCTGCCGGCCGAGCGTCTGTTCAGCGTGTCCACCGGTATCATCGGGTGGACGCTTCCGGTCGCCGAGATAGAAGGTGCGATCCCGTCGCTCTGCGACGGGCTGCACCGCGGGAGCGCGCTCGACGTGGCGCAGGCGATCATGACGACCGACGGCTTCCCCAAGGTCCGACGCGTAGAGATCGGCGGCGGCTCGATTCTGGGGATCGTCAAGGGCGCCGGGATGATCGAGCCGAACATGGCGACGATGCTTGCCTTCGTGCTGACCGACGTGGCGATTCGGCGGGAAGCGGCGCGCCGTGCCCTGGCGCAGGCCGTGCGGGAATCCTTCAACGCGATCACGGTCGACGGGGACATGAGCACGAGCGACATGGCGCTGCTCCTCTCCTCCGGACGGGTCGCGGGCGTCGCGGAGGACGACTTCGTGCAGGCACTTGCCCGGCTTTGTGGACTTCTCGCGCAGGATGTGGTACGTAACGGGGAAGGCGCAGGGCACGTGCTGCAGCTGACGGTTTCCGGCCTGCAGACCGACGAGCTTGCCCGGGGAGTCGCCAAGGCGGTGGCGAACAGCCCCCTGGTGAAGACCGCGGTCTACGGGAACGATCCGAACGTTGGGAGGCTGCTGTCGGCCGTGGGGGACTATCTCGGGTCGGCCGGGCTGTCCGTTGATCCTCGGCTGATCACGATTCGCGTGGGTGAGGAAACCGTGTTCGCCGAAGGAGCCTTCAGGATAGACCGGGAGAAGGAAGTCCGGCTCTCCGACTACCTGAAGTCGGCGGCGATGAATCCGCGGGTGACCGGGTATCCGCAGCATCAGCGGAGCGTTGAGATCGCCATTGACTGCGGGATGGGCCGAGCGGACGCGAGAGTGTGGGGCTCCGACCTGTCGGACCAGTACGTGCACGAGAACGCGGATTACAGGACGTAGGACGAATCATGAACAAAGGTACAACGACGACCTCGGCGGCCGGCCCGGAGTTCGCGGCAGAGGTGTCGCGCGCGCGCGACCTGATCGAGCGGTGCCGCCAGGAGATCGCGCGGGCGATCATCGGTCAGACCGGCATGGTCGACGGCATGCTCATGGGCATTCTCACCGGAGGACACGTCCTGCTCGAGGGAGTGCCCGGGCTCGCGAAGACGCTCGCCATCACGAGTCTGGCGCGGGTGATGGACGCGAGCTTCAAACGAATCCAGTTCACGCCGGATCTGCTGCCGGCCGACCTGATCGGGACGATGGTGTATCGCCAGCAGACCGGCGAGTTCATGGCTCGCAAGGGGCCCATCTTCTCCAACATCATCCTGGCCGACGAGGTGAACCGCGCACCGGCGAAGGTTCAGTCGGCAATGCTCGAGTCGATGCAGGAGCGGCAGGTCACGATCGGAGAGACGACCTTTCCGCTGCCCGCGCCGTTCTTCGTGCTCGCGACCCAGAACCCCATCGAGCAGGAAGGAACCTACCCGCTTCCGGAAGCACAGCTCGACCGGTTCATCATGAAACTCGCGGTTACCTACCCCTCTCCGGAGGAGGAGCTGCAGATCCTCAAGCGGGTGGGGGTGGAGCACGATCCCAGGCTCAAGACGATCCTGTTCGCTTCGGACGTCAAGCGGCTCCAGGAGACCGCGTCGAAGATCCAGGTCGACGACCGGATCCAGGAATACATCGTCGCCCTGGTGATGAGCTCACGCAAGCAGAACGAGTCACGTTCGTTCCACCGGTACGTGGAGTTTGGAGCGTCGCCCCGCGCAACCATCTTCCTGTACCGCTGTGCCAAGGTCCGTGCGCTGTTCGACGGACGACCGCACGTACTGCCCGACGATGTGAAGGCAGTGGCCCCCTCGGTGCTGCGCCACCGTATCGTGCCGTCGTACGAGGCGGAAGCCGAGCAGCTTACCTCCGATGACCTGGTCG
This sequence comes from Spirochaetaceae bacterium, assembly GCA_007118855.1. GTDB lineage: Bacteria > Spirochaetota > Spirochaetia > DSM-27196 > SLST01 > SLST01. The sequence continues at coordinate 44,920 of SKQU01000026.1, forward strand.
GTCTGCTCCTGTCGACGGTGCCCGTTCCCTGAGAAATATGGATAGATCCCGGCTCCTGGCCAGCGTAAAACGCATCCAGCTCGTAGCCAGCCGACTGGTGGAGAACCTGCTCGCCGGTGATTACCGCAGTGTCTTTCGCGGCCCGGGGATGGAGTTCGACGAAGTGCGCGAGTACGTGGAGGGCGACGACGCTCGCCTGATCGACTGGAACGTCAGCTCGCGCATGGACGCGCCGTACACCAAGACCTTCCGCGAGGAGCGGGAGCTGACCCTCGCCCTGGTTGTCGATGTCTCGGCGAGCCTCTTCTCCGGACCGTCGCACAGGACGAGGCGTGAGGTCGTCGTGGAGCTCTTCGCCCTGCTCAGTCTTGCCGCGATCGTCAACAATGATCGTGTGGGAGCGGTTCTCTTCTCCGACCGGATCGAGAGCTGGGTCGCCCCGCGCAAGGGGAAGCGGCACGCGCTACGCCTCATCACAGACCTGGTGGGGGTGGAGCCGCGGGGGGTCGGCTCGGATCTCGCACTGGCGCTCCGGACGACCGGCGAAGCGCTCAAACGGCGAGGCGTCGTGGTCGTGCTCTCCGACTTCAAGACGAGCGGATACCTGGCGGACCTGACGCTGATGGGGCGCCGGCATGACGTCATTGCGATACGCGTGACCGATCCGGTCGACCGGGCGTTCCCCGTCACCGGGCTCATCCGTCTCGACGATCCCGAGACGAGGCGAACAGTCGCCGCGGCCGGCTACTCGGCGCGGTTTCGCGCCTCCTACGAGGCGTACCGGGAACAGCAGCGGAAGACCTGGCTTGCCGAGTGCCGCAAGCGCAATATCGGCACGCTCGACGTTTCGACTGATCAGGATCCGGCCGCTCAGCTGATCCGGTACTTCGAGCACAGGAAGGCGCAATGAGCACGGTTGCCCGGCGCGTGCTTTTGGTGGCCATGCTCGCCCTGGCATGGACGTCATCGGTCGCCCTGGCCCAGTCACTCACGATCGTCGAGTCGGTCCGGCTGCCGGCCGAATCCTTCGTCGCGGACGCCGTCGAGCTGCGCTACAGGGTGCGGTCTGCCGTTGAGCTCGAGACGCCTCTACGGGTGCCGGAACCCGCCTGGGGGGATATCACGTCGGTTCGCGTTGTCGAGCGCGGGGACGAGTACGACGTGCGGCTGGTGGTTCTGCCGTATGAGCCGGGCACGCTGACCATCCCTCCCATCGATCTCGGGGGCGCGGTGCTCGACGGGTTGAGCTTCGTCGTCTCGAGCGTCGCCGAGGATCGCGTCGAGATACGCGGCATCCGCGGTCCCCAACGATTGCCGGGCACCCGTCTCGTGGTGCTCGCGGCGGTCCTCGTGGTGGCCCTGCCGCTGCTCGCGGCTCTCTACTTCGCGGGCCCGGGCAGAGCGGCCGTGCGCCGCATCCTCGCCCGACGACAGGCTCGCGTCCCGTACAGGAGGCTGTTGCGCACGATCGATCAGCTCGAGAAGAACGTTCGCTATGATACGGCGCGGCACTTCTACACGGAGCTCGTGGGTGCGGTTCAGGACCTCATGACGGGCCGTCTCGGGTTCGACTGCCGGTCCGCGACTTCCACAGAGCTGACCTCCTACCTGCCTGCCCTTGCCGCCCAGTGCGGAGCCGAAGCCCGGGCGGCCGGCCCGCTCGCAAAGATCTTCGAAGCGGCCGACAACGCCAAGTTTGCCGGTGCCCAGATCCGGCGGAAGACCCGGCTCGAGCAGCTGCAGCTGTGCCGGGAGCTGATGGTCGAGCTCGAAAGCCTTCGCAGGCGCAGACTGAGAGCGCGCCGAAGCTCGTCCGGATCGCCGGAGGTCGCCGATGCTGGTGTTTGAGCGACCCGCCCTCCTCCTTCTGCTGCTCGCGGTCCCGGGGCTCGTCTACCTGAGGCACTTCTGGCGGGGCAGGGGCGGCACTTTCTCCTTTCCCTTCGGGGTCTGGGGCGGCAAGGGGTTCGTCCCGCCGACCACTGCCGCCTCCGTATTCGTCGCCGTTGCGGCAGCCTCCTTCTGGGTGGGACTGATCGTGCTTCTCGTGGCCTTCGCCGGGCCGCAGCGCGTCACCCGCGAGCGCAGCTTTCTCACGCGCGGCGTGGATATCGTGTTCGTGCTCGACCAGTCCCCGACGATGGCGGCGCGGGACTTCCTGCCCGGGAACCGGTTTGAGGCAGCGCGTGGTGTGATCCGCAGATTCGTTTCGCTTCGCGAGAATGATCCTGTGGGTATCGTCGGGTTCGGACTCGAGGCCTCGCTGCGCGTACCGCCCACGATCGACTACGAGCACTTCCTTGCGGTGCTCGACACGATGGAGGTCTTCGAGATGGGCGACGGGACGGCGATCGGGATGGGCATCGCAACCGCCGCGCTTCATCTCGAACGGTCGAATGCGCCGCGCAGGGCGATCATTCTGCTGACCGACGGCGTCAACAATGCCGGCGAGATCCAGCCGGAGACGGCGGCTCGCGCCGTCCGGTCGCTCGGCATCAACCTCTACATCATCGGGATCGGGAGTGACGGTGAAGTGGAGATTGAAATCCGTGATCCGGAGACAGGTCGGCTGCTGCGGGGGACGATTCGCGAGAGTTACGACCAGGAGGCGATGCTCGAGATCGCCGATATCGCCGGCGGGCGTTTCTTCTACGCCGGCTCGAGCGGGGCACTGCAGGCGGCGTTCGACGCGATCGACACGATCGAGCGCGTCGAGCAACGTTCGCTTCTGCGTGTTGTCCGGCAGCCGCTCGACCAGCTGCTGATCTTCTGGGGCGTCGGCCTGATCGGGATCGACTTCCTGATCCGGCGGCTCTTCGTCCGCGAGGTCGTATGACGGGGAGGGGTTGTGACGGTTGAGAGCCCCCGGGTGCTCATGGGATTCCTCATCCTTGTGCCGGTTATCGCCCTTCAGGTGCGCGCCTTTCTCAAGGGGCGTTCGGAGATCGCGCTGCTCGGGGCGATCTGGTCACACGACACGACCGTCCGGCTCTATACGGTGAAGTGGTTCTTCTCTTCCTTCGTGTTTGACGTGTTTCTGGTCTTTGCCGTGCTTGCCGCGGCAGACGTCACCTGGGGCGAGCGTCCCGTGGAGGAGGACCGTTCGGGGCTCGACGTGGTGATCGCTCTCGACGTCTCGCACAGTATGCTCGCGAGAGACATCGAGCCGTCGCGCCTTGAGCGGGCCGTGGGCGTGGTGCGGGCGATGACGAGGCAACTGCCGGCGGCGAGAACCGCGCTCGTCGCGTTCAAGGGGGCCGCGGTGACCGTCACCCCGTTGACCGAGGACGGCAATTCGTTGGAGGTTGTGCTCGACGGGGTGGGTCCCGGTCTGGTCTCCGCCCCCGGTACGAACATTGAGCAAGGCCTCTCAGAGGCCCTGCGAACGCTTCCTGAGGCGAGTTTCGCTCACCGCGCGATCGTGCTGCTGAGCGACGGCGAAGCGCTTGGCGGGGACGTGGACGGGCCGATCGCGGAACTGCGCCGACGCGGGATTCCGGTCATGACCGTCATGACCGGGACGACCGCCGGCTCCACGATACCTACCTCAGACGGAACGCCGGTCCTCGACCGTGACGGCCGGCCGGCGATCAGCCGGGCGGATCCGCTGACGCTCGAGAGGATCGCGACGAGGACCGGCGGAGCGTTCTTCGACGTGGCCTCGCCGGATCTCGTGGCGGAGCTCAGCGGCTCGCTTTCGCGTTTCGCCGTGATACGCGGGCGTGAAGGATTCCGTCTGGTACCCAGACGGCGGTACCGGCTGTTTCTGGGAGTAGCGATCGTGGCGCTCCTGGCATCGTCGGCGGTGAGGGTGGTGAGATGGCGCGGAATAGTGTGAGGCTGGGCGTCTTGAGCGGATTGATGAGCGGCGTGCTGGTTCTGGTGCTCGGCTGCTCCTCTGCCGGACCGGTTCTGGCCGTGATCCGTGGAAACATGGCGTACGGCAGGGGCGACTATCAGGCCGCGCTCCTGCGCTACCTGAGCGCTGACGACGAGGCGTATCAGGGGTGGCTGCTGTACAATGCCGGCAACGTCTATTTCGCGCTCGGTGAGCAGGATGCTGCCCTCGAGGCATGGGATCAGGCGCGGAAGGCGGTGATCGAAGGCAATGCCGTGAGTCGGGCGGCGGCCGCGACACTGGTCCATGCGGCGAGCTACAATCGAGGAGTGCTGTTCTACCAGCGAGGCGAGTACCGGGCCGCATACGACGAGTTTCGCTACGCGCTCACGGTGGAGTCGGGCAATGTCGCCGCGAAGGAGAACCTTGAGCTCTCGCTGCACAAGACCCGTGCAGCCGAGCAGGGGTCGCAGATCGGTTCAGGCGTCGATCCGGTATCCGGGCAGACCGACGACGACCGGGGACCGACGACCATGCGGATACTCGAGTACGTTCGTCGGAAGGAAGCACAGCGATGGTACGCAAGCCGCGAAATCGACGCCATCACCGATCCGCGCGACTGGTAGTCTGCCTGCTGGGCATCTGCGTCGGCGCGCACCCACAGGTGACGCATGCCCAGGTGACGCACGGCCGGGTGACGACGGAGCTCTCCGAGCAGTCGCTCGCCGTGGGTGAACGCGTCACCCTGCTCCTCACGGTCGACTACGAGGAACCGGCCGATGTCGATGTCCCGGAGCTGACAGTTCCCGGGCTGCGGGTCGTGGACGGCCCCACGATACGCCCCGTCTCGCTCTTGACTGACACGGGGCGCGAGCGCGCGGTGGAGATCCGGTACGTGCTCGAAGCCGCGACCGCCGGTCGGTTCGTGCTTCCGGCAACGGAGGTGCGGGTCGCCGGTCAGCTTTTCCTGACTGAGGAGCGTCTGATCGCGATCGGCGAGCGGCAGAATCGCAACCGGGTGCCGTTTCTCGCCCGGTGGACCGGCCCATCCGGAGCGCCGTCTGCCGGTGAGGCCCGCGTCTACGCGGTGGAGATCTACAACGTGCCGGACTACCTCTACCCCTCCTCGGTCTCGGTCGGATCACCGCAAAACGCGATCGTGGAGGAGGTTCCGGGTCTCGGCTCGATCGCCCGGTATACCGTGGACGGAGTCACCCTCCACTCCATTCCCGTGGCGGTGTTCATGGTGACACCGTCTGAGCCGGGCACCATGAGACTGCCGGAGGTCGAGATCATCGCCGAGTCGCTCCGTGCGGTGGCACCGGCCACGACCATCAACGTCCGGGCGCTGCCCGAATCAGTCCGGCCGAGCGGCGCTGTCGGCGAGCTCGACTACGCGGTCCAGCTTGATCCCACCACGCTCCTGCGATCCGAGAGCGCTGTCCTCCGTATACGGGTCTCCGGCCGCGGCAATCTGCACTTCCTGGCCATCCCTGAGCCGCAGATCACCGGGTTTCTCGTGGAGCACGAGGAGACCCGCGGCTCGTTCATTCCCACCGAAGGCGGGTACGAGGGCTTTGTCGAGCTGGTGATGCGCCTTCGTCCGACCTCTGCTGATCGTCATGGAGTGGAACCGGCGGATCTTGTCTTCTACGACCCCTCGCGCGCACAGGTTCACCGGCTGGGCGCCGCGCCCATCGGCGTGACGGTGCAGGACATCAACGTGCCCGTTGATGACTCGGGAGCGGAGGTTGCACTCGAGCTGCTCGGACGTGAAGAGATCGCGTCCATGGAGCGGCGCATCTGGTACCGTGACCCCCTGGCGTACGGTTGGTTTGCGCCCGGGATCCTCGCCTTCGTGGCCGGCCGGATCTGGAAGCGTCGGCACCCCGTTCTGCTCGTCCTCGCGGCCCTGGGGTCACTGTTTCTCACCAATGCGGTGTCGGACCGGTTGCCGTGGTCGGACATCGACCGCGGCCTGCGCCGGTATGCGGAGGGTGACCTCCCGGCAGCGATTGCGGCTTTTGAGCGCTGCTCGCGGGCAGTGCCCGACTCCCCCGGCATCAACTACAACCTCGCGGTGCTCTACTTCCAGGTGGGCGATGTGCCGCGTTCGGTGTACGCCGCGCGGGAGGCGATTCGCCTCAACCCCCTCGCCGATCACCCCCGTCAGCTGCTCCGCACGGTTGAGCAGTGGGCCGGCATAGAGCGGACGGTCGCCCCGCCTCACCACGTGCATCCTGACCTCATGTTTCTCGTTCTTGCGATCCTCGTGAACCTTCTCTTCGTGGGGGCTGCCTTCGAGCGTACCCGGCGCCGGGCAAGGACCGTCATCGTCGGCATATTCGTGGTGTTCCTCATTGGAGGCGCGGTCGCGGGTCTCGTTGCGACTGCCATCGGACACGAGCAACAGGTCGGCGTCGTGCGGGAAGACGTCACCCTGCGGCGGATCCCCGGTTCCGACGCGGCCGGGTGGCTGCCGGTCAGCAGCGGCGCCGCCGTCAACGTCCTCGCTCGCCATGGAAACTCACTGCTCGTACAGACCGTCCTGGGGCTCGAAGGATGGGTCGATCTCGACGAGATTCTGTGGCACGGTGTGCCGGCCTTCTCAGTGCTGCGGTACCGGGGGTTCGCCCTGTAACGATCGCCGGGGCAGGGTGTTTTGGAGTATATGGGAGACTTCGCCAGCATACTCGAGGAGTGGGAGTCGATGCGTCGCGGCTCCCAGCGGCAGGGTTCCGACGGGTCGCGGCTGCCCAGACCGCATGTGACAGATCCGCAGGAGGACACCGCCTGGCTTGAGCGGGCGATCGACCGGTACCCTGTCGTCGACAAGGATGCCGGTGAGGAGCCTGAGCCTGGCGAGACGGTACGTCCCGAGGATCTGCCCGTTGACGACTCGCTCGACCTGCACGGGTATACGCTCGCAGAGGCGCTGACCGCGACCGAGCAGTTCGTCAGCGCCAGTCTCGCGCGTGGACTGCGCAAAGTCATGGTCATCCATGGAAAGGGCAGGAACGGCGAGGGTGTGCTCAGGCGTGAGGTGCGACGCTACCTCGAACGCCACCCGTCGGTCGGTCGGATGGGCTATGCGAGAGGCCCGGACGGCGGGCGAGGCGCGCTATGGTCGCTGCTGCGGTACGGGGGGCAGGATCGCTGAGTGGCCTCGTCTATCGTTCGCGGTAAATGATCCTGCCTCGGGTCAGGTCGTAGGGAGAGAGCGCAACTTTGACCTTGTCGCCCGGTACGATGCGGATGTAGTGTTTTCGCATCTTCCCCGAGAGGTGAGTGAGGATATTGTGGCCGTTCTTGAGCTCCACGCGAAACATGGTGTTTGGAAGAGACTCCGTGACGACCCCTTCTACTTCGATTGCTTCCTCTTTTGCCACAGCAACTCCTTTTCACGAGATCTTACGTAATTGATTGCGTCGTTGTCAATTCCACCGCCGGATCAGCAATCGGACATTCGCGCCGTGTTGACTTTATGTGCGGGATTCACCAGATTAAGGGACCTTTGGGTCTGGGAGGCGGTCCATGGACAAGGATTTCGTCGAGCGGATGAAGGTCAAGTTGCTCGATATGAAGGCGGAGATTCTGCAGAATCTCCTCGCCGAGGACGAAGAGTTTCGGGACATCATCGAGAAGGATGACTCCAAGGATCTCGTTGATATCGCGAGTACGGATATTGACAAGACTACACTGGAGGCGCTCGGAAGTCAGGAGATCAAGCGTTTGCGGCTGATCGAGGCGGCTCTTTCGAGAATCGACAGCGGCAGCTACGGCCTCTGTCTCAAGAGTGGCGAACCGATTCCCAGAGAACGTCTCGAAGCGATCCCGTACGCGCTCTACCGCATTGAGTACCAGAACGAGGTGGAACGCAGGAACCGGTAAACTCCCCTCACCATCCTTCCGATCATAAGATGGAGGGTATGGTGATGATCGGTATACAGGCACAGCAGGTATCTGGTCGATCGGTTCATCTGGCAAACATCCTCCGCGCGCAATACTCACAGGCCAAGGTCTCTTTGCCGGTCAACAACGGACTGTACGCCCGGCTCAAACACGTTCAGGGTGTGCCCAGCCAATCGAGCACGGGATACTCACTGTCAAAGCTGCAGATGATCGATCTCATGGTCGAACGGCTCACGAGCCTGCGCGGGCAGCCGGTTGGCATTCCCCGGCCGTCGTCCGAGCAGGAGGCCGGCAGGGCGGTTGAGTCACTCGCGCGTGAGCTTCACCAGGCGCTGAAAGGCGCCGCGACGAACCTCGGCTCCTTCGCCTCCGGAGTCGTGGAGAGCGGAATGCTGATAGACCTCGTCGCGTAGCCGGCTCGCGCCGGTCAGATCTGCGGATTCGGGGAGAAATCGTTGTTGGCTATCTCGCGCTCGAGCGTTGAGTGCGGGCCGTGCCCGGGAAAGAGGCGCGTCTCGGGGGGGAGCTCGAACAGCCTTCTGCGGATGCTCTTCGTCAGTTTTTCCAGATCGGCGCCGACGACATCCGTGCGTCCTACCTTCTTGAAGAAGAGCGTGTCCCCGGAGAAGAGGATCCCCCGCTCCTCGCTGTACAGGCAGACGCTGCCCTGACTGTGGCCCGGCGTGTGGATCGTCACGAAGTCGGTGTTGAGCACCGGATCTCCGTCCTTGAGGAAGAATGTCGGTCTCGGCAATTCGGTGTAGAGCGCGTCGAACGCCTCGATCGCGTCGGGGCCGAGAGCCTCGAAGAGCTCTCGATTGGTCTGCTCACCTTTGGGAGGAAGGTAGGGTCGATCGCTGCGATGGATTCCTACCTCCATCTTCTCGACGCGGTCGCGGTAGCGCTCAATGATCGCCCGGGCCGCGGCCGTATGGTCGAGGTGCCCGTGTGTGAAGACGATTGCCGTGGGAACGACGTTCAGGATCTCCAGTCGCGACAGGAGCAGTGGTGCGTCCGCGCCCGGGTCGACAACCATGCACTCCTTCTTGCCGGTAGCAACCACATATGCGTTCGTGTACAGTGAACCGACAATGATGCGCTCTACCATTATTGATAAAAATATACCATTTATACTAATTGGGCAAGCTGCGTGATCTCCCCTCTCATGGCGGTCATCCTGGTCTCCCTGCTCTTCTACCTCGTCATTCCCGGCGTCGGTGCGTTCAACGTGCGCCGCCAATGGCGCATGTTCCGTCGCAGGGTGATCGATGCGAGCCTTCTGCCCCCGGTGACCTTTGCGTCTGCGAGGCGTCCGCGGGACGACCACGGGACACCACTGAAGGCTCGTTTCGTGGGAACCCTTGAGAGTATACAGGGGGAAAACACCGCCTGGATCCGGGGGCCGGACATCACCGTCGCCGTCGACATGAGCGTGAGCGACGTCTACCTCGTCGCGCACAGCCCGACCGACCGACCGGACACACCCCCGGCCCGTACGAGCTGGTCACGCCTTGGATCTCTTCCGGGGGGGATGAAGGTGCTCGTGAGCGGAATCCTGGACTCCAGCGAGCCGCACCCGGCCATCCGTTCGGGCCACGGGGAACCGGTGCTCGCCGTTTTCTACGACGGGCCGGAATCGACGCTTGTGCGCCGCTGCGTATGGAGCGGGAGGCAGCTCAACGAGTACTGGAACTCCGCGACCCCGCTCGCGCTCGCCGGAGGCACCTTCGCCCTGATCGTGGTCGCATACGTGCTCCTGAGGCAACCACTTGCGCTTCCCCTCGCACGACTGGCCATCGCGCTCGCCGCGGTTCCGGTGCTTCCGCTGCTGCCGCCCGGGATCGTGTTCTTCTACCTGTACCGTCTGGGCTGGAGACGCGGCCGAGTCCTCAGGGCCCACCGGGACGTCATCCAGCTTCCGTTGCGCTACCTCCCGGACGACGCCCGGTGCGCAACGTTGCCCAACGGCGAGCTCTACTGCATGGATGACTATCCGCTGGAAGCAGCAGGCGCCCTGCAGCAGGAGGGGCTGACTGTGATCGATCCGCCGCTCGGCGGGAACCCGAACTCGTGCACGGTCTTCGGGCGAGCGGCGGAGGGGCGGCTTGCCCCGCCGCTCGACGCGCTGTGCGAATGGACCGCCGTCCACGGAGATCCGCGCCTTGCGTCGGCCCAATGCCAACGACGGGCGCGACGATACGAGCTCGGCTCGGTGGTGATCCTCGGCGTCGGCCTGCTGGTGAACTTCCTGCTCACGATGGCCGTACTCGTTATGGTCCTGTGAGTTCCGCCTGAGAGGCTCTCGCCTGAGAGGCTACTTCTTGCGGGCGAAGTTCACCGTGAGCTTTCGTCCCCGCAGCTCCTTGCCATTCAGCTCATCGACGGCGGTCTGCGCCTTCTCCAGAGCGACTTCCACGAACGAGTAGTTGTCGAGCACCTTCACCTGGCCTATATCATCCTGGCTGATCGCGTCCGCGCTCGTGAAGAAGGTGATCAGGTCACGGGATCGAACCCTCTTGCTGCGGCCGATGCTGACGAAGATGCTCTGCTTGTCGGAGGTCGATTTGTCAGAGTTCGTTTCGTCCTGCTTCCTGGCCGTCCGTTCCTTCCGCGGTCGTCCGCCGCCGGCCTGGCCCTCCAGACTCTGTTTGAGCAGATAGGCAAGGATATAGCCGCGGTTGAACGGCGTGGTGTACTTGCGAGCGAGCTTTCTGTACTGGTTGAGCTCGACGGGATCCTCTTCGTGATGGATCGCGTGCACCGCAGCGTCAATGAGCCGCTTCAGCTGCTCGGGGTCAAACGGCAGGTCACTCATGGTTCTCTCCTCGTGGTTTGATCTGGAGGGAGCGGATTGGGGAACCCAAGAACAATCGGTCGCAGTTATCGGGCGCCGCAGCAGGTCCTCGAGCAGGTCGAACTCCTTGCCGAGATCGGCGACGAGGACGATCGTGGTCGGTCGTCGTCCGAGCTTGGCGTAGATGAAATGGAGGTCCGCGCTGAACTGCTCGGCATTCTCGTCCCTGGGCAGGGAGATTGCGACGGTCGAGACTGCCGACAGATCGATCGTATCCCGGCGAATGTGATCGATGATTCGCGCCGGCGGGGCGATCAGCACGTCAGGACGCCGCTCCGCCACGCCTTCTTCTCGCCGCCCGCCGGTCTCCGGCCGGAGGCTCACGACCGTCAAATCCAGACCCGGCTCAATCCGCGCCATGACCTCGCTGGTCAGCGACGAGACCGACTCGCTCGAACCGGTCACCACGATCGACTCGAGACGAGAGCGAGGGGGTCGGGACCTTCGGCCGCCGATGCGCGACGAGGCGTAGCGGGCCACAGCCGCGCGCGCAACTGCCCTCATACGGTCACCGGCGTCCGGTGCCTCAGCGATGAGATCACGTCGATGGCGGACGTGCCGGGCGATCAGCCGCTCCAGGGCGTCCAGCTCGCGTGCCATAGTCTTTCTCGAACCCTGTGCGTTTCCGCGAGCCACGTACAATCCGTCTCTCTTTCCTGATGAGAGAATAGCGAGGTACGCTAAGTCGTGTCAACGGCACGATTTCGGGACCCCCCGGGTCAGTGGACAGAATATGGGCTACAATCTTATCAAGTCGTCGGTCCGAGTGACCGATCTACATGGCAGGTGAGCATGAAATACGCAGGAATAATGATGTGGGCGGTGTGTGCGGCACTTTCGTGGGCCGAACCGACCGTACGGCTCGAGTACGTCTACGAAGAGGGCGAGCAGTACCGGGTGCTCTCCACCGTTGAGCAGGATGTCTGGCTCAACGGCCGGTTTTCGCACCATGCGACAATCCTCAACCGCATATCGATCTCGGTCCCTCGCGTTTCCGACGGCCGTGGATACCACCGGGCGATCTTCGTGACTTCAGAGGAGGCCGTGGGAGGAGCCGGAATCTCGGAGGTCTTCACCTGGGGTACCGAGTACGAGTCCGAGTTCTGGCGCGACAGGCTCGGGTACTACGAGATCGAGCCGCAGTACTACATGCCGGTCGTGCGCGACGTGCCGGTCTTCCCGGACCGGCCGCTTCGCCCCGGAGAGACCTGGAGCGCAGCGGGCAACGAAGTTCACGATTTCCGGCGCAGCTTTGGTATTCCTGAACCGTACGAGTTTCCGATTCCCGTCACCTACCGGTTTCTCAGCGTCGAGAAGCGCGACGGGAGGGAGTTTGCGCTGATCAACGTTCGTTACAACGTGTACTACCGGCCCGACCGCAGGTATCCCGGCGCCGTCTACCCGGTGAGAATCTCCGGCTACAGCGACCAGCTCTTGTACTGGGATCTGCGCGCAGGGCGCCCGCACGAGTACGAGGAGCGCTATGAGTTCGTGTTCGTGCTCTCCTCCGGTGATGAGGTCGTCTACGAAGGGACCGCCGGCGCCCGGGTGATCGAGGCCTCACGCATGGACCGCAGCCTTATCGCCGCGGAGGTGCGGCGCGATCTCGATGAGCTCGGGTTCGAGGATCAGGACGTCGTGGAGGACGAACGAGGCGTTACGATACGGCTCGACAATATTCTGTTCCCGCCCGATTCGCCTCTGCTGCGGGCGAGCGAGAAGGAGAAGCTCGACGGCATCGCCGAAATACTCCGCCGCTACCCGGAGCGTGACATCCTGATCAGCGGTCATACCGCGCTCGCGGGCACCGAGGCGGGCCGCATGCAACTTTCTCAGGAGCGTGCCGCGGCGGTCGCCGGCTACCTGCTCGAGCTCGGCGTTCGCGATCGCGACCAGATGATCCTCCGAGGTTTCGGGGCAACCGTCCCCGTCGCGGACAACGCGACGGAGGCGGGACGCCGACGCAACCGGCGCGTTGAGATCACGATTCTCGAAAACTGACCCGCCCGGCAACCGAGCCACTTGCCGCTTCCCGGTCGATATGGTATCCTAAAGTCAACCAATACAGTTGGTTTACTTGGGTAGGTATGCCATGCCAATCGCACAGGACATGACGGATCTCATCGGCCGCACTCCCATGGTGCGGCTGAACCGGCTCGGTGCGGGTCTCCCGGGGACCGTGGTGGTGAAGCTCGAGAGCTTCAACCCGGGCTCGAGCGTCAAGGACCGGATCGGGCTCGCGATGATCGAGGCAGCCGAGGCCGACGGCACGCTCAAGCCCGGCGCGACCATCGTGGAGGCGACCAGCGGGAATACCGGGATCGCGCTCGCCTACGTAGCCGCGGTCAAGGGGTACCGGGTGATCCTTACCATGCCTGACACGATGAGTGTGGAGCGCCGACGCCTGCTCCGCGCCTACGGAGCGGAGCTCGAGCTCACCCCCGGCCCGCAGGGGATGCGCGCCGCGGTTGCACGCGCCGAGCAGATCGTCGCCGAGAATCCGGGGGCAATCATGGCGAGCCAGTTCCGCAACGAGGCGAACCCGCGGGTCCATCGGCGCACGACCGCCGAAGAGATCTGGACCGACACGGACGGCGCGGTGGATATCTTCGTGGCGGCGGTGGGAACAGGCGGTACGATAACCGGCGTGGGCGGGCGGCTGAAGGAGCTCAAGCCTTCGGTCGCAGCGATCGCGGTGGAGCCTGACACCTCTGCGGTGCTCTCAGGCGGGCAACCGGGGCCGCACAAGATTCAGGGGATCGGCGCGGGGTTCATCCCGGACGTTCTTGACCGGTCGGTGATCGACGAGATCGTTCGGGTGACTTCCGATGATGCGACGCGGATCTCCCGCAGGCTCGCAGCGGAGGAGGGGATCCTCTGCGGGGTCTCGGCCGGGGCGAACGTCTCGGCGGCGCTGGAAGTCGCCGCAAGGCCGGAGAACCGTGAGCGGATGATCGTCACCGTGATCTGTGACACCGGCGAGAGATACCTGAGTACCTGGCTCTTCGAGCAGAAGGAGGATTCATGAGCTACCAATTCGAGACGCTGGCGCTTCACGCCGGGCAGGTCAAGAGCGCCGAGACGCCGAGCCGGGCGGTTCCGGTGCACCGCACGACCGCCTACAATTTCCGTGACACCGAGCACGCGGCGAATCTCTTCGCCCTCAAGGAGCTCGGGTACATATACACGCGGATCATGAACCCCACGCAGGAGACGCTCGAGCAGCGGATCGCCGCGCTCGACGGCGGGGCGGCGGCGCTTGCGCTCGCGAGCGGCACGTCGGCGATCTACTACTCGATCATCAATATCGCGGAGGCCGGCGACGAAATCGTGTCGAGCTCGCACCTCTACGGCGGCACCTATACGATGTTCAACGACATCCTGCCGCACTACGGTATCACCGTTCGCTTCGCCGACCCGAACGACATCGACGCGATGGAGGCGGCGATCAACGAGAAGACGCGGGCGCTCTTCGTCGAGTCGATCGGCAATCCGGCCCTCTCGGTGCCGGATCTTGAAGCGCTCGCGGGTCTCGCCCACGCGCACCACCTGCCGCTGATCGTCGACTCGACTTTCACCACGCCCTATCTCTTGCGGCCTGTAGAGCACGGGGCCGACATCGTGTGCCATTCGCTGACCAAGTGGATCGGCGGTCACGGAACGGGTATAGGCGGGATCGTCGTTGACTCCGGCACCTTCGACTGGACGAAGGGGCCGTTCCGCACGATGAACGAGCCGGAGCCGAGCTATCACGGCATCCGGTTTGCCCGCGACCTCGGCGATCTGAACCCGATCGGGTACATCCTGCGCATGCGCGTGGTTCCGTTGCGAAATCTCGGGTCGGCCATTGCGCCGGACAATGCGTGGATGTTCATCCAGGGCACGGAGACGCTTGCCCTGCGCATGGAGCGCCACTCGCAGAATGCCATGGCGGTTGCCGAGTATCTGGAGAAGCATCCGGAGGTTGACTGGGTCCGGTATCCCGGCCTTCCGAGCCATCCGACGCACGCGAATGCCGCCAAGTACCTCAAGAAGGGGTACGGAGGGATGGTCGTCTTCGGCATCAAGGGCGGAAGATTCGCAGGTGAGCGCTTCATCAACCGGCTCGAGCTGTTCAGCCACGTGGCGAACGTGGGCGACGCAAAGAGCCTCGCGATCCACCCGGCGAGCACCACCCACTCCCAGCTCGACGAAGAGGCGCAGGACTCCGCCGGGTCGCATCCGGAGCTCGTCCGGCTTTCGATCGGGCTCGAGCACGTAGATGACATTGTCGCCGACCTCGAACACGGGCTCGGCGGCGCCGGGAGCCGGTGATGAGCATGGAACACCGATTCGTCGTGCTCGACGGTGATCAGACCGGACAGGAGCTGCTCGAAGAGGCCCTGCGCGTGCTCGACGAACGGGTCATCGGCTTCAAGCTCGAGCCGGTGCGCTACGACCTGTCGCTCGGCCACCGCCGCGAGACCGGGAACCGGGTCGTGTACGAGGCGGGCGCGGCGATCCGCGAGCACCGGGTGGCGATCAAGGCGGCAACGATCACCCCGGAGGGATCCGATGACGTCGGCAGTCCCAACCGGATTCTGCGGGAGGAGATCGACGCACAGGTGATCCTGCGCACTGGCCGCCGCATTCCCGGCGTTCGACCCATCGCCGGCGTCTTCGCGCCGATCAGCGTGGTGCGCATGGCGCGTGACGACGCCTACGGCGCGAAGGAGTGGCGCGAAGCCTCGGACGGCGACGAGATCGCATACCGGACCGAGAAGATCTCGCGCAGCGTCTGCCGCGCCGTGGCCCGTTACGCCTTCATCCACGCCAAGCGCGTGGGAGCAAAGGTGTTCGGCGGCCCCAAGTTCACGGTCAGCCCGGTCTACGAAGGGATGTTCAAGGAGGAGATGGACGCGGCCGCGGCGGAACACCCGGAGGTGGAGTACGAACCGCAGCTCATCGACGCCACCTTCGCGCTCCTGCTGGCGACCAGCGGTGATCCGCTCGTCATACCTTCGCTCAACCGCGACGGAGACCTGCTTTCGGACATGGTCCTGCAGATGTTCGGCTCGATTGCCGGGTCGGAGTCCATGGTCATCTCGCTCGACGAAGCCGGGAACGTCGCCGGTGTCATGGCCGAGGCGCCGCACGGAACCGCGCCTGGACTGCAGGGCAGGAACGTCGCGAACCCCATGGCGATGGTACTCGCCGCGGCCGGCATGCTCGCGCATCTGCGCATGCCGCAGGCGCAACGCGCGAGCCGCGCGGTGTACGAGGCGACGCTCGAGAGCGTCTATGAGGGAAACCGCACCGCGGATCTCGGGGGGACGTCGAGCACCACCGCCTTCACCGACGAGGTCATTCGGCGGGTGAAGAGCAAGGTTGAGGTGTGGGCTGCGATGGGGTGAGGGGCGGGAGTCCCACGGGTCGCGGCCCGAAGGCAACGGTCCCGCGGCCCAGCGCGTCGAGAGCCGCCCGGCGGGCGTCTGCGGCCGCCAGAGAGCGGACCGTCAGACTCAGCAGGGCCGACGAGACGCCGACGACGGTCGCGGGGATCAGTTCGGCCGGTGTGAGCGACCGCCAGCGCGTTCTGATCGCGTCGCAGCTGCTCTGCAGGTAGTTCAGGTTGCGCGACTGCACCGACGGCGGCAACAGCCTCGCGACCAGGATTGCGCTCATCACGCCGAGCGCGAGGTCCGCGGCGGCGAAGACGACCGAGGCCCCCCGCTCGCCGTTGATGTAGTGACCGAGCCCGGGGGCGATCCACGACGAAACCGCCGAGCGATGGACGTGGGCACGCTCCTGCCCCGCGACCGACATCAGGTCCAGACCCGTGCCGATCTCACCGGCCGTCAGGCTCACGAGTGGTCTGTCGTGCCACGCCGCGCGAAGTGACGCCAGTTGCTCTTCGGCCGGCGTGAGCGCCGCCGGCGGCTCGTCCGCCGCGAGCCGCGCGGACCCCGCGGTCAGGAGAGCCAGGAGGGCGAGCCACCAGACCGTGCGGCGGGTCGGTCGCATCTCACGCTTCCAGGTACCGCTCGTAGTCCGACACGAGCAGATGAACCGGCTTCTCGTCCTCCTCGATCTCCGGATACCGGCCGAGCGGCGTGTAGAAGCGATTGTCCGTCTCGTCGTCGTTGACCTTGCTCACCTCGCCGGTGAGGACGAGGCCTGATCCGGGTTCTCCGTAGAACCGATGGTAGAGTCGCGGCACGAGGGTGATGCTCTCCCCCGGTTCGAGCACGACGGTCCCGCCGGCGTCGACGGTGCGGTCGATCGCGTCGACCGACACGGTCACCGGCTCATCCGAGAACTCGTCGTCGTCGGTGGCGCCGTAGAGCTCGAGGACGAGGCGGCCGCCTCCCCGGTTGATAATGTCCTCGGTCTTGTTCCAGTGATAGTGAAAGGGCGTCTCCTGGTTCTCGCGGACGATCATGATCTTCTCCGCGTAGGGGCGGATCGGATCGCCGGCCTCTCCGTTGCGCATGGCAAAAAGCAGCAGCCCGCGCTCCAGGTAGGGGCCTCCCCCGAAGTCGGTGACGTCCCACCCGAGCTTGTGCCGCACGATTCGACCGCAGGATGACGACCTGCGCCTCCATTCGTCCGGCTCCCAGAATGCCCACGGCGGGAGGTGAAAGCGCATGGAGGCGAAGAACTCCTTCGCCTCGACGATATAGCGGTTGATCTCACTGCGTGTCATTGTGCGTATTCTGCGGGTAAGGCTCGAGGTCGTCAATACGATCTGGACGCTCAGAAAGCACGAGCATCGCGATGACGTACACGATGATGCCTGCGCCGGCCGCCAGTCCCAGCAGCACGAATCCTGCACGAACCGGCATGGGCTCTATGCCCATGGCATCGGCCAGCCCGCTGCATACACCAGCGATCACCTTGTCCCTTCCCAGATACACAGCGCGCATGGACAACTACTACAACCAATTCGGCCGGTTGACAACTGCCGCGGGGCCCGGAGATACTTTCCGACGAAGGACCGGGGAGCCATGAACGACAAGGTGGGACGCAAGAGCGCCAACCGCGAGAGGATCATCCGCGCGGCGGCGAAGCTGATCATCGAGAAAGGGGTTGCCAACACCAGCCTTGCAGACATTGCCGATGAAGCCGGGATCAGCAAGGGCACGCTCTACTACTACTACCCGACGAAGGGTGATCTGGTCTTCGACATCAGCGTGCGCCATATGGACCATATCACCACCTCGATCCGCTCGTGGATCGCGGGGCACGGACGCGAAGAGGGTGCTGAACGGGTGCTCCAGATGGTCGTGGAGACGATTCTGAAGTCGGAGACCCGCGGCTATATCCATTTCTACCTGATCCAGGAGGCCCTCAGCGGGAACCACGAGTCACTGCGTCTGCGGTTCACCGAGGAGTACGATCGATGGCTCGAGCTGATCGCGGAAGGCCTGCGGCAGATCATGGAGCCGCAGACCGACTTCGCGACCGTGTCGCGCATCATTCTCTCGAGCATAGACGGACTGCTCCTGCAGAATCTGCTCCGGGTCGGCCCCATCCCGCTCGAACGGATCAGCAGGTATTTCGCGTCCAACCAGATTGCCGGTGAATCTCCTCCTGCTTGAGCCGGACGAGCGCGTCCTCGGGCCCCGCGATGTGCGGACGAGGCACATCCGCCGGGTGCTGCGACTCGGCCCCGGCGACAGGGTCCGCGCCGGAGAAATCGGCGGGCGTATCGGCATCGCCCGGATCGTCCGGGTGGCCGCAGGGGGATTGGAGCTCGATTTCGAGCCGTCTCTCGACCCGCCGGCACTGCCTCCGGTGGAGATCCTGCTCGGTCACCCTCGCCCGATCGTTCTCAGGCGGTTGCTCCGGGATCTGGCGGCGATAGGGCCGGCGCGCGTGCTGGTTGTCGCCACGGAGCTCGGTGAGCGCAGCTACTTCGATTCCACCCTCTGGGACGACACACGCACGCCCATGCTCGAGGGCGCTTCACAGGGCGGCTCAACCCTCGTGCCGCAGCTCGAGAGGGCCCGTTCGCTGGAAACGGCCGTGAGTCTGCTGCGTTCCCCGCTTTCCCGACGGCTCGTGCTCCATCAGCGCGAGGGGGCTGCGCATTTCGGCCGCGAATCCGTCTCCGCGGGCGCGCGATGGGCCGCCGTCGCGGTCGGCTCGGAGCGGGGGTGGAGTGACCGCGAGGTCGAGCTGCTCCTGGCGCACGGCTTCTCGCCGTGCACTCTCGGCCCGCGTACTCTTCGCACCGAGACGGCTGCCGTGATCGCCGCCTGGCAAGCGGTTTCGTGGTACCATGGGCGACATGAAGGGAGTACGGCTGGCGACTGACCGCCTTATGGTGCGGGATCTGCCGCCGCGCGATGCACAGCGGGTCGCACGATTTCACCACGAGAATTGGCATTTTCACCGGCAGTGGGAGCCGTACAGGAACGGTGAGTACTTCACCGCACAGATGCAGCGGCGGGTGCTGCGCCTGGAAGCCCGGTCGGATTCGAAGCTCCACCTCTGGCTTCTGCTGCGCGAGGGCCGCGGCACGAGCCGGGCAGACCTGCCGATCATCGGGTCGCTCGCCCTCTCGTCAATCGAGCGCGGCTCGTTGAAGAGCTGCCAGGTGGGGTACAAGATCGACGCGAGGTACGCCAGACGGGGCTACATGACGGAGGCGCTCGCCGCGGTGATCACGCACGCCTTCACGACGATGGATCTGCACCGTATGGAGGCGACCGTCATGCCGCGCAATCGGCCGTCCCGCGCGCTCCTCGAGCACCTCGGGTTCCGTGACGAGGGGTGTGCCCGCGCGCTCATACTCATCCAGGGCGTCTGGGAGGATCACCTGCGGCTGGCGATGCTTCGCGACGAGTGGCGCGGCGTCGGCGACAAAGGCGACGCCCGGTCTTGACCCGCGGATCGGGCTTTACTATATCTTATCTCTACCAAGGCAGGAGTGTATGGCCAGGAAATGTACGATCACCGGTAAGAAGCCGCTTTCAGGGAACAATATCTCGCACGCTCACAACAAGACGCGGCGGATGCAACTGCCGAATATCCGAAAGAAACGGATCTACGTGCCGGAGCTCGGACGATTTGTACGCCTTACGGTATCCACGCGCGCCCTGCGTTCAATCAGCAAGGTCGGGCTGCTCGCCTATCTGAAGAAGCACGACCTGCAGCTCAAAGACGTCACCTGATCTCATCCCGGGCCTCCGGCTACAGCTTGCCGGATTCCTTCGCGATCTTCAGCGCCGTCGTCACGTCGATCTTCTCGATTTCCTCACCGCTGCGCCGCTCCTCCGGGAGCGTGATATTCTTCTTGCCCACCTTGATGTACGGCCCGTACTTCCCGTCGTGAATCGCTACTCGCTTCCCTGAACCCGGGTCCGTTCCCAGGTCCTTGAGTACGCGCGACTGTCCGCGGCCACGCTTGGGCTCAGCAAGGATCTCCAGTGCCCGGTCGAGATCTATATCGTACGCGTTGTCCTCGCCCTTCAGGCTTCGGAAGTCCCCGTCGTGCACGATGTAGGGGCCGAATCTCCCGTTATTGGCCACGATCTGCGTCCCCGTCTCCGGGTGGACTCCAAGGGTACGGGGCAGGCTCAGGAGCCGGACCGCCTCCGCCACCGTCACCTCCTTTGGAGAGGCCTCCTTCGGCAGGGTGGCCCGCTTTGGCTTTGGGTTCTCCTCGGTCTTCTCACCGAGCTGGAGGTACGGCCCGTATCGCCCCACGAGCGAGAAGATGGGCTCCCCGCTGTCAGGGTGATGCCCAATGGGCACGGGACCGTTCTTCTGGATCTCAATGATCTCCCTGACATCCTCTTCGGTCAGATCGGCCGGCGCGATTTCCTCCGGGATGGACGCGTGGATCTCCTGCCCGTCGATCTGTTCGACGACGTACGGACCGAACTTGCCGATCCTGATGTTCGGGACCGACTTCAGCTGCGGCAGCGACACCTTGCGGCATTCCTCGGGTTCGATCTCCGACTCGCGCTCGTCCACGCGCTGCTTCAGACCGTTCCCGCCACAGTAGAAACCGCGAAGATAGTCGAGTCGGTCCCGCTCCCCGTACGAGATCTCGTCAAGTGCCGCCTCCATCTCGGAGGTGAAGCTGTACTCGATCAGGTAGTGGAAGTGCTGTTCGAGCAGCTGCATGACCGCGTAGCCGGTGAAAGTGGGGACGAGGGCGTTGCCCTGCTTTCGGATGTATCCGCGCTCGAAGAGCACGCTGATGATCGACGCATAGGTCGACGGGCGACCGATGCCTTCCTTCTCGAGCCGCTGGACCAGGCTTGCTTCCGTGTAGCGTGCCGGCGGCTTGGTCTCGTGGAACACGCTCTCGAGGGCGGCCACACGGAGCGTCTGGCCCTCGCGCAGCTCAGGGAGAAAGGTCTCCTTGTCGTCGAGCGCGGCCTCCGGGTCGTCCTTCCCCTCAACGTAGACCCGGATGTACCCGGGGAACAGAATCCGTGTGCCGGTGGCGGTGAACACCGCATCGCCTACTTCTATCTTGGCAGTTACCGAGGATTTTCGCGCCTCCGCCATCTGACTCGCGAGGGTGCGTTTCCAGATAAGCTCGTAGAGCGAGCGTTCCTTGCCCTCGAGGTCCGTGTCGTCGGGATGGACGAACCGCTCACCGGCGGGGCGGATCGCCTCGTGCGCCTCCTGGGCGTCGCGACTGTTCGCGGCGAAACGTCGCGGTTCGGCCGAGAGGAACTCATCGCCGTAGAGCTCGCTGACACTCGATCTCGCCCCGGTCAGGCCTTCCTGGGACAGGGCGGGGGAGTCGGTCCTCATGTAGGTGATGAACCCTCTCTCGTAGAGGCGCTGCGCGGTGCGCATCGTATCACGGGCCGAGAGCCGCAGTTTCCTGTTGCCCTCCTGCTGAAGGCTCGAGGTGATGAAGGGAGCCGCCGGACGTGAGCTGAACTGCTTCTCCGTGAGCGACCGGACGGTCCACTCCCGATTCCGTATGTCGTCGGCGAGTTTCTTCGCCGCAGCCTCGTCGAGGACCACGACGTCGCGATCCTTGAGCACGCTCCCGTCTATCGCGTCGAAGTCCCTGCCGCCTGCCACTCGAGTGCCGCCCACCGACTCGAGCCGGGCGTCAAACGGCGGTTCGGTGTCGCCCGCCTCCTCCGCGCAACGCTGCAGTTGGGCCCGCAGGTCCCAGTAGACGGCCTTGCGAAAGGCTATCCGCTCGCGTTCCCGCTCCACGATCAGGCGCAGACCCGGCGATTGCACGCGACCGGCGGACAGCCCGTAGGCGATCTTCTTCCAGATGAGCGGGCTCAAGGTGTAGCCGTAGAGCCGGTCGAGGATCCGCCTCGTCTCCTGGGCGTTCACGAGGTTCATGTCGATGGGTCGACCGTGCTCGAGGGCGTGTTCGATCGCCGTGCGGGTTATCTCGTGGAACACCATACGACGTACCGGGACCTTCGGCTTCAGCACCTCGACGAGGTGCCACGAGATGCTCTCGCCTTCACGGTCTTCGTCGGTAGCCAGGAGCACCTCGTCGGCATCCTTCAGGCGGTCCTTCAGCTCACGCACGATCTTGGCCTTGTCGCGCGGAGTGATGTAGAACGGGCTGAAGTCGTTCTCCACATCGATGCCGAGCCTGGCCCAGTCGAGCCCCTTGAGCTTTCGGGGGATGTCCGAGGCGCGCTGAGGGAGATCGCGGATGTGCCCTATGCTTGCCTCGACGTGATAGTCCGAGCCGAGGAACCGCTTGATTGTGCGCGCCTTGGTCGGCGATTCTACGATTACCAGTTTCTTTGCTGCCATACACCTACCTGAATTGCCACTATGAATACAATCACTGTCGGCAAAGAGTAAAGGGCTACCGTTTTCGACGACGCAGGAAGTGACGGTAGCTGCCCAGGAGGTAGCCTGCCGTGAGGCGGTCGGGAACCGGGTCCTCGCCTCCGGTGAACAGCCCACCGGCGCACCGAAGGACTCGCAGAAGCCCGGCAAGGGCGCCGAGCAGCCCGTGCTTGAGGATCGCGTCACGCATATAGTGCGAGCAGGTCGGGTTGTAGATGCAGTGAGGCGGCAGACCGGGAGAGATGACGTGTTGGTAGAGCCAGACGGGGGCGGTCGCCAGCACCCGCACGGCGTGTCGCACGCGGTGCCCACGCGATCGCCCGGCTGCTTGATCTTGATCGGGCGCCATTGGTATCCTTTGGAAGGTAACGATCAGGGAAAGGAACGCCAAGGTGGCACGACGAAGCGGCAGGGGGCGCTCCCGCAAGCGGGGCGACCGGCAGCAGAAGAACGACCAGCAGCAGAAGAGGTCTTCGAAGACGACCGAGCGTCGGCGGAGCTTCGATCCTGAGAAGCATTTCATGCCTCCTCCCGTGCCCAAGCGCGAGTACGATCCGGATCCCGTCACCGGTGAGCCGATCTCTGACATCCTGTCGGCCGTCGCCGATCCGGAGACCGGCAGACCGGCGAACTTCGACTCGATGGTGCGGCGCCTCGAGGAAGAGGAGTCGGTCGGCGAGAACGAGCGGATCGTCTACATCGGCAGAGGAGCGTTCGCCATTCTCGTGGACGACAAGAGCCGCAAACCCCGCTTCACGATTCGCAAGCGTATCCAGGTTGAAGACGAGTTCCAGAAGTACGAGTGGCGACGTGAGTTGAGCCCGGGCATATCGCGCGACTACACGCCCAATCCCCAGCCCCTTGCCGAGTTGCACGATGAGGCGGCCGCGAGCGTGCGCGACAGCGGGTACGGGAAGGCCCAACCGTCGGTCTACCTGCCAAAGAACGACTGATCTCCGTGACGGCCCCTACGACACGTCATAAGCTGTTCCAAGGTACGGGAATAGACTATGATGGCGCCATGTCCGCGCCCGCTCTTCCTGCCCAGCTCGCCGGGCTCAACGTCTACATGGTCGGCATCAAGGGCACGGGAATGGCCGCGCTCGCCGAGATTCTCGTTGCCCGCGGGGTGAGGGTCACCGGATCGGACGTAGAGGAGACCTTCTATACCGACGCGCTCCTCGCCCGGGCACGGATCACGTGGCACGAGGGCTTTGATCGAGCGAACCTGGAGAACACCCGGCCGGTCCCGGATCTCGTCGTCTACTCGGCAGCCTACGACCCCGAGCGGCATTCCGAACTGGTCGAGGCACGCCGGATCGGTATCCCCCTCATGTCGTATACCGACGTTCTGGGTGCGCTCTCGCGGCGCGTTCCGTCGGTGGGTATCGCCGGGGTTCACGGCAAGACAACGACGACGGCGCTGGTCGCCTGCATCGTCCAGGAACTCGGACTCAAGGGCACCGTGCTCGTCGGCAGCGCGCTTCCGAATCTCGGCGGCCGCGCGACGCTCACAGCAGGAGACGAGTTCTTGGTCGCCGAGACCTGCGAGTACCGTCGCCACTTCCTCAGTTTCTCACCGCGGGCCGTCCTGATCACATCCGTGGAACCCGATCACCTCGACTACTTCAGCGACGCTGCAGACATAGAGCTCGCCTTCGTGCAGTTCGCGCATCGCCTCGATCCCGGCGGGACCCTGATCTACTGCGCAGACGACGCCGGCGCCACCCGTGTGGCCGAGGCGGTCGGTAGCGACCGTCCCGATCTCACGCTCGTTCCCTACGGTCTCTCGGCCGACGGCGCGGGCGCCGTCGCCATTACCTCGCGGCGCGCCGGCGCGCTGGAGCTCGAGCTGAACGGGGTGCCGTATGAGCTTCACGTGCCCGGTGATCACAACGCGCAGAACGCCGCGGGCGCGCTTCAGGTGGTGAGCACCGTCGCGTCCTGGACGGAGGACGCGGAACCGCCCGCCCGGATCTCGGCGGCGGCCGCACGGGCGCTCGCGGGGTTCCGCGGGACGCGGCGCCGCAGCGAGGTCGTCGGCGAGGCTGGAGGAATCCTCGTCCTGGATGACTACGCGCACCACCCGACGGCGATCGCGACGACGATCGCCGGGATACGGACCTTCTACCCGAACCGCCGGATCGTGGTGAGCTTCATGTCGCATACCTACTCGCGGACCGTCGCGCTGCTCGACGAGTTCGCCCGCGCGCTGTCGGCCGCTGACGTGCTCATTCTGCACGACATCTACGCCTCCGCGCGAGAAGAGAACCCGGGAGGCGTGACCGGAGAGACCCTCGCGGTCGCCGCGCACCGGCACCATGCCCGGGTGCACTACGTTCCCGGCGTTCTCGATGCCGAGCCACTGATCGAACGAATTCTCAAGCCGGGCGATCTGTTCCTGACCATGGGTGCGGGGAACAACTGGCGGCTCGGGCCCAGGGTCATCGAGCGGCTCACCGAGGGGGTGACCCGGTGATCAGTATGACCGGTTATGCTCATTGCGAGCGGACCGATGAGACGGTTACCGCCTCGGTTGAGGTGAAGTCGGTCAACAACCGCTATCTCGACATAAACCTGTCGCTGCCGGGCAGCCTGAGTCCGCTCGAGCCGGCTATTCGCGAGCGGATCACCGCGACCGCGGCGCGCGGAAGGGTGGATGTCACCGTTCGCCTGCGGGAGCTGGAGGAAGACCTCGCGGTGAGCGTAGACCGCAAGGCGCTCAGCGGTTACCTCGCCGCGCTCAATGAGTTACGGGAGGCCGCGGGGATCGACGAACCGGTGGCGCTCGAGCACGTGCTGGGGCTGGAGGGCGTGATCAAGAGCGAGCGCGCACAGGACCGCGAGCGGTACTGGGCGATCGTCGAGCCGCTGCTCAGTGAGGCGCTCGAGCGGTTCGCCGCGATACGCAGGGAGGAGGGGGCGCGGCTCGCCCGCGACGTGGAACGCCAGATCGCGCGCGTCGAGACGGTGGTGAACCGGATCGCCGGCCATGCGGACGAGATCGACCGCCAGGTGAAGGCCAACCTGGGCGACCGGTTTGCGGAGGTGCTCGGCGATCGAGTAGAGGAGTCGCGAATGCTTGCCGAGGTCGCGGTTCAGCTGACCCGCTTCAGTATCAACGAGGAGATCGTGCGACTGACCGCGCATCTCGAAAGCTTCCGGACGATGGGGGCCGGTGGTGGCCCGGTCGGCAAGAGGCTCGATTTCCTCTGTCAGGAGATGAACCGGGAGATCAACACCATCGGGTCGA